>JAFGOR010000080.1 GCA_016926375.1 Bacteroidales bacterium
TAAAATATTCCAATGGTTCAATCCATTTATATATCTCACTGAAAAGGCAATGCAAGAAACCCACGAGTACCTGGCCGATCAAGCCGTAATGGAGCAGAACGGCGGAATCGACCAGTACCGGCTGCTCCTGCTGACCCAGGTTTTTGGGATTCAACCCGGGATTTTCAGTTATTTTAATTACTCACTCATTAAAAACCGTTTAATTATGATGACCAAAGAAAAATCCCCATTTCGCAACCGGTTGAAATATGTAACTGTGTTGCCCCTACTAATGATTTTGGGATATGTAGTATGCCCTACTCATGTTTACTCGCAGGATCCGGATAAACAAGCCGGCAAAAATGAGAAAATCGTAGTATCACCTCAGCCACCACCGCCTACTCCTGCACCTGTACAACCTACTCCGCCTTCTCCGGAACAGATAGCAAATTTTAAAGCTCAAGAAAGAGCCAGTACAACTGAAGGACATGTATATATATATGTTGATCAACAGGCACAATTCCAGGGTGGAACACTCGAGAAATTCAGTCAATGGGTACAAACCAGCCTCGTTTATCCTCCTGTGGCGATAGTGAACGGAATATCCGGAAGGGTAATTGTGCAATTCATTGTAGGATCCAATGGTAAAGTTACTGATACAAAAATACTGCGCAGCGTTGATCCTTCACTGGATAAGGAGGTACTTCGTGTTATGCAACTTTCACCCGAATGGACCCCGGCTGAAAATGCCGGAAAGAAAGTCGCCCAGCAATTTGTGATACCTGTTATTTTTTCGTTAGAAAAGAAACAGGTTGCCGGGAATAGCCCGGAACAGGTTATTGTGGAGAAGCAACTTCAGACTGCACCCGAAGATCAGCAGGGTGAACCGGCTTTTGTAGCCGTTGAGCAACCGGCATCTTTCCAGGGAGGCACTCTTGAACAATTCAGATTATGGGTTCAGGAACATCTGGTGTATCCGGCCATAGCCAAAGAGGATGGCATTTTCGGAAGAATTGTCATGAAGTTTGCTGTGAATTCACAGGGAAAAATCTGTGATGTCAAGGTGCTCAGAGGCGTTAATCCGTCATTGGATCAGGAGGCCGCTCGGGTTATTACCTCCTCACCTGAATGGGCACCGGCCAAACAATCAGGCAAAAATGTGAAACAACAATTTGTCATGCCGGTAGTGTTTCAATTGCCAAAATAAATACGGATATTTCATTAAAATTACGTAGAGACGCGATTAATCGCGTCTCTACATCGCATAAAATTATTTTGATCATCCCATGAAAAAATTGTTCCCCCTTCTCTGCCTTTTTATTTACCTGCATCCGGCCAATGCCCAAAACAAGGATTCAATCGCAACATTGATGCAGGTTTATGATTACCAGGGCGCCCTACTACAAATCAGCAAAATCAACCCCGACAGTCTGGATACCGAAACACTCTACATGAAAGCAACAGCGTTCAAAGCCCTGTCAAAATTTCCTGAAGCCATTGCCTGTTTCGATCTGCTGTATAAAAAAGATACTGCGAATATTAAAGTCACGCTGGAACTGGCCGACTGCTACAAATCAACGAACAACAACCAAGAACCCCGGGAGCTTTATGAAAAAGCGCTCCTGCTCAATCCCGGCAACAGGTACCTGATGCAATTGCTGGCAGGCAGCTATTTCACAACAGAGCAATACGACAATGCCAAAGAGCTGTACCTCCGGGCTTGTGGTCAGGATACTTCGGTGTTTTTGCTCAAACAAACCGGACTGTGCTGTGAAAAAATGCTTCAGGATGAAGAAGCCATATTCTTTTACAAGCGCGCCATATATTGGGCCCCCGATGATTACCAACCGGCATTCCGGCTGGCCAATCTCTACAAAAACCTGCGCGATTATGATATGGGTATTGCCGTAGCCGATAGCTTTCTGAAACGCGTGCCCGATAACCGCGATGTCACGCGCCTTTGCGGCTACCTGCACTACCTGAATAAAGACTTTCCCAAAGCCATCAGCCGGTTTGAGCAATCCTTAGCTTTGTCCGACACCGCCGTCTTTGTTCATAAATACCTGGGTTTTAGTTATTTCAAGCAGAACGAATTCCCAAAGGCCATAATAAATCTAGAAAAGGTTTTTGCCATTGATTCAACCGATACGGAATTGTGTTATGCCCTCGGACTTGCACATGATGTGCCTGAAAACATCCGGTACTTCAGAGCTGCCATCTACCAGGTTACCCCGGCAATTGCCATGCTTTCCACTGTTTATCAGGACCTGGCACTGGCACTCACCAAGGATTGGAAGTACCACGAGGCACTGGCTGCATTGATGAAAGCCCGGGAACTTATGCCCAGTGATCCGGCCATTCTGTATAAAATTGGGGTGCACTACGACAACTGGATGGACAACAAGGAAATGGCTGTAAAATACTACCGTGATTTCCTGGAAACAAGAAGTGCCCTCGGTGAAGAATTTTATGCAGTAACAGCTACATCAGTGATAACCAAAGCGGATTATGAACATGCCGGTAACAGGATACACGACATGGAAGCAGCAATGACATCCATGCCGGTATGCCTGTCAGATACCACAATGAAAAATGATTCAGCGAATAATGCGCAATGAAGTTTTCAGTACTACGCCCGGCAATTAATTCGCTTTGGCTTTCCTGGCCATTAGTGGCACCAATTTCCGCATGGTGATTCCGTATAGCCAGTCGGCTCGTGCAGCCGCGCCCTCAAGCAGGAACCCGATGTAAATGGTTTTGCTAATGCGGCCCGACAGCGCAATTCCATAGCCGGGTTTTTGGTACAGTGTATTTTTACAGCATGAGGCCAGGTAATTCAATCGCCAGGATTCAGGTAAAGTATAAGCAAGGTATTCTTCCTGAAAATAGTCTTTGATCAACCTGAGCGCCAGATCTACGCAATTCATCACCCGCCACTTTCCGGCAATATCTTGTATTTCGTTGAAATGCATCTCCTCAGCCTTAAGCTTCAGAAAGGCCCTGATGTCGGCCAGCCATGCCAGACGGCCAAACTGATGCAACGCGCCGTGGTAACACAGGTAAACAAAATAAGCTTCATCGGATAATACAGTAACCGGGGTTCCTTCAAGATCATAATGCCTGAGCCGCTGAAAGAAATCACCGAAGCGGCATTCGGTAAGATAGGTGTTGGCGCCGGGACGAATGTGCAGGTCAATGGCAATTCTGTTGCCGGGATTGTAATAGGATACCTCTCGTTTTGCAATTAAAAACAGCTTTCTCCGGTAGGCTCCGGGATAATCATTCAGATTCGAACGGGTGTAACCTGCTTCAGTTAACAGGGTATGAACTGCCGGAAGATCATTCCCATGCACCAGCATGATGTCCAGGTCCACCGATTCTTTCATGGCCTCACGGCCGTAAATCATTCTTGATAGTTGGGGGCCTTTGATAACAACGTTTGAAATTCCGCTGTCATTCAATCTTCCTGCAATTCGCTTCAACTCATTCAGCTGGTTGAGCGACTGAAATGCTGATTTCCGGCAATGGTTTTCAATCTGCGGGATGAGCTCTCCGGGGAAAAAACCCACATTTTGCCTGGCGAACTGCAAAAACTGGTAAGCCTGCTTGTGCCGTATTGCCAATTGGGTGAGTGCAACTGCATCCCATTCACCCGTTGCGCAATCTGAAAGATCATTCCCTTTCAGAATCCTTAAAAAAATCTTTATTTCATTGCTTGCAGCCATTACTATTTCTTAACTCCTTCTTTTTGATTTACTTGCCCCTTGTCTCTAGTCACTTTTCAGATCTTCACTCTTGGTTCTCTTCAAAAATCATCATCATCAGGTAACTATAAAACGCCCCGGGCATTAGGAAATTCTGATCTTCGGGGGCTCGCTTCACCAGTTTTTCGTACCATGTGCGGAATTTTGAAAAATCAAATATCATACTCAGAGTAGGCGACTGGGATGCCTTACCTATAAGCTCCCTGATCTGATCTCCTTCCTTTGCTAAGCAGTAATACGTCTGGGGAATGGTAGAACCCGATTTATCATTCCGGAGCCTGATTGCTTCAGGCACGAATTCTTTTATTGCCTGTCGGAAAGCGTAACGGTTGATACCATGACGCTGTTTTATCCATGATGGAAAGGCCAGGTAGGTTTCAATCAAATCCACATCAAGTAGCGGGTAACGGTATTCTATTCCGTACTGTGATGCTGCTGCATAACAATATTCCAGTCGCTGCGGAAGATGCGGATGCATGATCCTGTCAACCTGTCGCATAGCCAGGAAATCACGTCTCTCCCGTATGTATTGATCTCCCAGCCGCTGCCGGAGATTATTCTCCAGCACAAAATCCGGATTGAGCGGAATATTAGAAAACCGCTTATCCAGTAATTCCCTGGTAAAAACACCGGTTGTGTAACCGCCTCTTCTTAAATACCATTTCAGGTAATTTATTGGCAATCGCGCAGTCCTGAAGAGGTTCCTTGGAGTAACCCCATTATGGAACAGTTCTTCACAGATTATTCGCCATTCTCTGTTTCGTATGAGCTCATTCCATTGTACCGAAGTTCGGGCGGAAACCATTTCATCTCCTCCGAAACCTGAAAGAAGCACCTGTACCTGATCCCTGCCGGCAGCCTGATAAAGCGCATCGCATAAAACGCTGAAATTTTGCTGTATGTAACATCCCTGAAAACCAATAATATACTGTAGTAATTCAGTGATATTTCTGCTCAGGTGATCAATGGTATGAAGATTAAAAGGTGCGAATCCGTCCATTTTCTGAATGAATTCACGCTCATCCTTGATCTCCATGTCTGTTCCCTGAGGGAACACATTCGAGTAGGCATGCAGGACGGTATGGTTTTCATTGCAATACCTGGCAGCGATACCTGTAACAGCCGATGAATCCAGTCCCCCACTCAATTCGCTTCCGGGCCGTTCAACATCTCTGCACCGCATTTTCACGGCTTCAACAAGTTTTTCTTGCAGCAGCTCCGTGTATTCGTTTTCATTTTTCAGAATAATCCTTTTTTCCGGAGCCAGTTGCCAGTATGAATGGATTGCTGTGTTGTTGTTGCTGTAATGTAAATAGTGTCCGGGCTTTAACCGGTATATGTTTTCGAAGGGGGTTAAATGCTTTTCTTCTTTTGCGGTGATCAGTGTATTAAGCAGGTATTCATGCCGGACATGAGGTTTATTTTTCATGGCCGAAACAACAGAATCCAGCAGAGATCCGAAAATGAACCGGTTTCCGGTGAAGGAGTAAAAGAAAGGCCGTACCCCAAAATGATCACGAGCGCAAAAAATCTCACCGGTTTCACTGTTATGAATGACAAATGCAAAATCGCCGTACAGTTCCTTAACACAATTAACCCCTGAATTTAGCCAGCTATCGAGCAACTTTCTTAAATTTTCATCGGTGCTTCCGGAAATCTTGTAAAACGATACATCAGCAACAAGAGTCCATTTATCCCTTGTATATACACTTGTTGAAGTGAATATGGTCTTCGCTCCCGGTGTGGTATCAATTATGCCGAATATGGCAGACACTTTTAAATGATTAGATGGTTGGCTAATATAGTTATTTTAGACATGTACATATAACCAGCTTTTGTGAATTCAGAATTCTCCAACGACCATGGTTATTTTTACTACTTTTACCCCATGTCACAGCCCTTTCCATATTATTACCGAGCTTACGGATTGCATATTGCATCGCAGATTAGGGTAACCGGTTTTGAACCCGCACTGGCTGACGAACCCGATGTGGTGATTAGGGTGGGAGAAGTACCGGAAAACCTGGAGAACGCAATCAACCAAACCAGGTTTTACCAGTCGAATGCCCATGAATTCCTGCTGACAACAGCCAAAGTGGGAAATCTATATATTGCTAATGGAAAGGAAATAGTGGTTCAATCTGCTGTTAATCCATCCGACAACAACCTGTCGGCTTATATTGTGGGCATGGCCTTTGGCGCCATCATGCACCAGCGCAGGCTGCTTCCGCTGCATGCCAGTACGGTAATTTACAAAGACAAATGCCTTATGTTTGCCGGCCGTTCTGGTGCCGGAAAATCAACCATCGCCGCAGCGCTCATTTCTGCCGGGGCTAAGCTGGTAGCCGATGATGTTTCCGTGGTTGAATTCACCAGCGAAAAACCTGCCATCCGACCGGCATTCCCCACCCTGAAAATCTGGGCCGACAGCCTGCAACATGTAGGTATTGAAGCAACAGGACTCACACCGGTTCAAAACGAGGAACTGAAATACTACCTTCCGATAGTTAATTACAGTAACCAGCCGGCTGCAATTCACCAGGTGTTCATTTTACTTCCTCAAAATAAGCCCGGAATTGAAATTAAAAGGCTAACCGGAGTCGACAAATTCCAGGCACTCAAAAAGTACACCTACCTGTTCCGCGGCATACCCCATACCGGGCTGGAACAAAACCACTTTGTACTGGTGAACCAACTGGCCCAAAAGGTACCAGTTCACCTGCTGATGCGGCCTGTTGGAGAAATAATCACCAGCGAAATGTTGAATGCAATCAACGACCAGTTGTTAATAAGTCATCCGGAATCTGAATAAATATTAGTATATTTACATAACTTTAACATTATTGTAATCAGTGTGAAGGAATGGGACTGCTTGGCAAAAAGAAGGAAATAGGGCCTGATACCATCATACAACGAAGAAACGACCTGCTGTTCAATGAAATTGACGGGGAAGTAGTGATGCTATCCATTGAAAACGGGGAATATTATGGGATGAATATAGTTGGTAGTCGCATCTGGGCTTTAATTGAACGCCCTAGTACCTTTAAAGATCTTTTAGTTAAAATTACACAAGAATTTAATATAGATGCCGAACAAGCCAAAACTGATTCAATTCATTTTTTGGAAAAGCTCCTGGATAAGAAACTATTATCACTCAAGTGATTCCTGGTAAACATCAAGAGAATTTATGAAATCATTTTTTTACATACATAAATTTTTAAAATTACCAGGAACAGAGAAGTCTGTTTTGATAAAGGGATTGCTTATATCTTTTCTATTCTATTTTATCATCAAGTTATTTCCTTTAAAACTATATATACACTTACTTAAAACTAAATCATCATCTTACCATACTATTAAAAGTGATTTTGATAATTATCAAAAACTAATAACTAAAAGCATTTCGAGATTAGAGAAAATAATTCCTTGGCAAATGACCTGTCTGAATAAGGTAATAACTGCACGTTATCTATATAGAAATTTTGATGTTGATAGTGAAATTATTCTTTCAGTTTTTGAGAACTCCTTTGGGAAAAGATGTGCTCATGCATCTCTCATTGTTGAGGGTACTTTTGAATATTTATCATTAACCCAATCTATGAAAACTATCCATCTTTTAAAAGTAGCCTAAAATTTAAAATATGAAAATTGAAGAAAATACAGAAAAAAAGCTTTATAGTCCTCCTGATTTCTATATCTTGGATTTTAAAGAGACCTTGAATGGAGATGAATTTCAAGAGGATGAGGATGTTTATGAAGGAGCTTATAGTACAGGAGGTGTATAGTGAGAATAATACTTACTTCTTTTTGCCTGCTGGTGTTACTATGTAACATTAAATCTCAAGACTGGCTATTGTCCACAACAATATTAGGATCTAGTGTTGAACCGAAATATTCAACAATGGACAATCAAAATAACACATATATTTTATCCATTTTTACTGACACAATCTATTCTCCATTTTCGGCCATATCCAGTGGAAGTAGAGATATAATTATAACAAAAATAAATTCGCAAGGTAACATAATATGGAACCAACATATAGGCGGTAAAAGTATTGAAATCGAAGGAGGAATTACAACAGATGATAATTATGTTTATGTTACAGGTACATTTTATAATAATTGCAAATTCTCCGCAAATGATTCATTAATTTCATCCGGGACAACTGGTGATATTTTTCTTGCCAAATATGATTTAAATGGAACCTTGCAATGGGCAAAAAAAATAGGCTCATCATCAAGATTTGAGACTACCTTAGATATAAAATATTTTAATGAAAAATTAATTCTTTGCGGCGCTTTTAAAGATAGTTTAATTATTGGTAGTTCAATAGCTGATAAGGATACATTTTTAACCAATGGATTTACATCAAATTTTATTGCAGAATTTGATCTTAATGGATTCCACAATTGGTCTAAACATATCTTAGGGACAAATAATCTAAATCGAATTATTAAGATTGCCACAACTGATGATTCTTATTTTTTTGGAGGATATTATCAGGGCAGTCTAATTTTTGATGTTCGAACAATAACTAGTTATACAGCTGCTTTTGATGCTTTTCTTTACAAAACTGACTTACAAGGGAATGGACAATGGGTCAGAATAATACGAGGGCAAAATGCCGAAAGTATAAGATCATTGGCTACTGATGAATTTAATAATATATACTTTTTAGGAAATTATACTAGTCCAGAAATTTACGTTGATTCAACTGAATCCTTAATCAATACCTATTCAGGAAATGCAGAAGGATCTGACACATATATAGGTAAATTCAATAGAAGTGGGATTATGCAATGGTTTGTCCGTAAAGGAAGCAGTGCAAAAGACAATTATTTAGATTTTGTTGTCCGCAATAATGTGATTTATGCTACCGGTTTTTTTACGAATGAGATTATTTTCAATAATGATACGCTTCGTACCACTGGAATTAATAATTCAGATGCTTTCCTTGCGGTTTTTAATCAAATAGGTGATCCTATCTCTGGTGTTAGTATTATTGGCACTGGTGACTATGAAGATGCAGGGAAAATTGTAAAAATGGACTTGGGTTCAAGAGCATATATTTCAGGCTATTTTCGCTCCCCCCAAATCCAGATCGGCGACCAGATTTACACCAGCAACAACATCAACAAAAGCGACCTGTTCTTCGCCATCTACCAGCAACCCTTCAAAGCCGTCATCACCGATGAGCGCATGGTTTCGTGCAACGGGCTGAGCGATGGGATGCTCACGGTTACGCCTTATTTTGGCAGGCCGCCGTATACCTGCAGCTGGAGTCATGATGCCACTTTGAAAGACCCGGTGGCCAATAACCTTTCCGCCGGCACCTATACGGTTACCGTTACCGACGCCAATGACAGCACCGCCAATATTACGGGTGTTGTTTCAGAGCCTGCAGCGCTGGCTATTGACAGTGTGATTACACCGGTTACCTGTTACAACAACGGACAGGACGGGGCCATTGACATCACTGTGAGCGGTGGTACCAAAACGGGCGACTACAGCTATTTCTGGACCACCATCACCGGTAATGGCATTGTGCCGCTGAACCAGGACCAGACAGGCCTCGCTGCCGGTACTTATTTAGTACAGGTAAAGGATGCCAACCAATGCACCATCACCGAAGATTTTACCGTATTGCAACCTGCTCCTTTCAATTTTTCCGGTTCAGATACCACACACATCATCAGTCCGGATATTCGCAAAGGCTCCATTGACCTGGAAGTAACCGGCGGCAATACGCCTTATGCCTCCTTTGCATGGACTGGTCCCCATGGATATACCGCTTCCTCAGAGGATATTGGCAACCTCGACAGTGTAGGTGTTTATGCAGTAACCCTTGCCGATGCAAAAGGATGCATTGCCGATACCGCTTTCACCATTCTGGACAACCTCACCATGTTTGCTGAGGTTTCTGCCAAAACTGATGTTATCTGTTTTGGCGACAACAACGGAAGCGCTACGGTAACCGTTCATAACGGAACACCTCCCTACTCCTATAAATGGGATGATGAACCTACAGCCAGAACCGCTGCCACCAGGAACAATATGGCTCCAGGCACATACTATGTAACCGTAACCGATGGTGCCCTGAAGCAGTCGCTTCCAACCAAAGCCGTGATCAGCAGTCCTTCTGCAGCGCTTACCATCAACCTGACCTCACAAGACCTGCGGTGTGCCAGTGACAATTCAGGCGTGATCAACCTCACTGTTTCAGGCGGAAAACTTCCCTACACCTATGCCTGGAGTAACGGCTATAATGGTGAAGATTTGGTGAATGTGGCTGCCGGTGACTATACCGTAACCGTAACTGATTTATTCGGCTGTACTGTGCAGGATGGAAAAACATTAACGCAGCCGGCCGGTCTTTGGATTACCCCGGTAATTTCAGGCACCATACTTTGCCATGGCGATCGCTCGGTTGACGTTACGGCCAATGTTACCGGCGGATTGCCTTCTCCGGTCTACCCTCACTACGATTTTGTATGGGACGATCCCGGAACCCAGACCACGCCGACCGCTTATGACCTGGGTGCAGGCACCTATAATGTAACGGTAACCGACAGCAATCAATGCTCCATGACCACAGCCGTAATCATCAATGAACCCGATGAGCTTTCATACACTGCAGTAGTAACCCATCCTTCATGCCCCGGTTTGTCCGACGGATCAATCGTGATTACCCCTGTTGGCGGAACCGGTCCGGGCTATGAATTTTTGTGGGACAATAATGTTTTCACCAGGTTCAACACTGGTATTCCTGTAGGAAGGTATATTCTCACCATGAATGATGCGAATTACTGCACACTCGTTGATACCTTTTTTCTTGCTGATCCGGAACCGCTTGAAATTGTTAGTGTGGATATTACCGATGTTTCCTGCCTGGGTAAATCAGATGGTTTGATTACCGTTAACGCGCAGGGTGGAACCGGGACCATTGAATATTCTTCCGATAACGGAGTGACCTTTGGAACATCAAATGTGCTTAACAGTCTTACGGGCGGAGATTATATAGTGGCCATCAGAGATGAAAGCAATTGTGCTTCTGTAACTTTGCCGGTATCAGTTGCTGTAATTGATACTGTAAAAGCCACCTATAATTTAACCGATGCCACCTGTCTGGGTATCGATAACGGATCCATTTCCATTGATGCCACAGGAGGCAGCGGTGTTTATGAATACTCTGTTGACGGAGGAGACAGCTTCAGTGCCGAAGATTCTACAGGTTCCCTGGCGGCCGGAGATTATGTTATTGTGGTTACGGATGATAACGACTGCCTTTCAGAAGAAATTCCTGTAACGCTGATTGCACTGGATACGGTAAAAGCGGACCAGGTTACTGAAACCGACCTGACCTGTGCCGGCATCAATGACGGCTCAATTGCCATTGTTGCCTCGGGAGGAACAGGAGTTTATGAATACTCGGTTGACGGAGGAACATCATTTGTTGGCACTTCAACCATAGGCTCGCTTGCCGAAGGAAATTATTCAGTGGTAGTGAGAGATGATGAAGGTTGCATCTCCGAAAACGTAGCCGCTGTTTTAACCCGGCCTGAAGTATGCGGACTGGTGATTTACAGCGCCTTCAGTCCGAATGACGACGGCATTAATGAAGTCTGGAACATTGGCAATGCAGCAGGTTTTCCAAATTTAGATGTGAAGATCTTCAACATCTGGGGTAAGGAAGTATTCAGTTCCAAAGGATACGCCGAGCCATGGGACGGAACTTATAACGGGAATGACCTTCCTGCGGGCACTTATTACTATGTGATTGACCCCGGAGATGGTTCCGATGTGCTGAGTGGTGATGTAAGTATTGTTAAATAACCTGTCATGAATGCGATTATGAAAACCGGAAGACTACAGCATATGATTAAGGCAATCTGCGGAGTTCTTTTGCTCATGGCAGTGATTACTGAAACTTCAGGTCAGCAGATACCGAATTTCAGCCTGTACAACATGAATCACTACCTGGTTAACCCGGCAGCCGCAGGTGCATCCGACCGTTTACCGGTTTCGCTTTCGTACCGGAAAATGTGGGCAGGCATGGACAATACACCATCGGTCCAGTATCTTTCGGGCAATATGAAAGTAGCCCAGAATATGGGTGTGGGTGCAAGGGTGTTCAATTTCCAGGCAGGACCATTACGGAAAACCGGACTGGAAGCCACGTACAGCTATCACATTTCGTTGGGTAGCGGAGACACTAAGCTTGCATTAGGCTTGTCGTTGTTGGCTTATCAGTTTAAACTGAATAAAGCTGAAATGACTTACGAAAATCCTGAGGACCCTGCTTTTCTGGGAGATGAACAAATGTTTGTGCCCGATGCCGGATTCGGTACTTATCTGTATGGAACCAACTACTATGTAGGCATTTCGGCACCGCAATTATTTCAGCGCAACATCGATTTGAAGTCGGATGAAATCATTCAGGAAAAGCAGGTAAGACATTACTACCTGCATGGCGGTTATATTTTTGAGGCAGGCGCTGACTTTATAATCGAGCCTTCTGTATTGCTGAAATTTGTTGAAGCAGGTATATTCCAGGCCGATATCAATGCTTTGGCCACTTACAAAGACATGGTCAATTTTGGCCTATCGTACCGCACCGAAGATGCGCTGTCGTTTCAGGTGGGTTATAAAAACCCCGATCTGTTCATAGGCTATGCCTACGACCTGCCGCTTTCAGCGGTCAGAGGTAACACCTGGGGCTCGCATGAAATCCTGTTTACCTACACATTCGACAATTTTTTGGTGAAATAAAGTTAATTAGCAAATGTATGCCTCATTACTATTACAGCTAAGGATGAACATAACGATGTCCCCCGCTGGCGGCATAGCCGCCAAGCTAATATTTGTATAGCGCAGATATTCTGTATATTTGAAGCTTATACCCTGTATGAATAAATTCATAATACTCCTTTAAATAACCTTACTTTATTGTATGTAAAATTGTATAGATGCCCTGAAAGGGCAAAAGCAACAGGATAGGGCAACGCCCTATCTTAATTATCGTTAATCACCAAAAGCCCTGAAAGGGCGATAGCAAGGATTTCAGCTGACACAATACGTGAACATGATCACGGTATCCGCCAACTTGAATCGGATTAAAATCTACGCCTTTACATGTTCCTCCTATGTATTCAAAGAGAGAATCTTCAATTGTATTGTCAATGAATGGTTGAATGTTTTTTGTGCTAAATGTTATA
>JAFGOR010000081.1 GCA_016926375.1 Bacteroidales bacterium
CCCTAATTGATTTCCCCTGGCTGAAGCCAGGGGCTATTGAAAAAATACAATATTCATGCCCATCTCTTTTCTCTTGGCTAAAGCCAGCCGGCAGGTTTGAATAATGCCCTGAACCGATCTTACCGATTCAGTAAGTCGCACTTCGACAGGCCTGCCGGCAGGGCCGGCACTACTCCGGCACAAACCTGATTTTGACAATCTCCGACTGTGTCCCCAACCGGATGGGAGCACCCCACAAACCCAGTCCCGAGGAAACATACAGGTGCGTCTTCCCTGATTTTTTATAGCCATAGGGCAGGTCATAAATCCGGGATACTACCTTGTTGATGGGAAAAATCTGCCCGTTGTGCGTATGGCCCGATATGTGTAAATCAATCAGGTGTTTTACCGATTCATTCATACTGCCCGGCTGGTGATCCAGCACCACACGGGGCAGGTCGGTTTCGAGGCTATTGAGCAGATCCTGAAGCGATTTTCTGTTGTGGTTGGTCTGGTCGTCGCGTCCGTAAATGGCAAGGCGGTTGTCAATGATCACCGCACTGTCGCGCAGCACTCTGACTCCCGAACGTTTGAGATACGCCATTACTTTGTCGATTCCGGCATAGTAGTCGTGGTTGCCCGGTACCGCATATACTCCGTAAGTGGCTTTCAGTTTCAGAAGTTCTGTATCCATTTGTTGCTCCTCAACTGCACGTATGTTGTGGTCGAAGATATCTCCGGCCAGCAGTACCAGGTCGGGCTGGTGGCTGTTGATGAGCTCCACCCATTTGGTAAGCCGGCCTTTGCGGATCACATTCCCCAGGTGAATGTCACTGGCTGCTATGATGGTCAGGCCATTGGTGTTGCCATTAGTGCGGCTGCTTTCCAGTGTCAGTTCCACCACCTCCGGATTCCAGAACCGGTAATAGCCGATAACCGAAATGGCCAGCAAAACCAGCAAAAGTCCGCCAAAATAGAGGAAGCGAACGCGTGCATAATGTTGGATTACCCATTCAGGATAAAAATGAAAGTAATGGTTGCCCAGGCGGAGCAAATCGGCAAGTAGGGTTCCGGCAAGCAGAAAGATAAACAGGATCATGTAATACCCCCCCACATGCTCAAACAGCGAAGCAAGCCATACAGGCAAGCGGTTCCCCAGGAATATGGCCAGGAAATTGGACGCCACTGCAAAAACAAATATTGCGGAATAAGCCAGGCGAAGCCATGCCAAATCAGGCAATGCCTGCCAACCCCTTACAAAGAGGTATACGTTCAGGGCAATAAAAACAAGAAAAATAAGCAGCATACGGAAAATATTCATGTAAACGAATTTATGGCTGCAAAGATAGTTAACCTTCACATAACGTCAGGCCAGTCGCCACAGAAACCCCACAATTTCCATAGCCCAGGCCGTTCCGGCATGAATGATGGCTCCTCCCCAGATGGTGCGTGAGTGGTAAGAGATCACGCCCAGGATATAGCCGCCAAAAATGGAGCTGATGGCTTCAGTCATGGGTTTTCCAAAGTGCAGGGCACAATAGGCTGCCACCATGGGCAATACGGCATGGGGGCCGAGATACCGGGTAAACCCCACTATCAGAAATCCCCTGAAAAAGAATTCCACATTGATGAAATCAAGCGCATAGGGAATCTCGTAGGTAAGAATCGCGGTCCATAGCGGCCAGTTGTTGGCTTCGGCAAAAACATGCCCCCGGTACCGGTAAAACAGCGGGTAGTAATCCTGGATATCCCTGAAGAAACTTCCTATAAGAATGCAAACCAGGGCAATTCCCAGGATGATGAAATAAGGGCGCGCTGAAAACCGGTTAAATACCAGGCCATAGAATCGGGTGGTTTTGTGCCGGTCGGCAATCAGGTAAAAAACAACCAGGGGAATCATCAGGGTGAAGAACTTCCACAGGTTGTGCATCACATGGCGGGCAAAAACCAGGTCGATCCCCGAAAACAATTGCGTAAGCCAGTGGTGACGGGTGTAAGAACGACTGAATGCCAGGATAAGAAACCCGACAATAAAGCGAAGCCAGAATCCGCGGCTTTTGATCCAGGTGCGTTGTAAATTGAAAATATAGAGCAGCAGACAAATTACCAGGTAAGGAAGTCCCTGATAAAGGAACAAACCAATCATTCTTCCGGCCTGAGGCAATTTGTCGATGTAATCATCCTCGAAGTCGAACAGGTAGTTGAAGGCAATGAGAACTGCCAGAAAGAGGGCGATGGCAATATACAGTGAAAGATGAAAATACCTCCGGTGATAATCCAGTATTTCACTCAGAATTTTTTTCATCTTTCACTGCCGGGGTATCAACAATCAGTTTTTAACAACTCCTTTTAACGGAGGGATGTTTATGTTGGGATTGTTGCTGGGTTTGATGTTGACCAGCACCTTGTCCTTACTGAAAGCGCATGACAAATACTGGGTATGCGGACTTTCGATAAACCGCATCGTCAGTTTAAGGGTATCGCCTTCCCAACCATATGCACTAACGACTTTAGCAGGAGGCAAATTTCTGGCAGAGCCCAGCAGGCTGGGGCCCGGCATGAGTGTTTCACCTTTAATCCAGCGGCCGGCCCCAAATACATTGACAATTTCTTTACCGGCGGATGTTGTGTTCAGAATGCAGCTGTCACCTGCAAAGGTAAACTGCAAGGCTGTTGCCATGAATGCATTGTCTTCCATTGTAAAGGTTTTTCCGGAGATTTCCTGTGCCAGTTGTGGAGCAACGCCCTTATTGGGAACAGGCAGTGCCAGGCTGGCCAGTTTTTCCTTCAGCCTGCCGGCCATTTCCGGATTATCAGGCAGCTTCTCATCTCTAAGCGCCGGATACAGGAATTTCCACACCAGTTCCATTTCGCTTCCCATGTCGGGTGATTCCGAGGTTATGGCAATCACGGCATCTTTATCGGGGATTACAAAAATGTACTGACCGAAGGCGCCGTCGGCCCGGTAGGCATTGTTTCTGCAGCGCCAGAACTGGTAGCAGTAGCCATGATTCCATTCGTTCTGTTCCATTTCAGGCGGAATGGAATCGGGATTCTGATCGATCTTGATGGAAGTGGCTTCTTCAACCCATGCAGCAGGGAGGATCTGCTTGCCGTTCCATTTTCCCTTCTGCAGGTAAAGCTGTCCGAATTTAGCCATGTCTTCGGTTTTTACCCGAAGGCCCCAACCTCCGGTATTGATGCCTCTTGGGTCCTCTTCCCAAGCCATTCCCTCAATAGCCAGGGGTTCAAAGAGCCTCGGTTTCAGGTAATCAATCACCTTTTCTCCGGTAACTTTCTGAACTATGGCCGATAGCATGTAGGTAGCCATGGAATTGTAGAGGAATTTGGTACCCGGTTTGTTGAGGATGGGCAGGGCCAGAAATGACTTCACCCAGTTTGAATCGGCTGAAGGGACGAATGACGTAGGATCGGGATCCTGGCCAACCGACATGGTCAGCAGGTCTTTGATGGTCAGGTCGGCCAGGTAGGGGCTGATCGTGTCGGGCAGATCTTCGGGAAAGAATGAAACCACCTTGTCATTTACTGTAATCAGCTTTTCGGTAACGGCAAATCCAACGGCTGTGGAAGTAAAACTCTTGCTGGTGGAATACATGGTGTGCCGCAGGTCGGAACGGTAGGGTGCCCACCAGCCTTCAGCAACCACCTTGCCGTGTCGCACAATCATGAGGCTGTGAAATTCATGGGGGCTCACAGCAGCAGAATCCAGGAAGCGCATGATGTCTTCGGAAGAAACACCTTCAGCTTCAGGAGCACTGCGCGGAAGATTAACAATTGGTTGTACTTCGGATGCTTTTTTGCAGGCACCCATTACTAAAAGCAGCGCCAGCACTGCCCAGGTTATTCGATTGATCATTAATTTCATATAGTAAAGATTTATAACTTCAGGTGTTTTTTATGCCGGGCATAAAAGCAGGCAATTCATTATTTTGGTTTTCAGGTTTGTTTTATCAGGATACTTGCATTCCGAAGCAAGGCTATGCTTCCTTTTTCGGTATCAATGAGTTTTTGTATGTCTTCTTGCTGAATTTTGGTTACGCCAAGATTTTTGCATGCGGCTTCATCGAGTGAGGTCAACATGTAAATCTGAATTCGTTTGGCTTTCAGCATCATGGAAAGCGCTGTTCCGCCATTGCCTTCATAGTTGTTTTCAAGCATGGAAAAGGCAGCTTCAAAGCTTCCCGCCTCGAGGTATTTCATGAAGTAATTTGATCCGATCTTGTCAATGCATTCAGAGAGCATGATGAGCCTGCCTCCGTCTTTTACAAAGGCTGCGGCATGGTGAACCGACTTGTGCGCCTGAATGAAATTGATGTCCTTGGGGTATCCGCCGCTTGAGGCCACCACCATATCGTATACATCCCTGCCTTCGTACCGGTAATAGCTGTCGTTTACCCTGCAGGCATCCAGGAAATGCTCATAGCTGTTGCCCACCAGCAACCGGCACACCTTGCCTGATGCATTCAGAATGCCATGAATGGATATCTTCGGAGGCATCAGGGCATCAATTTCTTGCAGATCTTCTGCCAGCGGGTTGCCATTGAGTTTGCCGGGCTGGCATCCCGAAGCAAGCGACCGCGATTGCCGGTCGAGGAAAAGTCCATGGTTATGGTATACCGCTTTTCTCGATGCCAATCCGGGAAACAGCAGCTTTCTTCCACCTCCGTAACCGGCAAAGTAGTGGTGTGAAATGGCGCCAAAGGTGATCAGCAGCGTGCTGCTGAATATCTCTTTACGAACCAGGGCAGGAGTTCCCCTTTTTGTAGTTCCGCAATCTTTAAAGGCACTTTCATCCGAACAATCGTGGTGTACAAACCGGAATTCCCGGTAGGTTTTACCATAACTTTCAAAACTCTCATCCTCCGACTGGCGTAAATGGGTTCCATAGGCAATATAGAAGCAAATACTCCTGGGTGAAGCTCCCCGGCCGATGAGCGCTTCAGTAAGCCAGGGCAGGTATTGCGGATAACCGCACAACCTGGTTTTGTCAGAAATAACAACCGCTACTTCCTTGTATTTCAACGGGTCATTGGGCAGAAATTTCAGAAGATCCTGTATAAAAGATTCCTTATCAATCTCATATTCAGGCTCTCTGAATTCAGGCTTTACAGCTTGGGCAGGGATGTTCAGTTTCAGTTGCTGCTTGCCGTATTTAAGCGATGGAGACATGAAGCGGTTTTTTGTAAAAGTAGAAAAAGTTGTTGAATTATATCAGGATTTGGTATTAGGGGTATCGCATCGCGAATCAGTTAGCAGGCAACCTTGTCAATTGATTATTCTTTGACTGGGTTGTTTACGGATACCGGTATATAGGGTATAGAAAAATAAAAAGCAGATCCCCTGCCGGGTTCAGAATCAAGCCATATTCTTCCGCCCAACGACTTAACCAATGCGCGGGAAATAGACAATCCGAGGCCAGTTCCGCCCAGTTCCAGCGATGAAATATTTTCAGCTTTTCTGAAATTTTCAAAAATGAGCTCATGATATTCCTTTGGTATGCCCAGGCCGGTATCCTTAACTGCGAATCCAAGTGTGTCAGAATTTTTTATCTCACATTCAATTTCTATTGATCCCTCAGGGGTATACTTGATCGCGTTCTCCACAAGTCTTTTCAGAATCCCGGTAAGTTTTTCACCATCGGTGATGCATCGGCAATTCTTTATTGTGGGGTGCAATGATAAACTGATTTTTACCTTTGTGTTGTCTGCCATTTGATCAACAAAAGAATTAAAGACCGAATTGATCAACAGGTCAATATCAACACTTGAAATACTCAGGGTGACCTGCCCGGCTTCAATCCTTGAAATTTCAACAATATCTGTAATAATCGCCAGCAGCCGGTTGCTGCTTCTCCTGATGACTTCTGAATACTGCTCAATAACAGCAGTACTCACGTCTGTATTTCTGAGCAATTCAATAAATCCCAGCATTCCATTCATTGGAGTTCGCACCTCATGGGAGATATTGTTCAGGAATGCTGTTTTTAACCTGTCTGATTCCTCCGCTTTTTCCTTTGCTTTTATCAGCTCCAACTCCTGCTCCTTGCTTCTGGTAACATCGGTATGAAATCCGATAAAACGATATGGTCTGCCTGTTTCGTCAAGCAAAGCCTTTCCACGCGAGTTAATCCACAGGTAATTTCCTTCTTTGGTTCGCATCCGGAAAACCGACTCGTAGATCTTTCTTTTTTGACTGAGGTATTCATCTACCGTTTTAATGGCCATTTCCTTATCATCGGGATGAATTAAGTTTTTCCAGGTCTCAAAATCAGGTTCCAGTTCTCCTGGCAAATACCCAAGCATTTCCCAATAACGATCCGAAAAAAAAGCTTTACCGGAGATTACATCAAGATCCCACAATCCATCTTTGGTGCCTTCAACTGCCAGCATAAATCGCTCCTCACTTTCTTTCAGTCTTTTCTCTGTGATCTTGTGTTTCTCTATTTCCTTTTTCAGATCAAGACTTTTTTTCTCAAGTTTGTTAACAAGGCGTTCGCTGTATAGTTTGAAAATTTCCCTTTCATTTGATTCTGATGAAACTTCGGGCTTTACTTTCCCTGATTGCAAAACTTCTTCGAATTCTCCGACAGCCTGCAAAAAGGCTTCGGGTTCCATGGGCTTGATTAAAAAACGATAAGCTCCCAGGGAGAGCGCAAATTCTTTATCTTTCTTATCAATATATGTGGCGGTATAGAAAACAAAAAGAATATGCTTCAGCCGGTCATTCTTTTTGCACTCCCTGCAAAACTGAAAACCATCCATCACGGGCATGAGGATATCTGAAATAATCAGGTCAAAATTCTCGTTTTCAAGAATTTCAAGCGCTTCCTGTCCGTGTTGTGCTTGCTGAACCTGGTAATTTCTGCTCTTCAGCAGAATCGTCATCATTTCCAGGTTTTCCAGATTGTCGTCAACAACTAGTATTCTCATCAGCTGAGATATTTCATTAAGTCGGGTTCTATCAAAGGTATTCAAAAATGATATTCATAATAGTTTCCGGGTCAATAGGTTTTTCAACATAACCGGAACATCCAGCTTCAAGAGCATGCTGTCTGTCGCCAGTCATTGCATAGGAGGAAATGGCTACAATTGGTATTGACTTGCATGATGCTTCATTCCGGATCATTTTGGTTACTTCAAGTCCGTTAATATCCGGAAGCTGAATATCCATCAACACCAGATCAGGTTTTTCACTGAATGTCATTTCAAAGCCTTCTCTGCCTGTACTGGCGGCTAAAACTTCAAGTCCGTTATTTTCCAGGATAAACCGGATCAGATAAAGGTTATCGTCATTGTCCTCTATAATTAACACACGTTTCATATCGGTCATATTTTAACAGGCATTTCAAAATAAAACTCACTTCCCTTCCCGGGTTTGCTTTTAACAAAAACCGCTCCATCAAGCAAGGATAATAACTTTCGGCAAAGGTATAAACCAAGCCCGGTTCCCTTGTTTTTCTTGGTGAGTGAAAGATCAATCTGCTGAAAGGGCTGAAAAAGTCTGGAAATCTCGCTTTCGGGGATACCTGCTCCGGTATCAATCACAGAAAGCCTGAATTTATTCTTGTTCAGAAGTGTTGCTTTTACCCAAATTCCGCCTTTGTCGGTATAATTCACGGCATTGCTCAACAGGTTCAGAATCACCTGGGTGATTCTCCGGAGATCTGTTCTGATGACCAGGTCCCCGGGAATATCGGTATGGATTTCGATGCCCTTCTCGGCAGCTTTTATATGAACAGTATCCACAGTTTCTTTAACTAGTCGGGAAAGGTTAATGTCTTCAATATTCAGTTCCACATGGCCTGCTTCAACTTTGGAGATATCCAATATATCATTGATAAGGCTCAGTAAATGCTTTGCATTGTTTTTTACACGACTCAGTTGTTGATGCTGCTCATCAGACAGCTTACCGGTCATACCCATGAGCATGATTCCGGTGTATCCAATTATAGAATTGAGCGGGGTTCTGAGTTCATGACTCATACTGGCCAGAAAAATAGATTTCAGCTTGTCCAGTTCCTGAAGCCGTTCAACAGATTCCGACAATTCACGGGTTCTATCCTTAACCTGCATTTCAAGTTCATCTGCATGTGACTTCACCTGTTCAAAAAGCATTGCATTTTGAATTCCAATAGCTGTTTCGTTGCATACAGTTTCCAAAAAAACCTGCTGGTCTCTGTAGCTGCGCTTTTTTTCTGAAGCAATCCCGATTATTCCCAAAAGATTCTCACCCTGTTTAAGAGGAAGCAGGGCGAATGAGGTCATTCCTGTCTTTCGCAGCAAATTCCATCCCTCACCCTTTTCGTCAACCATATCCTGGATAAAAATGGTATTATATCCCGATTCTTTGGAATCAAAAAAATGTTCTTCAGGAATGAGTTGAGGGACTTCAATTTTGCCTTTTGCCTTGAAAGTATAATCATTCAGCATAAGTTGGCTGCCCATATTAAGATATATCATAGCAAGATCGGGCTTTATGGCATTCATGATTCCCTTGAGTGAGGCTTTGGTCACCTGGTTCATGGTAAGGCTGGAATTGACTTCGCGGCCAACTTTGTTGAGTGTGCTCAATTCCAAAGCCTGAGAACGCAAAGCCGCCTGTGCATTTTTCAGATCGGTAATGTCTACATAGGTTACAATAACCTCAATAAGTTCATTTGCAGTATTGAAGAAGGGGAATGCATTTACCAGCATCCAGTCCACGTTTTCGTTTTTGTGATTGTTAATTCCAACAATCATCCCCTTGAGTGGTCTCAGATCCGAGATCACCCTGTATGCAGGGTAATCATCGGCCACAAGTATATTTCCGTTTTCGTTAAGCAACACGATTCCTAGGTTGGGCAATGTTCTTCCAACGATTTGGTCTTTTGACAAAGCCAGCATTTCAGTTGCAATATCATTACAAAGCACAATCCGTTTGTCAGGTGCATGAACAAGTACCGCTGCACTGATGTGGTTTATAAGCTCGCGGTAACGTTGTTCACTTTGAAACAGCGCTTTATTTATCTTCTTTTGCTCGCTGATGTTCCTTACAGCCACAACCCGAACATCCTCCTGCTTATAAAGTGTATTAGCAGCTTCGATCATGATGGGAATCACACTCCCGTTTTTGTGGATGGCTTCTGCTTCGTAACTTGCCTCCTTCTCTGTGATCATGTTCCGTATAATCGTGTGGTACTTTTCAGGAACAAGCAGTTCAAAAAGGTTTTTGCCTATCAATTCCGTTCTGGAGTATCCGATCTGCTTCTCTAATGAAAGGTTACAGTCTAAAATAATGCCGTTTTTATGGATCAGAATTCCTTCAAAAGTAAGTTCTGAAAGCATTCTGAAACGTTCCTCACTCTCCTTAAGTTTTTTCTCTGCCTCAACCTTATCAGATATATCAATCCCAATAGAAAGTATTTCATACTCATTGTCGGATTCAGACTTTAATTCGCTATTATACCATTGCATCCAAATCCGTTCTCCGTTTTTGGTAACATTCTCATTGATGTTGTATTTATGTTCCCGGGCATTCCGAACAATGTCGACCATTAATTCCTTAAGGTTTCTGCCTGTGCTTTCCTGCTCAGGAACAATGGTTTCCATAAGGTATTTCCCAATAACCTCATTTTTCCTGAACCCAAACACCTTCTCTGAACTGCCACTGAAATCAGTGATCCGGAAGTTGCTGTCGAATCGCACAATAACAACATTGGCTGCGCTTACAATCTGTTCATAAAACCTGTCATCCCTGGCTTTAAAGGGTTTTTCTTTACCTTCCATGCATCAAGACGGTTTATAAAAATATTATCATGTTCTAATTTATGAAAAAAACTGTTACACTGATTCCCGTGTAGCTTTTCCGACAGACCGTTTGAAAGTAACCTCAACTGCAACGAATGGCATTAATAATTACAAAGGGTATGCTCAACGTCATTTCTCCTAGCAGGCCGGCTTTTTCATTAAGTATACTTTCCACCTTGTCGAAAACCAGCTCTCTTTTGTTTGAGGGCAGCAGCTTAACCCACGATTCCATGAATGCAAGGCGGATAAAATAATGATTCAGCATGACCGGGCCTGTATTTGATGAAATCAAGCAGTTTGAGTCCGAATGGTGCCGACCATAAAGGGAGCTCATCGTATACATCCACTAAGCTTTCATAATCGGTAATTTCAGCCAGGTACTTCTTCATGGAATTTCAAAAAAATATCTCAACAGGGATCCTTACATACTCGACAATAAAAGCAACATTCCGATTACATCGATCAAGCCAATAATAACAGAGGCTGTGGCCAAACCCTTGCCTTTATATTTTTCAGGGTACCGGTTGATTTTTCCAATGCTTATAGAACCTGCAATAATGGCAAATATCCCCAGTGGAATGCCTGCAATAAACAATCCAAGCAAACCGGCAATGAATCCGGCTGTTCCCAAACCTTCAGATTTCCTGATCACTTGTTCCGGAGCTTTTTGGTCTACGGTTTCCGCGCGGATAACCGGAGCCTCCTGATCAAAGTAATCCCTTGTACCATTGGGATATTTGATCATGAACACATCTGATTTCAATATGGATATGAGCGGACCAGAAAGGTTTTCACACTCCCGGTACTTGACTTCATTTACCCCAATTTCAATAACTTTGGCAAGCAGGATGTTGCCGGCCTTGAAAACAAGGGTATCGCATACTATAATTGAGTCTTTGTTGACAAGCGTTCTCGCGGGATTCTGCGGATGAAGGGAATCAACAGGAGCAGATGCCACTGAAAAGGTAACCGGGAAAATCCCGACAGCATCAGGAACTTTCAGTATTTCACTTTGTTTTGCACGCAAATAAACAAATTCCTCTGATGCGCGGTTGCGCTCCGGAACAGTTTGTAATGCATCCGGATGAGGTAAAAATCCGCGCTGATCGCCTGAGGCGTTCTCAACAACCTGGTACGCATGCGTACGTTTTCGGACTGTTTCCCGTTGTGCAAATTGCACGGAAGGAGCTTTCCCCGTTTCTTTGTAGTAAGATCTGTAAGAACGGCTTTTCGAAAAATCAGGACACGGAACCGCAGTTTTTTTTGAATTGCCGCATGAAACGAAGATTAATGAAATGAGCAAACCTGCAATCAAGACAGGCCCAAAAGCTTTGAGAATTTTCATATAATGGTTCTTATAAGAATGATCGTATTTTTCCTAAACGCACTACCCTACTACGCATTTCAAATATAGCGGTTTTTTCTTTACCTGCAACAGTGCCTTTGTTTGATAACAAAACAAGATAAATTGTTCATACATATTGCCCTTGTTCTGTCAGTTTTTCTAATTTTGACAGGTTGAATTTCTCCACATAAACAAATTCCCGACACATATGAAAGCCATGGTGCTCAACGGTTTAAACCGGTTGGAAATAATAGAGAAACCGGATCCCGAAATCAGCAACCCGGATGAAGTATTGATTCGCATGAAATCGGTTGGCATTTGTGGTTCCGATATCCATTATTACCAGGAAGGTAAAATCGGCAGCCAGGTAGTTCAGTATCCGTTTACGGTAGGCCATGAAGGAGCAGGAATTGTTGAAAAAACCGGTACCCATGTAACCCGGGTGAAGCCCGGCGATCGCGTAGCCATTGACCCCGCCATGCCGTGCTTCAGCTGCGATCAATGCAAGGCAGGCAGGTTTCACACATGCCGGCATTTGAAGTTCCTGGGTTGTCCGGGACAGGCAGCCGGATGCCTTTCTGAATTCCTGGTCATGCCGGCAACAAGCTGTTTTGTTTTACCTGATAACATGACACTGGACCAGGGTGCACTCTCTGAGCCGCTGGCCATTGGAGTATATGCAACCCGTTTGTATGGCTCATTACAAGGTAAAACGATCGGCATCCTGGGTTCGGGCCCTATTGGAATCAGCGTGTTGCTGCCTGCACTAGCCGGTGGAGCCAAAAAAGTATACATGACCGACAAAATAGATGCACGGCTTGCCCTTGCACAGAAGATGGGAGCGCACTGGACCGGCAATCCCGACAAAGATGATGTTGTTGGTGATGTCCTTAAAATGGAACCCATGCAGCTTGATGTTGTATTCGAATGCTGCGGCAAACAGGAAGCCGCTGACCAGGCCATTCAACTGCTGAAGCCGGGCGGCCGGCTGCTGGTTATCGGCATCCCGTCATTCAACCAATGGAGTTTTGATGTAGATAGCCTGAGGCGAAAAGAAATCGACATACAGAGTGTGCGCAGGCAGAATGAGTCGGTTGAGCTGACGCTCGACATGATCTCCGACGGCCGGATCCAGCCCAATGCCATGCAAACCCATACCTTTGGTTTCGAACGTATTGGTGAGGCATTCGAAATGGTATCGGGGTATCGGGATGGCGTCATGAAGGCCATGATCAATTTTTAACATGTAGTAACAATAATCAGAATACCATGAAAAAATCAATGATCAGCGTGCTGCTGGCTATATGCTGCCTGCAACTTTATTCCCAGCATGTTCCGGTAAACAAAAATGCCTCTCCCGAAGCCAAAATGCTGCTGGAATACCTTTACCGGCTTCAGGGAAAACAAACCCTTTCAGGGCAGCACAACTACAATCAGAGCCTAAGCCAATACATGGATACAGTTCATTCAATGACCGGGAAATACCCTGCCGTGTGGGGTACTGATTTTATACTGAACGGAATTACTGACCGGGGACCCGAAATTGTAAAGGAAGCTATTAACAAGTGGCAGGAAGGATATGTTGTAACATTGATGTGGCATGCCGGCCGGCCGGTTGACGAGCCGCCCTTCGGATGGCGTGAAAGTATTCAGGGCGAGCTGGATGATACCCGGTGGAAAGAATTGATTACACCCGGAACACCTTTGAACAAAAGGTGGCAAGCACAGGTCGACAAAATAGCCGGATACCTGAAACAATTGCAGGAGGCGAAGGTTCCCGTGCTCTGGAGACCCTATCATGAAATGAACGGCGTGTGGTTCTGGTGGGGTGACAAGAAGGGGCCCGAAGGTTACCAGGCACTTTGGAAAATGCTATTTGACCGGTTTACCAACGAACATCATTTAAATAACCTGCTATGGGTATGGAATGCCAATGCCCCGAGAGATATACCCTTTGATCAGGCATACCCTTATAATCACTTTTATCCCGGCCATGAATATGTTGATGTGCTGGCCACCGATGTATATCATTTTGATTATGAAGACAGGGATTATCAGGAGCTGCTGGACCTGGCCCAGGGCAAACTGATTGCATTGGGTGAATGTGGTGAATTGCCCAATACCCAAATATTACAGGTTCAGCCGGGATTTTCCTGGTTCATGGTATGGGCCAACTGGATACAGATTGACAATTCACCGCAGCGGGTAAAGGAAATCTATGACCATCCGCAGGTGATCACACATGATGAGGTGAATTTTTAAAATACCCCTATGCTTAAAACTTAAAGGTCAGCGTAAGCCCCTGGCCTTTTATTCCATAGGAAAGTGTACCTGTCTTTCCCTGGTAGTATTTTATTTTCCGCGAACCAATGGAACTCATGGTGATTCCACCGGCCAGCAGTCCCACGCCTACACCGATTGACAGAATACCAAAAGCAGCCTGTAAGTCATCATCAGAACTGAAATCATCATAATCGTCATCGTAATAGTAATCATCATCATCATTAGCAGCCCAGTAACCTGACGGGAGTGTGGCAATCAGAACGGTACCAGTCATAACAAGCCCAGCGCCAATACCAGTCATAACAATTCCTCCGTTCCGCACCTTGGTGAAGGTTTCTACTTTACGTTCATACAATTGCTGGTAATGATCCTGGGCGATACCCGGTAAAATTGTGCAGAAAAGCGCCATCAACAATAGCATTAACTTATTCATAACAATGGGTTTATAGGTTTCTTATGCAATATTAGCAATAAATTGTTTTCATTGTGATATCCGGTTTTTCAAATTTCTTTCTTTTCCTGTTTTTAGTATTAATTTAGGCCTGTAAACCAAACATATGTTGCATGGAATTGATTTCAGGACCGATTAAGCTGCGGCCATTCAGGGAATCCGACGCTCCCGTAATGGCCAGTCTGGCCAACAACCCCAAAATTGGCAGAAACCTGCGTGATGGTTTCCCTTACCCCTATACATTGGAACATGCCAGGCAGTATCTCAGCCTGTTCATGCGCTACAACACCTATTTTGCCATTGAATACCAAGGTGAGTATGCTGGCAATATCAGCCTCACACCGCTGGAGAATGTGTACCGCAAAACGGCAGAAATAGGTTACCTCCTGGGTGAACCCTTCTGGAACAAGGGAATTATGACCACTGCCGTGAATCTGATTACGGAATTCGGATTTAAGGAGTGTGGTTTTGCCCGCATTCATACCGGTGTTTACGAATACAACCCGGCATCGCAAAAAGTATTGGAAAAATGCGGCTATACCCGTGAGGCTGTTTTCAGAAAGGCCATTTTTAAAGAGAATCAATTGTGGGATGAAGTGCGGTATGCCAAAATAAACCCGGAATTTGAGAAATGAAAAAGGAACCATCATCCAGATATTATCACTCATTATGCCCATGAACCTTACGATTATTACGCACAACAACAAGACAATTGCACAACTTGCCAGTCAGGATAACTTATTGACCCATATCGATGACTTCATCGACCTGCTGGGAAATGCATCATATCAGGGTGCCACAGGTATCATTGTAAATGAAACCCAGTTATCACCGGAGTTTTTCGACCTGAGTACCCGGATTGCAGGAGAAATCCTTCAGAAGTTCTCCAATTACAGGATGAAGCTGGCCATTGTAGGAAATTTCAGTAAGTTCACCAGCAAGAGCCTGAAAGATTTCATTTACGAAAGCAACAAAACCGGGCACATCCTTTTTGTGTCCACCCTGGAAGAAGCCACACAAAGAATTGCAGGATAAGTTTTTGCAACAATAATTTATATCATGCAAAAAGTCGTCAAGCTAATGCTCATTTATCGTTAATAATGAAGATGTTATAAGTTGTAAGATGTTTATTTACCATGATTAAACATAGCCCC
>JAFGOR010000082.1 GCA_016926375.1 Bacteroidales bacterium
ATAACATTACTGGAGGCTCCTGTTCTTGCATTCATTCTGGCCTTCATCATCAAATACTTCAATGTCAGCGAAACCAATGAAAGCGGGTATACCTTGATGGAAAACAGCAACCTCCCGGTTTATCTGTTCATGTCGGTTATTGTTGCCACATTCATGGGACTGACCGTAAGTGCCGAGGAAATCATCAAAGACAGAAAAATACTGAAGCGTGAGGCCTTTTTGAACCTGAGCTGGTCGGGTTATCTGCTTTCAAAACTTGCCGTAATGATGGCAATATCTGCAATTCAGGCACTTACATTCGTATTGATTGGCAACAGCATTCTTGAAATCAAAGGTATGTTTCTGAAATACTGGATTGTTCTTTTCAGCGCATGGACCGCTTCGAATATAATGGGGTTGCTGATTTCTGACAGCTTCAAAACGGTTGTTACCATTTACATTCTGATACCGTTTCTGGTAATTCCACAGATAGTTCTTAGCGGTGTAATTGTAAAATATGAAAAGCTCAATCCAAAAATCAGCTCGCCCAACAAAATACCTTTTTACGGCGAGATGATGACATCACGCTGGGGATATGAGGCACTGGCAGTTGAGCAATTCATGAATAACAAATACAATGAGCCGTTTTATGCCATCAACAAGGCAATGAGCATTGCCGAGTACAAAAAGAATTACTGGGTAAAAAATCTGGAGAACAAGATAGACTATGTGGAACGCGACATCAAAAGGCAGGGTGAACACGATAAAACTGCCGCGTATCTGAGACTTCTCCGAAACGAACTTTCAAACGAGCTACCCAACATCCGGAAAATTCCCATTCAAAACGTAAGGCAAATTGATTTCCCTTATGTTGAAAAACTGACACCCGATCAGGTAAACCAGCAGGTGGTTGATTCAACCCGGAAGTTTCTGAAAACCATCAACAAAATCTATATCCGGATATACAACAACGCCAATGAAGCCAAGGATGATCTGATCAGGGAACAGGAAAAAACTCCGGCAGAGAAATACAAATTTCTTGAGCTGAAAAGAAGATATTATAATGAAAAATTGGCTGAATTCGTTGAAAACAACACAGAATTAATCCGAATCATTGAATACAAAGGAAGGCTGATTCAGAAATCAGATCCCATTTACCTCGATCCGGTTCATCCTTTTATCAAAGCCCATTTTTACGCACCGAGAAAGATGTTTTTGGGCCATTATTACAATACTTTCTGGATCAATGTATTGGTAATATGGGCTTATTCATTTTTGCTTTATGTGATGCTTTACTTCAGGGTTCTGAAACGTTTTCTCGACTTCCTGGAACAACTGATTTCAAGGAACAAACAGACATAAAAAAAAGTCGCTATTGAGGGCGACTTTTTCTGTTTCTTATAAATACAGGAATAAAAGTATCAGTCTACAATTTCAATCATTTTAAACGGAATCCGGATAATGGATTCATAGTCTTCACCGGCCTCAAGCATATCTTCGTCATCTTCCTCATAATACCAATTGATGGCAACATCATGTTTTGATTTATGAATGGCTTCAAGTTTCTTGAATACATCAAGAATACACTTGGAAGAACTCGTATTGAAGTATTCCAGTTGAATATTGACTACAGTTTTTTTCAACGGATCCCTGGCGTACTCCTCGAGCCAGTCAACCAAAGGTTTATAGAATTCAATTGAGTTTTCAGGAATGGATCTTCCCTTAATTTCAATTACGCTTTCCTCCTGTATGAATTTAATCGAGGGAGTCTTTGGGGTGCTTTCAATGTTAATTGGTTCCATATGAATGTTGATTTCGAAAAACCTTATTTACACACTAATAGTTAAATTGAAAAAATAGTAATCGTCGTTATACTGATAAAAATCGTATTCCAGTTTATTACCGGATTTCCTGGCAATATCAACCAATCCAAGACCTCCACCGCCTTTGGCCGAAAGTTTCTGGTGGTTCAGGATAAACTTGTACATGTCCTTTAATTCGTCTTTGGAAAGGGTGTTGATTTTGTCAATTTTTTCCTTGAGGAATTTAATCCTTTTGGCGTTAACAAAATTACCAGTGGTTACCTTATAGAATTCTCCATCTTTAATAATAACCAGAATGCCGAATTTGGGATCCAACTCCTCCTGAATACCCTCATGGGCCATTTCAATGTGATGAAAAAGGTTCTGAAGGCTTTCGACAAGGACATTGTAAATCTTCTTCCTCAGTTTACTGTCTGCGTCTGCCTCTTCAAGTTTCTTTTCAACAGCCTCCAATATGTCGTTGATGAGTTCTGAAGTTATGCTGCCCTTGTATGCCAGAATAACATCGCCCTTGCTTAGATTTGAGTAGTATTCCTTTAAATTAAAACTCATAAAAGGCTGGGTTGCTTATAAACCGTATATTGATCAATCAACAAATATATAAAAAAAAACACTTGTAAAAAGAGCCTGCAAATAAATATAGCTTGGTCAACCCCTTTAATTCTGGGTAAACCGTTTTGAAATATAGCTATTTTATAATTATTAACATAATTAAAGAACGATTTTTTATTTATCTAAGTTACAGAAACCCATCCTGAATTGAATAATATCAGTGCAATCTTTGACGGAATTGCTAAAACAGGTTATCAACAATCAGTTTTTGCTGCTTTTTTAGAACCTTCATACAAGGAATACCTGTTAAAACGGCATTCAAGCTGACCGTTATACACAATAATTCTGGGAGTAGGCTTCAACCCGATATGTTTTACAGCTTCAGCATTTGAGCTGATAATCCAGGCATTGTAACCGGGATAATTTTTTTTCAGTCTGTCTCCTATTTGTTGGTAAAGTCCATTTAGATTAATCTGTTCAATTCTTTCCCCATAAGGCGGGTTAATAATTACCAATCCGGGTGGAGGTGGCGGCACCAGATCGTTGAAATGACAGGTGGAAAACCGGATTTTCTTGAGTACACCTGCATTTTGTGCATGTCGTTGTGCCAGTTGTACCGCATCAGCACTCAGATCGGAGGCGTAAATGTTTATTTTTCCGTCTTCTGCTGGTTTTCTTTCTTTCACTACTTCATTGAACAACGCAGAGTCATAATCCCTCCAACGCTGAAAGCCATATTCCATCCTGAGATCACCCGGAGGAATGCGTAACGACATCAGGGCAGCTTCAATAGCGATGGTTCCTGATCCGCACATGAAATCTACCAGAGGCATGGTGTAATCCCAACCGGTAAGTTTGATGAGGCCGGCCGCCAGAACCTCATTCATTGGAGCCGGACCTTGTTTCACTCTGTATCCTCTTCTGTGAAGCGATTCACCACTGCTGTCGCGTGATAAACTAATGGTTTTATTACTGATAAAGGCGTTAATCCGCAATGTTGGATTATCCAGATTCACAGAAGGGCGACTGCCAAACCTTTCGCGAAACTGATCAACAACCGCGTCCTTGATTTTCTGGGCAATATACTGCGTATGATTGAACAAACCGGTGCTTAATGAAACTTCAACGGCAAGAGTATCTTCAGCTGCCAGAAATCTTGACCAGTTGATGGTTCTGACGAATTCATAGAGTTCCTGTTCATTGTTGATTTCAGCTTCTTTAATGGGAATCAGAATCTTCAGGGCCGTTCTCAGGTTGAAATTCGCCCTGTACAAAAGTTTTTTATCACCTGAAAAGCTGACGGCGCGATTCAATGTCTGGATTTGGTCGGCACCCAGTTCCCGCAATTCATCAGCCAGAACCTGTTCAAGTCCGAATAGCGTTTTGGCAATATACTCAGGCATAGTTTCTATTTTATTAATTCTTGTTGTCCGATTTCCTGCAAAAAAGCATTGATGGCATTAACAGCATTTTTCAAGCGTTGTTCTTCACTGCCGACGATTATCACATAGCGTGATCCCAGCCTTTCCAGTTCATCTTTGTACATTGAAAAAAGCACCTCCCGCATTTCACCCCCGTTCTCTCTTACCGGATCTGGCGTCCATGGTATATCCGTACTGCAAAGCAGAAAGAGATCCACCTGTTTCCGATGAAGTTCTTCCTCAATCCATTGAGGAACCTGATGATAAACAACCTCAAACCATATTTTGGTAACAACCAGGTAGGTGTCTATAAAAAGCAGTCTGACTCCCTGATTTTCAATATCGCGCACCTGATTCCGCTGAACCCGGGCAATATGTTCAACATCCTGGTATGTGTAATGCCTGTTAAGCCCGGCAACGTAATCTCTTGCAAATTCAGGTATGCCTTTGGCATGATAATATCCGGAAAGCTGATCTGTAAGTATTGTTTTGCCAGTACACTCCGGTCCGGTTATCGCCACACGGATCAGTGGGGTGTTGCTTTCTGCAGTTCGTTTTTCCATTGTATATACCCAATTACAGCTAGCACGGTATAAGTTAAGAACAATCCCGCACTGGGATAAAGATCTTTATAAATCATTACCGACATGGATAACAAATCAATGGCGATCCAGAAAAGCCACTGCTCAATTATTTTCTGCGTCAGCATCCAGGTGGCAACCATACCTCCTGAGGTCATCAGCGCGTCAGCAAGCGCCATGTCGGAACCGGCAAAATGTTTTAAAACAAAATAAACGGGTATGGTTACAACCAATGCAACAGCTATACAAATCCACAGCAGACCCGTTGATGCATAATGAATTTTAAGCAGTGATTCCTTTTCCATAGTCTCTTCAGGCTTGCGGGCCCAATTATACCACCCGTAAAAGCCAATCACTACATAATATACATACAGAGCCGAGTAGGCATAAATGCCTGATTTAAAAAAAACGAATACATACAGCCCTGATGAAATGATTCCAAAAAGCCAAAGGAGAATTTTCTCCTTAATGGTAAAGAACACATAAAGCAACCCTGCAGCCACAGCCAGGTTTTCGACGTAGTTCTGCTGTATCCATGATAATGCATTGAGCAAACCCAACATGAAGCTTATTTGGTATTTAGCAGCATCGCCTCGTATTTATCCCAGTTCTTCAGAATGGTCATTGCAGTTTCAAATTTGGGATCCTTCTCATTGCTGATGTAGTAAAATTCACTGTTCGACCACAAATCGCGGGCAATATATGCTTTCAGAACAGTCTCAATCTGCTCTTTAGAAATCGAAAAATCCTTTTCAACCACAGGTACGCCTTTTTTATCGGCATATTCCATTAAGCTGTGCATGAACTCCTGATCAACAATAAATTGATCCCTGAAGCTTCTGACATTTCCATACTGACTCATCAGAATATTGCGGTTTTTATCAACATACTCCAGTACAAACTGATCCAGGATCCTGCGGCTAATGAGCCTGCGGTAGTATGTGGAATAATAACTGGTATCGATAGATACAAAATAATCCGGCATGATACCGCCCCCTCCGAATACAAGTCTTGTATTTCTGAGTGTGTAATATTTCAGGGAATCAGGAAAATGGATGCTGTCTTTGTGTGAAAGCTCTCCATTGTTATAACGGTTCAATAACTCCTTGTCATAATCGTCCCTGCTCATATCATAAGGTTTCTGAATGAGCCGCCCGGTAGGTGTGTAATATTTTGCAATGGTAAGCCGTATCATCGACTGATCAGGCAGCAACAAAGGCTTCTGAACAAGACCCTTGCCGTAGGAACGGCGGCCTACAATGATGCCCCGGTCCCAGTCCTGAATGGCCCCTGCAAGTATTTCACTGGCTGAAGCAGAACCTTCATCAATCAGAAATACTACATGTCCTTTTTCAAAACCGCCATCCCGGGTGGCAAAATATTCTTTTTTAGGACTGTTTGTACCCTGAGTATACAGGATCAGCTTGTTGTTGTCCAGAAATTCATCAGCCAGTTTTATGGCAACTTCAAGATATCCGCCACCGTTACCGGTGAGATCAACAATCAGGTCCTTAACGTGAACTTTCTTAAATCCGGATACAATTTCTTTAAATTCATCCAGGGTGGTCATGGAAAAACGGTTGATTTTCAAATAACCGATTTCACTGGTTACCATATAACTGGCCTCAATGCTTTTAATCGGTATTTTATCCCTGATTATTTCAATATCAATCAGATCGGGAATATCTCGCCGGAGAATGGAAACAACCACCCTTGAACCTTTTTTACCCCTGAGCATGCCATATACCTTGTCAGAATTAATCCCGATGCCGGCTATGTTTGTGCCGTCAACTTTCACAATCCTGTCGCCCCGTTTGATTCCTGCTTTATCAGAGGGACCTCCTTCAACGGGTGATATAACATAAACCGTATCATTTAACAAATTGAATGAAACTCCAATACCTTCAAAGTTACCCTGAAGTGGTTCATTTAATTTGGCAACTTCATCCTTTGTCAGATAAGATGAATGGGGATCCAGTTCTTTCAACAACTCTGCAATAGCATGTTCAACCAGCAGTTCTTCGTTGACTGAATCCACGTAGTATCTGTCAATCCATTCAAGTACCTTTCCGAATTTAAACGCTTGCTCATACAAGGTTTGTGAGTGGGCACCCGTTGCCATGAGTGCAAGGAAAGCACTTAAAAATAAAAATCTGAAAAAGCTTCTCATATCCCTCTCGTTAATACATACAAAATTCCATTAATACTCATACGATTATTCCCATTCAATTGTTGCGGGTGGTTTTGAACTGATGTCATAAACTACCCGGTTTACCCCTTTAACCTTATTGATGATCCGGTTTGAAATATACCCCAGAAATTCATAGGGGAGGTGCGACCAGTCGGCAGTCATCCCATCGGTTGATGTGACAGCACGCAAGGCAACCACATTTTCATAAGTTCGCTCATCACCCATCACACCTACTGATTGAATTGGCAACAGAATGGCAGCAGCCTGCCATACAGAGTCGTAGAGATTGTGGTCCTTTAATCCCTGGATAAAAATATCATCTACATCCTGCAGCAGTTTTACTTTTTCAGCGGTAACATCTCCCAGTATCCTAATGGCAAGTCCGGGTCCGGGAAACGGGTGCCGGTTCAGAATTATCGGATCAATGCTAAGGGCCTTGCCCACCCGCCTGACTTCATCCTTAAAAAGGAGTTTGAGCGGTTCCACAACCTTAAGATGCATTTTTTCAGGAAGTCCGCCTACGTTGTGGTGCGATTTGATTGTGGCCGAAGGGCCATTAACTGATACCGATTCAATAACATCAGGGTAAATGGTTCCCTGGGCCAGCCATTTTACATCTTTTACCTGATGCGCTTCGGACTCGAAAACCTGAATAAAATTACGGCCGATGCTTTTTCTTTTGGCTTCCGGCTCAGTTATGTTCTTCAGGTCATCCAGGAATAGTGACGCAGCATCAACTCCGTGAACATTAAGACCCATATGCTGGTATGAGGCAAGAACCTTCCGGTACTCATCCTTCCGGAGTAATCCATTATCTACAAAGATGCAGGTCAGGTTACTCCCTATGGCGCGGTGGAGCAAAACCGCAGCTACTGAAGAATCAACCCCTCCGGAAAGGCCCAGGACAACCTTGTCGCTCCCCAGCGTGTGCTTCAGTGTGTTAATAGTTTCATTGATAAATGATTCGGGAGTCCAATTCTGACTGCACCCGCAAATGTCGACCAGAAAATTCCTCAAAATCTTCAGGCCTTCAGTTGAATGGTAAACCTCAGGATGAAACTGGATACCGAATGTATCTTCGCCCTCAACTTCAAAGGCCCCGATGGCAACATCCTTTGTATTTCCGGTAACAAAATACCCCGACGGGAGTCTGGCAATTGTATCTCCGTGCGACATCCAAACCTGTGAACCACTGCTGACTCCGGCAAATAACCGGCTTTTCGCTCCGGAAATTTCAAGGGAAGCACGTCCATATTCACGGCTGTTGGAAAGTGCTACCTCTCCGCCAAAGAAATGTGCCAGGTATTGCGCCCCATAACAGATGCCAAGTACCGGAAATTTGCCTTTTACCTCGCTGATGTCCGGAACGGGAGCTTTTTCATCCCTTACAGATGATGGGCTACCCGACAGAATAACTCCTTTTAATCCGGGAGTCACGGCAACCGGAATATTGTAGGGTTGAATTTCACAATATACGTTGAGTTCTCTTACACGGCGTGCTATTAATTGGGTATACTGTGAACCAAAATCCAGTATGATCACTTTTTCTTCTGAAACTGACATGTTGTTGTGCGAATTAAATATCAAATATATGCTTTTTAGGATCCTGATTCAATACGTTCAGGATCTATTGAAAATTTGTCACCATCTGCTACAGCTTCGGTATTGGGGAACACAGCCCTTGCCTCTTTGAGAAGCGGTGCAATGCTTTTATACCGGGTTGAAAAATGGCCTATGAGCAATCTGCCGGCATTAGCCTGTTTTGCCAACATGGCTGCCTGTTCAGAAGTTGAGTGACCGGTGAGTTTAGCCAGCTTTTTGTCTTTTGCTGAAAATGTTGCCTCGAAATACAAGAGGTCCACATCCCTCAAAACTGTATTCAACTTTGAGAAGCACAACGTATCAGTGCAAAAGGCATAAGATCTTGTCTTGTATGGCGGCAAGGTAAGCTCGGCATTGGGTATAACATGGCCATCAGGGGTTATGTAATCCAAGCCGGTTTTGATGTTCCTGATTTCCTTAATACCCAGCGCATATTTTTCAATAGCTTCCCTGCGCATGTTAAGCATCATTTTCTTTTCCCTGAAAAGAAAGCCAACTACCGGCACGCTGTGTCTTAAAGGGATAATCTCAACTGTCAGATGTTTATCACTATAAATTTCCATCTGCTTTACAGCGGTGAAAGGGTGAAACACAATATCAAATGACATATCCATCCCGAAATGCTTCCTGAAATGTTCCAGCGTCGGCTCAAAATCGCGATGTGCATAAATATGCATATCCGCTTTTCTACCCATCAGGTTGTATGATGACAACAGGCCAAACAATCCGAAAACATGGTCACCATGGAGGTGGCTGATGAAAATATGGCTGATTCTTGACATGTTGATTGAGAACCTCCTGAGTTGGATTTGAGTTCCTTCACCGCAATCCAGCAAAAAAAACCGCTCATGTACATTAAGTACCTGAGCGGTAGGAAATCTTGATGTTGTAGGAATAGCAGAACTGCTTCCCAGCACAGTTAACTCAAAAGCCATCCGGTAATATCATACTAATTAGCTGATTCAGCAAAAAGCTTGGTTGCTTCCTCAAGAGAATCAGCAATATTCAGCACAGTATCGAGCTGTGAAATAGTGATTAACCTTTCTACAGCGTCGTTTAATCCGGTAAGCACAAAAGTGCCATTGGCGTTTTTGCATAACCTGTTGGCTACCAAAATCGCACTAAGCCCCGAAGAATCACAATACCGGCACTTACTCAAGTCAAGGACAATGTTTTTCTCACCGTTACCTGACACCAATACAAGTTCCGATTTAAGGGTCGGTGCAATGTGTGTGTCAAGTTTCTCCTCTAATACCTGAATTAATGTATAATTCTGGAGCTTTTCGATTTTGAATTCCATGATGAAAATATTAGATTATTTTTCGTTTACTCGTTTTCAGCCTGGTTTTCATCCTTCTCAACAGCCTTCTTTTCGATTTTCTTTTTACGTGATTCTTTCTTTTCCATTTCTGTTTTTATGGCAGCCAAATCGGTGATGTCGCCAAGCGTGGTTTTTTCCATGCTGGTTTTCAGTTTCTTGGTTGCTTTATGTCCAGAATCAGAAGTCGATTTATGTTCAACATCAGATGAGGCCCTCTTGGCATCCTCATGAATTCTGCTGTGTGAAACAATAATTTTTTTCGACCCCTTGGAAAACTCAATCACCTTAAAAGGAAGCTTCTCCTCCATTTTAGCTGCTGCGCCATCTTCTTTAATCAGGTGTTTCGGGGTAACAAATCCCTCAACGCCATAAGGCAATGCAACAACTGCTCCTTTATCTGTCATTTCAACAATGGTTCCTTCATGAACCGAATCCACAGTGAACAGGGTTTCAAACACATCCCATGGATTTTCTTCAAGTTGTTTATGACCTAAACTGAGCCTTCTGTTCTCTTTATCTATTTCAAGGACTACTACTTCGATATTTTCTCCTATGCTTGTGAATTCAGCAGGATGCTTGATTTTTCTGGTCCATGACAGGTCAGAAATATGGATCAACCCATCCACACCCTCTTCAATTTCAACAAAAACACCGAAGTTTGTAAAGTTACGAACTTTTGAGGTATGTCGGCTACCCAAAGGATACTTTTCTTCAATATTTTCCCATGGATCGGTCTTAAGTTGCTTCATACCCAGCGACATCTTCCGCTCATCACGGTCGAGTGTGAGAATAACTGCTTCAACTTCATCGCCCACTTTCAGGAATTCCTGTGCGCTGCGCAAATGCTGCGACCATGACATTTCAGAAACATGTATCAATCCTTCAACACCGGTAGCAATTTCAATGAAGGCGCCGTAGTCAGCCATAACAACCACTTTACCCTTAACCTGGTCACCTACCTTAAGATTGGCATCAAGTGAATCCCAGGGATGGGGTGTAAGTTGTTTAAGACCCAGTGCGATACGCTTTTTCTCATCATCAAAATCAAGAATAACCACCTGAAGCTTCTGGTCGAGCTGAACAATTTCTTCGGGATGATTGATTCTTCCCCATGAAAGGTCGGTGATGTGAATCAATCCGTCAACACCGCCCAAATCAATAAATACCCCATAAGATGTGATATTCTTGACAGTTCCTTCAAGTATCTGGCCTTTCTCCAGTTTGGCAATGATTTCCTTTTTCTGCTGTTCGAGTTCGGCCTCTATAAGAGCCTTATGCGATACTACAACGTTTTTGAATTCATGATTGATTTTCACAACCTTGAATTCCATTGTTTTACCTACATAGATGTCGTAATCCCTGATCGGTTTAACATCAATTTGCGAACCGGGAAGGAAGGCTTCAATGCCAAATACATCCACAATCATACCTCCCTTGGTGCGGCACTTGATATAACCCTTAATGATTTCATCTTTTTCCAAAGACTCATTGACTCTGTCCCATGATTTGAGGGCTCTCGCCTTCTTATGCGACAGAACCAGCTGTCCTTTTTTGTCTTCCTGGCTTTCAATGTAAACCTCTACCTTGTCGCCAATTTTCAGATCGGGATCATATCTGAATTCATTAAGACTTACTACGCCTTCGGATTTGTATCCGATATTGACTACTACTTCACGTTTGTTCATGGAAATAACAGTACCGTCAACCACCTCATTTACCTTAACAGCACTGAGGGTGTCATTGTACATTTTTTCCAGATCTGATTTTTTTATCTCTGACTGGTAATCGCCTTCTTCATACTTTTCCCAGTCAAACTGCGGGTCTGATTCAATTAAAACTGAATTCACTGCATCCTTAACCTGCTCTTCAGCCTTTTCTACAGGCTGTTCAAGATTGTTTTCCAAATGATCAACCATTAATTAATAAGTTATAAATTAGTAAATTAGACATTATGTTGTTAAAATCGAGCAGCAAAAGTATAATTTTCCCCCGTAAAAAACTAAAGATACAAAAAAAAATAAGAAAGTGACACCCAAATTTGTTATTGAGCCACAACTGTTTTGTTGAGCAGCTTTTTTGAAAAATACCACTGCTTGAGGTATTTCTTTGTAAATAACCATGAAATTAGCTGAGGTCATCGCAGAAAACATTATTTTAGTGCCTTAAAATTAAAAAAGACACTTATGAAAACCCTGATTATCGGTACAGGATATGTCGGATTGGTAACTGGTGCATGCTTTGCTGAAACCGGAGTAGATGTGGTATGTGTGGACATCAACGAAGAAAAAATAGAGAAGCTTAAGCAGGGCATCATCCCTATTTTTGAACCCGGCCTCGATCTGGTTGTCAAAAGAAATTTCGAAAAAAACCGGTTGAACTTTTCAACCAGCATTAAGGAAAATCTTAAAGAAATTGAAGCCGTTTTTATTGCCGTGGGAACGCCTCCCGGTGAAGATGGGAGTGCCGACCTGAGCCATGTGATAAGCGCTGCAAGAGAAATTGGCAGGCACATGGATTCTTCCCTGGTTATTGTGACCAAAAGTACGGTTCCTATTGGAACATCCAGAAAGGTTAAGGAGGCAGTGCAGGAGGAACTTGATGCACGTGGCTTACAAATCAGCTTTGATGTAGCATCCAACCCTGAGTTCCTCAAAGAAGGGGCTGCTGTTGATGACTTCTTAAAACCTGACCGGATCATTCTCGGAGTGGAATCTGAATCTGCAAAAAAAATACTGAACAGGCTGTATCATCCATTCCTGCTCAACGGACACCCGGTAATTTACATGGATATTCCTTCAGCTGAAATGACAAAATATGCAGCAAACTGTATGCTCGCTACCAAAATCAGTTTTATGAATGATCTTGCCAATCTGTGCGATCTTGTAGGTGCCGATATCAGTATGGTCAGAAAAGGAATAGGCAGCGATCCCAGAATAGGCAACAAATTTATCTATGCCGGCATTGGATATGGAGGATCCTGCTTCCCCAAGGATGTGAAAGCCCTTATTAAAACGGCAGACGATAATGGTTATTCACTTGAACTGATTAAGGCAGTTGAAAAGGTGAACACCCGGCAAAAGACAGTTTTGTTCAGCAAAATTATGAAGCACTTTGGGAATGATATTAAGGATAAGGTTTTCGGGGTGTGGGGACTGACTTTTAAACCCAATACCGATGATATGCGCGAGTCACCTGCTCTTGTAATCATTGAACAACTGGTTCATGCGGGAGCTAAAATCAGGGCCTATGATCCGGTTGGCTTAAAAGAAGCGCAGAAAATTTTGGGGGACAAAATAATGTATGGCAATGATATGTATGATGTGCTGATTGATGCAAACGGACTGATACTGGCCACTGAATGGTCTGAGTTTCGTGTGCCTAATTTCAAAGTATTAACGCGAATCATGAAAGACAAGGTCATCTTCGACGGACGCAATATTTATGATCCGGCAGAAATTGAAGAGAACGGTTTTTCTTATTACGGCATTGGCCGTACACATAGCAGGAATACGTGAAAAGGGTTTTAATTACAGGAGGAGCCGGCTTCATTGGTTCCCATCTTTGTGAGCGACTCCTTAAGGAAGGGAATGAAGTTATTTGCCTGGATAACTATTTTACCGGGTATAAGAGCAATATTGTTCATTTGATGAATCATCCCTACTTTGAACTGGTAAGGCATGATGTGATCATGCCTTATTTTTGCGAGGTAGATGAAATTTATAACCTGGCTTGTCCGGCATCACCCATTCATTACCAGTACAATCCCATCAAAACAATTAAGACATCAGTAATGGGTGCCATTAATATGCTCGGACTGGCCAAAAGAGTCAAGGCCAAAATATTGCAGGCATCCACCAGTGAAGTGTATGGAGATCCCATGGTGCACCCGCAACCGGAAAGCTACTGGGGAAATGTAAATCCTGTTGGTCGCCGCTCCAATTACGACGAAGGGAAACGATGTGCCGAGACACTCTGCATGGATTACCACTATCAGAATAAAGTGCGGATTAAAATTGCCAGGATTTTTAATACCTATGGTCCCAGGATGAGTCAGTTTGACGGAAGGGTCATGTCAAGCTTCATTACCAGTGCGTTAGAAAACAAAGAGCTGGCAATTTATGGTGACGGAAAACAATCCCGAAGTTTTCAGTATGTTGACGATTTGGTTGAAGGCTTGATACGACTCATGGGAACTGCAGATGAATTTACCGGTCCGGTTAATATCGGTAATCCCGAAGAAATTTCGATCATGAGTCTGGCTGAAAAAATCATCTGCCTGACGCAGTCGAAATCTAAAATTAAGCACCAGCCAAAAAAAGATGACGACCCCATGCAAAGAAGACCGGATATAACACTGGCAATGAAATCACTCAATAACTGGCATCCCCGCGTTTCGTTAGATGAGGGTTTAAACATGACAATTACCTACTATAAAAATCTGCTTAAATTGTAACTTTGCTTTACCATAATCTCAAATCATGAAAGGAATTATTCTTGCAGGTGGCTCCGGCACCCGGCTCTACCCGATAACCAAAAGCATTTCAAAGCAAATCATTCCCATTTACGATAAACCGATGATTTATTACCCGTTATCGGTTCTGATGCTGGCCGGGATAAGGGAAATTCTGATCATTTCAACACCCAAGGACATCCATCTTTATAAAGATTTGCTAGGCAACGGCAATCAACTGGGACTTACACTTTCATACGCCATTCAACCTTCGCCCGACGGACTCGCCCAGGCATTTCTGATAGGTGAGCAATTTATCGGAAATGAGCCTGTATGCATGGTATTGGGCGATAACATTTTTTACGGACACGGATTCGGAAATACGCTGGCCAAAACAGCCATGCTTATAGACGGCGCTGTGGTTTTCGGTTATTACGTTAACGACCCCGACAGATATGGCGTAGTGGAATTTGACGAAAATGGAAGGGTTATCAGTATTGAAGAAAAACCATCACATCCCAAATCAAACTACGCTATTACAGGTTTGTACTTCTACGGAAATGATGTGGTGGAAAAAGCAAAAAAGTTAAAACCCTCTGCCCGTGGGGAGCTTGAAATCACTGATCTGAACAGGCTTTACCTGGAAGAAAACAAACTTAAAATAAAAATTCTGGGACGTGGTATTGCCTGGCTGGATACGGGCACGCACGAAACATTGCTGCAGGCTTCGGTGTACATACAGACTATTGAGGAAAGACAAGGGCTCAAAGTTTCATGCATTGAAGAAATCGCGTATAAAAAAGGATATATCAATTCCGATCAGCTTTTGGCTCTGGCATCGCCGCTAAGCAAAAATCAATATGGAAAATACCTTCTTAAAATAGCATCAGAGAAAACCTATAACTTTGAAATTGAAGATAACGAATGGAACTAATCAATACGGGATTTCAGGATTTGATATTAATTAAGCCAACTGTTTTTGAAGACAGCCGGGGATATTTTTATGAAAGTTACAACAAGTCGGCCTTTAAAAAAGCAGGTATCAATTGTAATTTTGTACAGGATAACCAATCGTCTTCAATCAGGGGAGTAATACGCGGATTGCATTATCAATTGATGCCATTTGCACAATCTAAACTTATCCGTGTATTGAGCGGCACTATTTTCGATGTCGCTGTCGATTTGAGAAGCGGATCCCCAACCTGCGGCAAGTGGTATGGCATCGAATTGTCATCGGAAAACAGTTTGCAATTGTTCGTACCACAGGGATTTGCCCATGGTTTCTCTGTTTTATCGGAAAAAGCGGTTGTCCTGTATAAAACCGATGATTTTTACAAAAAAGAAGCGGAAAGAGGCATTCGCTTTGACGATCCCGTTTTGAAAATCGATTGGAAAATGAACCCGGCCGGGATAATCGTTTCTGAAAAAGACCGTCAGTTACCCCGGTTCGATGAGGCTGAAGCCAACTTTATTCTGTAACGCCATGACGAAGATCCTGATAACCGGTTCAAATGGCCAGCTTGGCTCTGCAATCCGTGATCTGGCTGCTGATTATCCGCAATTCAGTTTCACAGGAATTGATATTCACGATCTTGACCTTACCAATGAGATTGGTGTCAGGCAGTTCCTTAACCAACATGCCTTCTCGTGGATAATCAACTGTGCAGCATTCACTGCTGTTGATCTGGCCGAAAGCCAACCCGAAAAAGCCTATGCGGTGAATTCCGGAGTGCCGCGATTACTGGGCAAGATCTGCATCGAAAACAATACCCGGCTCATCCATATTTCCACCGATTATGTTTACAATGGAAAGCAATGGACTCCCCATACAGAGGATGAATCCACGGCGCCGGTATCTGTGTATGCAAAAAGTAAAGCGGAAGGAGAAATGGTCTTAAGAGACAACCCTATGGCGTTGATCATAAGAACTTCATGGCTTTATTATAAAACCGGGAACAACTTCCTGCGGACCATGATCAGGCTTTCCACTGAAAAAAAGGAAATTGGTGTCGTAACAGATCAGACCGGAACGCCAACCTATGCTGCGGATCTGGCAGATGCTGTTTTGAAAATTATTGATTTTTCTGAAAATAACGGATTCGTTCCCGGTATTTACAATTATTCCAATGAGGGCGTATGCAGCTGGTACGACTTTGCCATTGAGATAATGCAGCATACAGGAAGCAACTGCAGGGTAAACCCCATCAGAACCCCGGAGTATCCCCTGCCGGCCCACCGCCCTGAATACAGCGTATTGGAAAAGAAAAAAATTAAAACCGCTTTTGGACTTGCAATACCTTATTGGAGAAACAGCTTGCTTAAGGCTATGCAGGAAATTACATTGAAAAAGTAATTTTATTTGAAAAAATTTAAAAACATGGATAACAGGGAATTGATCGAGCGTGTCAGAACACGTGCCACCATGTGGCTGAGCGATAAATATGATGAAGAAACCCGCAAAACGGTTGCGTATTTATTGGATCATAATGAAGATGAGCTGATTGAATGTTTTTACCGGGATCTGGAATTCGGAACAGGCGGATTGCGGGGTATCATGGGTGTAGGTACCAATAGAATGAATATTTATACGGTAGCTATGGCAACCCAGGGTTTAAGCAATTACCTGATTAAGGAATTCAGCGATATTCCCCGGATTAAGGTGGCGATTGCCCATGATTCCAGAAACAACAGCAGGCTCTTTGCCGAAACCAGTGCCAACATATTCTCGGCGAATGGATTCAAGGTTTATCTTTTCGAAGATCTCCGGCCAACTCCAGAACTATCATTTGCCATCAGGCATTTCAACTGCCAGAGCGGGGTAGTTATTACGGCTTCTCACAATCCAAAGGAATATAACGGGTATAAGGCATACTGGGACGACGGAGGTCAGATCATTTCACCCCATGATAAACTGATTATCCAGGAAGTTCAGTCGATTCAATCGATTGATAAGGTTAACTTCAAGGCAAAACCTGAAAATATTGAAATTGTAGGGGAGGCGGTTGATGCTGTTTACACTGACCGGATTACCGGACTTTCGCTATCGCCTGAGATAATCAAGAGGCAAAGCGATATGAAGATTGTTTACACTCCGCTGCACGGATCGGGTGTAAAACTGGTTCCTCAGGTACTCCGTAAGTTTGGTTTCACCAACGTAATTCATGTGGAACAACAAGATATTCCCGATGGCAATTTTCCCACCGTACATTCACCCAACCCCGAAGAAAGCAGTGCCCTTGAACTGGCTATTAAAAAAGCAGAGAAAACAGATGCAGATATTGTTTTGGCTACCGACCCCGATGCCGACCGCGTTGGTGTTGTTGTTAAGAATAAAGACGGCCGGTTTGTCATTCTTAACGGGAACCAGTCGGCCACCCTGTTGATTAACTACCTGCTTACCAAATGGGCCGCCAATGGAAAAATAAAGGGCCGGGAATATATTGTTAAAACAATAGTAACTACCGAACTCCTGGCTGAGATGGCAAAGAAATACAAAGTAGCCTGCTATGATGTGTTAACCGGATTCAAATACATTGCTGATGTGATTAAGCAATTCGAAGGCAAGGCAACCTTCATCGGCGGAGGTGAGGAGAGTTACGGTTATCTGGCAGGCGATTTTGTACGTGATAAAGATGCCATTATGTCATGTGCTTTGCTCTCAGAAGCAGCTGCCTATGCAAAGGACCAGGGGATGACCATGTTTGAACAATTGCTGGAAATATACAGGGAGTTTGGTTTCTACAAAGAGAAGCTGATTTCGGTTACCAAGAAAGGCAAAACTGGCGCCGAGGAAATACAGGAAATGATGAAAAAATTCAGACTACATCCTCCGGCATCGATTAACAATTCACCCATGACTGAGGTTATGGACTATCTCGACCCGAAATGCCTGGAGAAAGCAAATCTGAAGAACGGAGGAATCATGATTCCCAAATCAGACGTTTTGCAATTCTTCACAGCCGACGGCACTATAATTTCCATAAGACCTTCCGGTACCGAACCCAAGATCAAGTTTTACTTTGGAGTGAAGGGAAAGATGAATAATACAGGGGCCTACCAACAGGTAAATGAAGCTTTGGACAAGAAGATTGATGACATCATCAGAGAACTTAAGATAAACTGACATGAAATCCTACCGGAAAGAGCTGTGGTTCAATATCGACACAAGAAGAAAACTGGTGAATATCACACACCAGGTTCAGCAGTGCATCAATGAAAGCGGCATCAGGGAAGGTCTTCTCCTTTGCAACTCCATGCATATTTCAAGCAGTGTTTTCATCAACGACGATGAATCGGGGTTGCATCACGACTTTGAAGTATGGCTTGAAAAGCTTGCACCTGAAAAGCCTTATGATCAATACCGGCACAATTCGTTCGAAGACAATGCCGATGCACATCTGAAAAGAACCATTATGGGCCGTGAAGTGGTTGTGGCAATTACCGGGGGAAAAATGGATTTTGGCCCCTGGGAACAGATTTTCTACGGCGAATTCGACGGTAAAAGGAACAAAAGGGTATTGGTGAAGATAATTGGAGAGTAATTTTCAATTAACAATTAGTAATGAGCAATGAGCAATAGATGAGAATCAATCAGTTCCCTATTTGTTCATTGTTCATAGTTAATTGTTCATTGTTCATTGTTCATTGTATATTACTCCAAATAAGTATATCCATACAATCCCGATCGGTAGGTGGAAAGAAATTCTTTCCCTTCTTCAGCTGTTATAATGCCGCCTTTTACAGCAGATGTAACCCATGTTTCCACGGTGCGTACCAGTTTTTTCGGGTTATACTGTACATATTCCAGCACTTCCGCAACTGTTTCCCCGTCAATCACCTGATCAATCTCATAGCCATCATCATTTACCGAAACATGAACTGCGTTGGTATCTCCAAACAGGTTGTGGAGATCTCCCAGTATTTCCTGATAGGCACCTACCAGAAAGACACCCAGGTAGTATGATTCTTTAGCTTTTATAGGATGCACCGGCAAATAATAGGAAAAGTTCCTTGTTGAAATAAAATTATCAATCTTGCCATCCGAATCACATGTGATATCCTGAATCGTAGCTGCTCTGACAGGTTTTTCATCGAGTCTTTGAAGTGGCACTATCGGGAATATCTGATCAATGGCCCAGGAATCAGGCATGGACTGGAACAGCGAAAAATTGCAGAAATACTTATCCGAAAGTATCTTGGGAAGGTGACGCAATTCCTCTGGTGTATGTTTGGTTTCGTTGGTCATCTGATACAACTCACGCGCAATCGACCAAAATAGTCGTTCAATCTGGGCCCTGGTTTTAAGATCAAGCAATCCCAGGCTGAACCTGTCAAGTGCTTCTTCCCTGATCTGCTGTGCATCGTGCCAGGTTTCAAGCATACCGGGCTGGTTCAATCGTTCCCACAGCGAATACAATTCCTGAACCAGCTCATGGTCCTTCTCACCAAGTTCATCCTCCTCGTGCCACTCAGGAAGTGTTGTGGTTTCCAAAACTTCAAAAATGAGTACAGAATGATGCGCTGTAAGCGAACGGCCAGATTCCGTGATGATATTCGGGTGCGGTATATTATTCCGGTCACTGGCATCCACCAGGGTTGCAATTGAGTCATTCACATATTCCTGAAGACTGTAATTCACACTGCTTTCACTATTTGGCGAACGGGTGCCGTCATAATCCACTCCCAGTCCTCCGCCAATATCAACAAATTCAATATGATACCCGTTTTTATATAGCTGTACGTAGAATTCCGAAGCTTCACGCAACGCGATTTTGATGCGGCGGATCTTGGTAACCTGGCTGCCGATGTGAAAATGAACCAGCCGAAGGCATTCCTTCATCTTATTCCTTTCCAGGAAGTCCATGGCTTCAAGAAGCTCGCTGGATGTCAGCCCGAATTTACTCACATCACCGCCTGAGTCTTCCCATTTGCCGCTTCCGGTGCTGGCCAGCTTGATGCGAATTCCGATGTTGGGCTTGATTTTCAGCCTTCTGGATACATTGGCTATCAGCTTAAGCTCATTGAGCTTTTCTACAACCAGGTAAATTCTTTTCCCCATTTTCTGGGCCAGAAGAGCTAGTTCTATATAATCCTCATCTTTATAACCATTGCAAATGATCAGCGAATCGCTGTCGGCATTAATGGCTATAACCGCATGCAGCTCAGGCTTGGAGCCAGCTTCAAGGCCGATGTTGAATTTCTTGCCATGACTCACAATCTCCTCCACAACCGGCCGCATCTGATTAACCTTAATGGGGTAAATGATGAAGTTCTGGGCTTTGTATTCATACTCTTTTGCAGCTACCTCAAAGCATTTCGCCATTTTCTCAATTCGATTATCGAGGATGTCGGGGAATCGGATCAACATGGGTGCAGAAACGTCTCTCAGGAGCAGTTCATCAACAAGTTCGCGAAGGTCAATCTGAACGCTGTCTTTTTTGGGCGAAACCACAATATGACCTTTGTCGTTAATGGAAAAGTAATTGACACCCCAGCCTTGTATGTTGTACAGTTCAGCTGAGTCTTCGATCCGCCATTTTCTCATTCTTTGGAATAATTTAAGCTAAATGAATTTTTTTGCAAAAATGCAAATAATTACTACTTAAAAAAAGATATTCTGAAATTATCCTGCAATCGGATGAGATGTGTTTCTTCAAAGCCGCAAACCGGCAAACTTCAGCATCAGCATCGGATTAAAAGACATTTTCGGTTGTCAATCAATCAAAAATCCAAAACCGGCTGGTAATTATTTAAATCTTTCCTGATGTTGTATGTGGCGCTTTGTCATAAATGTACTATCTTAGTTTCCAATTTTAACAGATCGATGTACTATGAAACAATCAAGGATATTGGTGATTGATGATTCCACCACCAATATTGTTTTGCTTGAGGCAATTCTGGCTGAGAAAGGTTACACGATAGAGACTGCACTCAATGCAAAAGAAGCATTTTTACGAATTGAAAAACAGGTTCCCGATCTGATTTTGCTGGATTTGCTGATGCCAAAGGTAAGTGGATTTGATTTTCTGGAACAGCTTCGGAAAGACGAAAAAACTAAAAAGACCCCTGTAATTGTTATTTCTGCAATTACCACAGATGACGAAAATACCCGAAAAATAAATGACCTGGAAACCGTTGATTTTTTAAGAAAGCCGATCGACATTCAATATCTGGTTACCCGGGTAGAAGAGATTCTGGCTCATGAATGACTATCAGATGCATTTTAAAAATGGATTGAGCCGGCAAGTTTGCCGGCTTTTTTTTTGTCATTCATTTTCACCTGTTAATCAATGAAAAAATGTGATTCCTTAACATTTGCGAACATACCCTACCCATTATGCGTTTATCAGCTTACCTATCAAAACCTGCCTGAAACTCAGATCTTACAATGTAAACTATGAAGCGGATTTTATTAGTAGATGATAACATCATGATGAGAAAGCTCATCATCAATATGTTCAATAAGCAGGAAGTTACTTTTGATGAAGCCTGTGATGGCAGGGAGGGTTTGGAAAAGATAGAAAAAACACCCTATGATTTGATCATCACCGATATTGTAATGCCCGGCATGGAGGGTATTGAAATGATCATGCAGGCAAAACGCTGTTGCCCCCATGTAAAAATCATTGCCATTAGCGGTGGAAAACCTTTTTACTTAACGCTTGCCAAAAAACTGGGTATTCAGGGTATATATACCAAGCCTTTGGAGCGGCAATGCTTTCTTGATGCAGTCAACTACACGCTGCATGCCTGAAACTGTTGTCCATTTTCAATTCCAGGTAAGGCAATAATGAAAATTAACAGCAGTCTTTTTTTTCAGCACCTATCCGTTCCAAAGGCAAGGCAAAAAAGACCAGGTACTATAAAGAATTACCGAAATCCTCCTTGTACTTCTTGATCAGCTTTGCGGTCCAATCACCAACCGGCTCAAGGCGTCCCAGGAAAAATCTCAGCACTGGCGGTTCTTCAACAAATCTCAAGCCGCCAATCAGGTTGCGATTTTGATAAAGCCAGTTAACCCGGTCAATCAGGAACATGGTTTGCGACAGGGTAAATACCCTTCTGGGGAATGCCAGTCGCAGCAATTCCACATCAGCAAGTACATCATTGCCGTTTTCATCTCTCACGCTGGATATAGTTCCCCGCTCCATGCCACGACATCCCGATGCAATAAACAATGCTGCGGCCAAAGCACCGGCAGGATATTCCGATTGAGGCACATGAGGCAAAAAGCCCATGGCATCAATATGACACCCCAGGGCGCCTGCAGGTGTTACCACCGGAATGCCCAGCTTTTCAAGTTCTCCAACAGCATAGGCGATAAATGAAGGCGATTGGCTGATGACGGTATCATCTGTGGTTTCATACAAACCCACTGCCATAGCTTCTATTTCTCTTACCGACATCCCTCCGTATGTAAGAAAACCTTCATACAAAGGAACCAGGTCTCTCATTTTCATGTACAGGTCTTTGTTATCGGTGCAAATACCCCCGCCCCGGGTTGAACTCACCTTACGGCTGGAAAAGTATACAATATCGGCCAGTCCGCACATTTCCCGCAGGATATCCTTAACCGGAGTGTTGCTGAAACCGGGCTCACGCATTTTAATAAAATAAGCATTCTCGCCAATGAGGCTGGCGTCAAGCACCATAATGATGCCATGCTGATCAGCAACTGCTTTCACTTCGCGCATATTCTGCATTGAGAAAGGCTGCCCGCCGATCAGGTTGGTGGATGCTTCCATCCTGACAAAAGGAATGTGATCCGGTCCGTATTGAGCAATCAGGTTCTTCAACTTCTCAATGTCGATATTTCCCTTGAACGGAACACTGCTTTTAATTTTCAACGCTTCGTCGGTGTATATCTCGAAAATGGTACCACCGTTAAGTTCCATATGCGCTTTGGTGGTAGTGAAATGATAATTCATGGGAATGACATCACCTTCCTTAATGAATGACTGGGATATGATATTCTCAGCTGCGCGTCCCTGGTGAGCCGGTAATACGTAGTGTTTGCCGAATACCTCGCGAAGCGCTTCTTCCATTTTGTAGAAACTTTGCGATCCTGCATAAGCGTCATCTGCCTGCATCATCGAAGCAAGCTGATTGTCACTCATGGCATTTGTTCCCGAGTCGGTAAGCATATCCAGGAACACATCCTTTGTGTTCAACAGAAATGTGTTGTAACCAGCCTCATTAATAGCTGTGTATCTCTCATCTATTTTTTTCAGGTGCAACTTCTGTACAATCCTTACTTTGTGTAACTCAACAGGTATTTGTTTTCCGCTGAAAAATTTCACCACAGGCATTCCATTCTGATCCATTGTAAATTTTGTTAGTTAATATTTATGTTATAATTATTCAAAAATAACCAGCGATTTCGAAAATTCAAGTAATAACGAAAGAATTATTCGTGTTTTTTTAATCATGTAAATAATTGATATTGTAATTTTGTGTCCGCATTCCTGCTTTTTATCATTTTATTTGTGAATAATAATTCAAATATTGCGCAATAAAATTCAACAATTGATAACGAAATAAAATTTCAGGACATGACAACACTTACGAGCCAGGATTATATCCAACTGGAGCATGAATTCGGAGCACACAACTATCACCCACTGCCTGTGGTGCTCCAAAAAGGAAAGGGAGTTTTTGTATGGGACGTGGAAGGAAAGAAATACTATGATTTTCTTTCAGCTTATTCCGCTGTTAACCAGGGACATTGCCATCCGAAAATCATAAAGGCCCTCCGCAAACAGGCCAAAAAACTCACACTTACTTCAAGGGCCTTTTACAACGATTGCCTGGGCAAGTATGAGAAATATATTACCGAGTTGTTGGGATATGACAAGGTTTTGCCTATGAATTCGGGTGCCGAGGGCGTTGAAAGTGCCCTCAAATTATGCCGCAGATGGGCCTATGAAAAGAAAGGAATACCTGAGAATGAAGCCAAAATAGTTGTATGCGATGGAAATTTCCACGGCAGAACCATTACCATCGTTTCCATGTCAACTGATCCCTCTTCATTCAAAGGGTTCGGACCTTTTACTCCCGGATTCATTGTGGTTCCTTATAATGACATTGAGGCCCTGAAAAAGGCTTTGGAAGAGCCTCATGTTGCCGGTTTCCTGGTTGAGCCCATACAGGGTGAAGCCGGAGTTTTTGTCCCCGATTCGGGCTATCTGAAAAAGGCATGGGATCTTTGCAGGAAAAAAAATATACTTTTCATAGCAGATGAAGTGCAAACCGGACTGGCCAGAACAGGAAAAATGCTGGCCTGCAATCATGAAGATGTCAGACCGGATATCCTGATCCTGGGTAAAGCCTTATCAGGCGGAGTTCTGCCAGTTAGCGCCATGCTTGCTGATAACGACATCATGCTGTGCATAAAGCCGGGAGAACATGGTTCCACCTTTGGCGGCAATCCATTGGCCTGCAAGGTTGCCATTGCTTCCTTAAAAGTTCTTGTTGATGAAAAACTGGCTGAAAATGCAGAAAAGCTTGGTGCCATCTTTCGTGAAGAACTCAAAACCTACGAAAGAGATCATGATATGGTAGAGTTGGTAAGAGGAAAGGGATTGCTTAACGCGATAGTTATCAAGCCAAAGAACGGCAAGACTGCATGGGATGTATGTGTTGCATTAATGAATAACGGGTTGTTGGCAAAACCCACACACGACCACATTATCCGGTTTGCCCCACCCCTGGTTATTACTGAAGATCAGATTATGGAGGCTGTTGATATCATTAAAGACACACTCGACAGTTTTAAATAATACAATGCAAAAAAGGCGGCCTTTAAAAGCCGCCTTTTCTTTTTATAACCTTCTCATAAAATTATCGTTAAACAATACAACCTGAAAACCAGCAAGGTGTTTCAATCACCTGCTCAATGGAACTGATTTGCCAGGGTTTGACGGTAATTGTTAATAAGGCTTTTAGTTGCTATTATATGGCGTACAAGGTAGTTGTAGTAGAAGATAAAAAGATCAACAAAGAATTGATCACAGAAATATCCAGGTGTTCCGATAAAACCGGGATATTCGATATAGCCTCTGAAACAGCTCCAATCGGAGAAATGGTGGAATGGCTGAAAAAATCAGCCGAAATGTTGCATTCCTCGAATGAACTTGAACAGATTATCGGTAAGATAAAGGAAGATCATGAAGTGTTGGTCAGGCTCCTGACTAATTCATCCCATACACCATTTGTTTTTATCGTTATTAAGCCCACCGGAGAGCTTGAATGGGTTAACGATACCTTTGAACGGATTCATGGGTATAAATTAAGCGAATATCGCGATATATACGGAAACACCATTTTCTCACTGGATCCTTCCAGTGAATTATCCAATCTTTTCAATAAATGCCTCAAGGAATGCAAACCATGCGAAGGCATCTGCAAGGTGAAATCAAAGAAAGGTTCATTTCACTGGTTGCAGATTTTCATAACACCTCATCTGGATAAAGACGGAAAAATTGAGGAACTCATAGCGGTTGAAATTGACATCACCACCTTTAAAAACAAAGAAGAAGAATTACACGCACAAAATGTCAAGATAAAGGAAATTGCACGGGTTCTTGAAAAAGCCAATGCCCAACTCGAAGAGCAAAAACAGGAAATTAATGATCAGAAACTTACCATTGAACGGGAACAGGAGAAGTCGGAAGCGCTGTTACTCAACATCCTGCCCTTTGAGGTTGCCAAACAGCTGAAATCGAAAGGACGCGCCGGAACCCGATCCTATAAACTGGTCAGTGTGCTTTTTGCAGATTTCAAGGGATTCTCCAAAATAAGTAAAACCCTTGACCCCAAGGACCTGGTTAATATACTTGACTCATACTTCGCTACATTTGACGAAATTACCAGCAAGCACTATATCGAAAAAATAAAAACAATTGGTGATGCCTATATGTGCGCCGGAGGGTTGCCTCTGAGCAACAAAAGTAACCCCATTGATGCCGTTCTTGCCGGCCTTGAAATTCAACATTACCTGAACACCCTAAACGATACCAAGGTTATCAATAACCTCCAGGTGTGGGAACTGAGAATCGGCATACACACAGGGCCGGTTGTTGCCGGTGTAGTCGGGAAAAAACGTTTTGCCTATGATATTTGGGGAGATACTGTAAATGTTGCCAGTCGAATGGAACAGAGCGGACATGTGGGCATGGTAAACGTGTCAGGTGTCACCTATGAATACATAAAAGACTTTTTTGAATGTGACAACCGGGGAAAAATTGAAACCAAAAACCTGGGAAAAATCGACATGTACTTTGTAAACCGCATAAAACCAGAACTCTCTGCTGATAAATTTGGAATTCTGCCCAATGAGCTGATGATTAACCTGGTCAATAAACTTTAGCTTACCCTCTATTTCCAGCCATTCATACCCAATTTCAGGTTGTTTGTAAAAAACCTGAAACGCCAGACCTTTCTGTACGTATTCTGAGGGTCTGACAAACCCCTAAACTTGCCAAAGGGATGGTACAATAGCTGTAATGGAACTTTCACACCTGAATCAAATAAACTTCAACGAACTCCGGTTTGAGAAGATTGACTGTATGATAGCTGCCTGCGGAGCCCAGCCCAGGTGTTATGATCTTGCTGAAAAGCTGCATCCGGATATTTCAAGGAAAATACTACTGACCGACAGTAAGACGTGTAACAGCATGTTCTATGAAAGGTTCATTTCTCTTGGTTTCAGAAACTTGTCCACACAAGAAAATGAACCTTTTGCAATCGAAAACATGCTGAAAGAAGTTTGCCAGGTAAACAAAACACAGCTGAATTTGCTGATTGATTACTCATGCATGCCCAAAAGATGGTATGCCCTAATCATCGACTGCATTACACGAAACCCATATATTGCACAAAGAATTAATCTCTTTTTCTCATATACTCCAAAAATATTTGAAAGAAAAGAAGGTAAACAGGTAATAGATTATGTTGGTCCAATTTTACTCAACAGGGATGTCCCGAAAGAAAAAAAACCTGTTTCCCTGATTGCATCGCTCGACAACAAGAATTGTACCATGATGGAAGCAATTCATGCAGTTAACCCGCAGAAAATACTGGCCTTTGTTCCTCATTGTACGCACGATCCCGGATACACCCAACTGGTAATGGAAAACAATAAAACACTACTGGGACGGCTCGACAGCAACAGCATCATCAATTACAACGCCGATTCACCTGAAGAAATCAATTCTTTGCTCACCTCTTATTGCCTCGATCAGAGAATAGCATCTGAAGTGGTTATTGTTCCCCAGGGTCCGAAAACTTTTTCCATGATGTCCATGTTGCTTTCAGTGCGTTACCCCGATGTGAAACTTTGGGAAATTATCCTTAGAGAGCACAAATCAGCATCCGGACAAGGAATGCCTGCCGGAAATCCGGTATTGGTGAAAGTATCCTTTGTGAATGATGATGAGGACGATGAGGATGATCAGGACTGATCAAGGGCATTTCTATTCCGAATAATATTTTGTATATTTAGCATAGTAAGAATTATTTCTTGCTATGAAAAAGCTTGAATTAGGAGATTGGGATGCTGTGCTGAAATGGTCATACAGTTTAGCAAGCAAATACGCCATTGAAAATCTGGTACCGATAGGAGTAACTTCTGCCAGAAAATTTGATGCCTATAAACGTGCGAAAAAGCCGTTACCCCGAAAATTTCCCCGGATTCCGGATGAATACTTTACCAGAAAAGGTTCCTGGAAAGGATGGAGGGACTTTCTTGGTTACCCCGAGCACAAAAGATCGCGGTTTTACCTGAATTACAGAGATGCTTCACGTGTATCCCGTGAAGCAAATATCAGGAACTCCAAAGAATATATTAGTTGGAAAGATCGCCCGTCAAACCTGCCTTCCCGTCCTGAGTATTTCTACAAGGAATGGAATGGATGGAAGGATTTCCTGGGAACAAGCTTCAAAGCGCCTGATCCCCGGCATTACACAAAACTTAAGGTTGCTGATGTCCGCATCATCAAGCACCAGTTGAAAATGGGAATTCCGGGATCCGTTTTGGCAAAAACGTTTAAAGTATCTGAAATGCAGATTAGCCGTATCAAGCACGGCGAAAACTGGAACGATATTTAGAAAATCCTTTTGCTGCATCAACGTGTCAGCTAAAAAATTGCTTTTCCTGTTTTTTCTTCGTAACTTGTATAGAATTACCTAAATTCCATCATTTTATGACTATCTATGTAGGTAACATCAGTTACACCTTAGGTGAAGATGACATCAGGAACATCTTCGAAGTTATGGGAAGCGTTGAAACGGTTAAACTCATTCGCGACAAGCGAACCGGTAAATCAAAGGGCTATTGTTTCATTGAAATGCCGGACAAAAAAGAGGCCATGGAAGCCATTAATGCCCTTGATGGCAAAGATGTAGCCGGCAGAAATCTGCGGGTTATTAAAGCGCACTCCACCAAAAAAGTTAAGGAAGAGGTGGAGGGCTGATGAGCGGGCCGACAGTATCTGCTTCTGATTGTGCATTATGCACAGATTCGGGTACCGGGAGGCTGAACACATAATTGTTACTCAAACCTTACAACCATTCCCGCTTCCCAACAGCGGCCGGGTTGTATGACTGATCCGGCATCAATATACCGGGCGTTGAGGACATTCGATATCCCAAAAAACACTTGCAGTTTATGGATATTGTAAATTATTGTCCCGTCAATAAACCAGAAAGGTTTGTTGACAATCGAAAAGTATCCTGATTCGGGCTGAAAACCTATTGTTTCGCCTTGCCTGTCCTGGTAGCTGATGTTCCACGACAGTGATAGTACGTTTGTAAGACTCTGCCTGATTACAGTTGAAAACTTATGTTTCAAGTTGTAATATTTTGAAACCGAATCGGGAAGTGATTTTCGGGTATCCAGGTATATATAGTTAGCAGAAAGCATTACAATACCTGCCTTATGAAGCCACCCGCGCGGATAAACAGTAAGATTGGAAGCAACACCCCAGGTGTTATGCCGGGTAAGATTAACCGGTCCAAACTTGTTAATCGTGTACGACCACAACCAATCGGTCATTCCCCTGCCCGAAGTAAAAAAACCGGTTACCGTGCACTTTATATCCTCCCTGCTAAACTTCACACCACCTTCAAGCGACACCATCTTATTGGGATCAAGATCCAGGTTACCCTGGTTAACCGGGTCAACATAGAACAAGTCAGTGAAAGTTGGCAGATGAAGCGCTCTGTTGATGCTCGTAAACAAGGTGAATTCATCGGACGCACGCAAACTGATATCCAGGCCGGGAATAATCGCCGGATTATCATCAAAACCGGAATTCCAGTTCACCATGATACCGGCTGTAATTCCCAACTTTCCAAGCTGTAAGTCTTCCTCATGAAAAATACGGTAATTGATGCGCCCATAGTGCCGGGTGTACCAGGCACTATCGGTTCCCCGCACCTGTTTTGGCCGGATACTTTCTTTGCCGATATTGTTGCTGTAAATGTGTTCATACCTGATGTCAAGCCCGGTCCATGCAGCATAATTCTTTTTGCTGTAGGTAACAATAAGCTGACCGCCAAGGGCATCGGTGAGATGGAAATTCTCATAGTATGCAGGATTATTGCGGTTTAACATAAAGTGATCCTTCTTTCTGCGCCAGTTGACCACAGGAGTAAGTTTCCATTTTTTTCCGGTTGAGAACTTTATGCTGCCGAAAAACATATCTGTTTTCTCATACTGATCAGGATACCGGGGAGAATAAAACCCGCCTGCTCCAAACGATTTCAGTTGCATCCCGCCCTGAACATCGAGTGACATGAATTCTTGCTGAAGGCTTCCTCTGTAATACACATTCTCTATGCGGTAGTCGGTGTTGTAATTATACCCTTCAGACTCAGAACTGCCTATTGCCATATAGTTATTCCAATGGTTTGCCGGAATTCCGGCATGTATATACTGCCGGTTATAGCCATACCTTCCCAGGGTTTTTGATGCACTCATACTTTTGCTGTTTCCAAGCCGGGTAATGATGTTAATTGCCCCGGTAAACGCGCCTGTGCCCAACACCCTGGCAGCTGAACCCTCAAGAATCTCAACTTTCTCAACAGTTCCAATATCAACAGGAACGTCCATTCCAAAATGTCCGGTTTGCGGATCATTCATACTGACACCGTTAATCAGTATCAGGGCGTGGTCATAGGAACCACCCCGGATGTTCAAGTCAGCCTGCACTCCGACACCACCCCGCTGCCGAATGTCTACATTGGATGCAAACTCAAGAAGTCCCGCGATGCTTTGAATTCCCGATTTCTCAATCTCCTCGCGCTGAATGGTGGTGACCATGCGCGATACTTCAGAAAAAACGGACTGACTCCTTCTTCCGGTAACTTCAACTTCCTCTATCTCATGAAAACCAATTTTGACGGTAGTTGTATCCACCTGCCCCATCATCAGCGGTGTTTTATTCACAAGGGAATAGGCCAGACAAAGAACACCTATTTTGATTACCCTGGAAAGGCTTGTAAATAGGGAATATTTCCTTCTGCTCCATTTCTTAAAACAAATTGTCCGGCCCGATTTCTCAATGTAATTCATGAATATTCAATTTGCTGACCGGCAAAAATAGAAACTTATAACAACTTTTTCAGAATGTTGTTTTGAATTCAGATTAAACAACTTAAAAAATAAGTTATTAACAATGCCGCTTTTTTTGTGAAAGATTATTTGACACCCCGGCCTGAAAATCACACTTTGTATGTTGCTGATTATCTTATCTTTATTAAATGAACCGACAGCCCCCCTGGGGTTGTGCCAGTCAATCGACAAGGTTATAATTACATACAATTCAAATTAATGAAAAAATATGATTATAGATTTAATTTATTTGTTATTTTTGTGCCGTTTAACCAATGTATCATTTACATCAAATTATTACGAAAATGAAAAAAATAGCTTATTTGTTTGTTGCTTTTGCTTTCTTTGGTGTTATTGCCCTTAGTTCATGCAAATCCAAAACTACCGAGCCTGCAGTTGAAGAAACTGTAGTTGAAGAAGTTATTGCTCCTGTTGTTGACTCAGCTGCTGCTATTGTTGACTCAGCTGCTGCTATTGTTGAGTAATCCTACTGATTACCAATTTTAAAGGGGAAGAAATTAAAGAAAAGTAAGCACCCTTCAGGTATTAACTACCACCTGGAGGGTGTTTTTTTTATGGGTAAGAAATACGCACGTGGTATATGTTCTGAAGCCGCTTTTTGAAAACGTCACGTATGGTGGTTAAGTCTTTATAGGTAATTTGCGCATCATTATATTGTTCATCAGTCATCTGAAATGTTATCACGGTATCAACCAGTTTGTCAATTGTTTCTGCTGTAATTGTTTTCAGGCTCCTGGAAGCTGCCTCAACTGAATCAGCCATCATCACAATCGCGGTTTCCTTTGACATGGGTTTTGGTCCCGGATAGGAAAACTTCTTCATATCTACATCCACTTCGGGATACCTGCTTAAAAAAGACTTATAAAAATACTGCACCATGGTGGTTCCATGGTGTGTCCGGATGAAATCCACAATGGCTTCGGGAAGTTTATTCCTGCGTGCCAATTCAATGCCTTTAACGACGTGGCTGATGATGATGCTTGCACTTTGTTCAAACTCAAGATGATCATGGGGGTTAACTGTATTCGTCTGGTTCTCTATAAAATACATCGGCTCTTCCATTTTCCCGATATCGTGATACAAAGCACCGGCCCTTACCAGCAAAGGATTTCCTCCTACATGAAATACGGCATCCTCTGCCAGATTGGCAACCTGGAGGGAGTGCTGGAAAGTACCGGGGGCCAGCTCTGCCAGCTTTCTTAACAAGGGCTGGTTCGTATCCGACAGTTCCATAAGTGTTGCATCGGAAATAAATCCGAATACCTTCTCAAACATGTAAATAAGAGGATATGACATGAGTATCAGCAGGCCATTGATGCCAAACCAGCTGAAATACCTGTAATCAATTTGTGAAAGACTTCCCTCCTGAACCATGCCAATACCTATATATATAATTGAATATGCCAGAATAACGGATAAAGAAGTTACAATAAGCTTGGATCGTCTGTATGCGTCTGTAAGGCTAATAATAGCAACCATTCCTGCCACAACATTCAGAAAGACAAACTCAAACCCATTGGGAACAAAAAAACCAACCAGCAGTACTGTGATAACATGGACAAATAAAGCAAGGCGGGAGTCATAAAAGGTCTTTAAAACAATGGGCAGGATGGCAAAAGGCAGCAGGTATACGCTCACCAGGTTGAATTTTAAAGCTGTACTGGCAACCAGGATCATCAGGATAACAATAAGAAGAATAAACAGAACACGCACATTGCTTTCCAGTACTTCTTTCCGGAAACTTTTCAGGAACATATAAATAAGCATCAACGAGGTAAGCACCAGGATGAATTTTCCTACGATGACAACAAACCGCTCCGAAGAGCCCAGGTTTCTTTCATATTCGCTCCTGAGAGATTCCAGCGCCATGTATTTATCATTGCTGATGTATTCACCTTTTGAAATGATCCCCTGCCCTTCCTGTATCAAACCCCTTGTAAGTGATATGCTGTTTATCAGGCTCTTTCTGACATTTATTGATTTCACCTCATCATAAACAACATTGATTGACAAATAGTTATTTAACTCAAAACCTTCAAAAAACCGTTCGTATTTCCGCACCGGGAGGTTGGTCTTTTTAGGAATACTGCTGCTTAATCGGTCCATTGCATGTTCATAAGCCAATTTTGGAGTATACAGTTCTGCAATCGGCATATTGCCGGCAACATTACCCCTGACAACAGTAACTTCATCAAAAGGCACCTTTCCGTTTACTTCCACCGGTGCAAGATCCACGATTCCTTTGCGATAAATGTCTCTCACAATAGTTACAAGAAATGTGCGGTATTCCTGTTCCAGCTGCCGGTTAACCTGGAATCTTCCGTCATTCCGGTACACTTCCCGCGAAGGAATCCGGAACTTTGAAATGGAAAATTCCACCCACCTGGCGCTGAAGTCTTCCTCCAGTTCTTCGATGCGCTGGGCAGAAATTTGTGAATCGAAATTGAAAATGGGGCGGAATCCGTGAAGCACAGAGTCGCGCTCATGATTGATCTCGGTCTGCGATTTGTATACCGGAAATGTAAATGGTGCAGTCAAATCTTCATGTTTCCAAAACCCACCCTTCTGGTATTCATACATAAATTTTCCCTCTTGCGGCAAAAGATAGACGATCAGCAACGAAGTGCTTATAAATGCCAGCAGGATTAGAATGGTGCGGATATTTTTGCTAATATATTGAAGCAATTTCTTCATATTTGAGACAATGACGGTGTTTTAAGTGGTGCCATGAATAGTTTTTGCAAATGTTGCCAACAAATTAATAAAAATAATCCTTTCACAATCAATAAACAACAAATCTTTATTCATGTTCATCGGGTTGAACAAATGGTCAGACAGGTCTGAAACCAATGGACTGATATGTGCTGAGCATGCCTTTTACTATTTATCGGTCAATTCCCATATAAAATTTTGATTTCACCTGTGTTTACTGGTCAATCCGGTTGACAGCTTTTAGTTTTCCGGCGGCAACAAGGCTTAAAAAAGGAATAATTTTATTTCATGAATAACCTTTTTCAGCTATTCATCGTAATACAATATCAGTGAGTAAATTATTAAATACTGAATTTTTAAATTTTACTATTGTTCATATCTAAAACTAAAACATTATGAAAAAACTGGTTTTATTGCTTACCGTTTGTCTTCTTTTTGGTCTGAAAGGATACAGTCAGTTTGCTTTTGGGGTTGCTCCCGGCTTGTCAACCAACACAGCCTATTTTGGCTTTAAGGCAGGCAAGGTAGTTCCTTATATTGGTTTTCAGTATGCCAATGTAAAGTTTAAGATGGTTCAAAGTGGTGTAGAATGGACAGGAACTGAACAGGAAGATTATGAAAACGAAATAAAGGTTTCAGGTAATATGTATGTGCCTAACCTTGGTGTTAAATTCTTTGCCATTGAACATAACAAGCTTAAAGCCTATTTTAATTTAAGTATCGCCAAGCCCATTATCAGGGCAAAAGTTACAGAAGATGGCGATGATGTTGAAGACTTTTATCACAATGGAGAATATGGCAATATAAATGAGATTCTGAAAGATGTTAAGCTGTTAGGTGGTGAATTTGGTTTTGGCGTTGAATATTTCTTCGATGACAATTTCAGCCTCGGTGGTGAATTTGGACTCAGGTATTTTGGCGGTTCCTATTCTGACAAATGGGAGGAAGATGTATATAATGGCAGTGATTATGATGAAGAAGATTTTGAGAGTAAAATCAGAATTGGTTTAATGCCAACCTATTCTAAAATCACACTTAACTTCTATTTTGGTGGAAAGGGTGAATAAGCCTGTGCAATAAATAGCTGTTGTCTGAATAGCAAATAGGATAGCAGTAAACAAAAAAAAGGCGCGAGTTATCGTGCCTTTTTTTTATCCGGAATACCCCCCCGCTCGGCGAAGTTTTCTTAACTTCGTCGCTTCTATTTTGTAGTCTCTGACTACCATTTAAATTGTCTTCCATGACTATCCAATGTCAACTATTGGTACAAAAGAATCCAATCCCGCATAAAACCCCTGCTCGGCGAAGTTTTCTTAACTTCGCCGCTTCTATTTTGTAGTCTCTGACTACCATTTAAATTGTTTTCCATGGCAATCCAATGTCAACTATTGGTAAAAAAGAATCCAATCAACAATTTGAAATATCAAAAAATATAGTCCTACCTGATCTTTTATTTGATAACCGGTTGACATAACAGCATCAATCTATTACCATGAACAAATTAAAAGTACTCAGAAAATGGCTATTTCAAAAGAAGATAATTAAAAAAATTTCAGCTGAACCAAGCGAATGGTAGTCGCAGACTACGTTTTAAAGAAGGCGAAGTTAAGAAAACTTCGCCTAGCGGGGGCAACAGTATTTATTTTTTGATCTATAGGAGATTATTCAAGTCTTGTCTTCCTATAATCGCCATTATTTCAACTATATCATTACTTATTCTATAGTAGATACTATCTGATCCGCAAACACAACGTCTGTAACCTTTCCTAATATAATCAACCGATTCAAAAGAAAATGGCCTTTGGGCAATTATTTCAAAGTATTCAAAGAAGGTATCAAAATATTTGTCAGCTTGAGAAAGTCCGAATCTTTCAACACCAAAATGATGAATACGAATCAAATCTTCTTTAGCTTCATTACTCAATCTATATTTAGCCATTAAGCAACGACTTTGATTGTTTCAGAATTTGTTCCTTAGTATTGTCCGTAAATCCACTTCTTTCAGATTTATCCAATTTTGCTCTAATCCAGTCAATTTGAACTTGCTGCTTTCTTGCTTGGCGAATCAAATCGTTGATGAGTTCACTTTTACTTGAATATTCTTGGCTATCCAATTGCGCTTTTAGCCACTCATCATTTGGTTTTGTAAACGAAATACTTTGCCTTGCCATAATATTACATTTTGATGCAAAATTACATCAAATATGAATCAATCGCAAATTTCTCTAATATTGTTGCCAACGGTATCATTCCATTACCATTATCAAAATAAAAGCAATTATAAAACAGCTATTTCAATGTAATGTATTTGGAAAAAATGTTAGTAAAACTAATCGAATGGTAGTCGCAGACTACGTTTTAAAGAAGGCGAAGTTAAGAAAACTTCGCCTAGCGGGGTTATGTTTTTCTAAACGCTTTCTTATATCCTATATCTTGGACCTTGGTTCTTTCATCCTGGTTCAAAAAAAAGCCGCTCCTATATAAGAAGCGGCTTTTTTATATGTAAAGCTAAACGGTATGCTACCTTATCTGAGGTCTTTTAACGGTTAAAAGCTTCATTGCTTCAGAATAAGCCTTTGTAACCGCAGGTGTACCACCATCCATTACCAGATTTGCCGTGAATACAACATCACCATCGAAATAGGAACTGTAATCAGCCGGCAATGTGTAATCATCAGTTTTGTTATAAACGGCATAGGTAAAGGTTAATGTAGGGAATTCACCGCAATTATTCCACCTGCCTTTACCTTTGGTAATCCAGTATTCATAAGAAGCCCCGTCATACAAGGTAGTAAACAGGTACTGGTCTGCGATTACAACCGTACCGTCTTCATTAATAGTCATTTTAACATCCCCTTCATCAGTAACCTCTTCACCCCAAAAATCAAAGATAAACATGGCATTAACACCTTTCAGAATTACACCCTTATCATCTGCTTCTGAAGATACAATTTCACTGTCATAGTAGGCATCCTCACCTGACCAACCGCCAACCAAATCTTCATTACCACTTTCAAGGGCACAATACTCAAGAATATGAACTTTAAGTTCAGCGGTGTCAATCATGCCTTTGGAGGTTTGCTCAATCAATGAGATGGTTGTATATCCAACATCCTCATTTGTAAATGAAATGCTCATTTTCCAGGGAGCAGCGGCATCAGGAGTAATGGTACCTACGGTGGATTCCCAGGTATAGGTTGAGAAAATCTTATCCGAAGCACTGGGATTGGCAGAAAATGCACTGGTAAACCCGGCATTTACCAAGGTATCGCCTAAAATAGGCAAGGCAGTGAAGGGTATAACGGAGTCAATCTGAAATGTTTTCGGATCGCTCTGTATACCACCCATGGTTGTTTCCGTTACCGAAATAACTTCCGGATCCTGGTCGGTTGAAATAACATCAGGAAAATAGATATAGGTTTTCCAGCTTCCAACAGCACCGGGATAAGTAACAACCTCTGCATTCAATACGCTTTCCCAGGCATAGGTTGAGCCACCTCTGGTTGTAGCAGTGAATTCGTAATGTCTGCCCTGCATGGGCAATGCAGCTCCAGTCACAACCTTGATTACAGGTTCGATCTTGCTGAAATCGTAATCATCGTCCTCCTTGCAACCGTTGTAACCAAAAAGGATCAACAGTGCCGCAGGAAGAAGTATCAAAAATTTATATCCTTTTTTCATATTTGTCAGTTTTTAATATCCGTAAGTTTCTTTTTTGTAGAAGTCTGATACCGTTTCCCAGCCACCGGTTGAGTAATCAAGACCTGCTTCTCCGGTTGTTCCTCCAAAAGTATAGAACGGAATTTCCAGAATCTCAAGTTGCTGAGCAGGAATGGGGAAATGAGTCATGGTGCCTTTCTGCAGCATATCTCTTCGCCTCATGTCATAAAACTCCGTATTCTCGGTGGTAAGAATACATTCAATGGTTTTTTCATAGAAAATAGCTGCCAGTACATCGGCTTCAACAGCAGGTACATCATCCAGTCCGCCCCTGACCTTTCTGGGACCATCCGGATCATTCAGGATGGCTGCAGCACCTGGAACATCACCGGTACGTACAAGAGCTTCTGCCTCAATCATGGCGTTCTCCCACCACATAACCATAGCTAAAGGTCCAATATAGGTATCCCTGTATTCGTCATATCTTTTCAACCGATAAGTTGAATAATGGTAAATACCCCTGTTGGCGTAAAAGGCCTGTGAGGCCATATACTGGAAGTCCGATTCCAGGCGTGCATCATCAGAAACAGCTTTGCCATTATTAGGCAGGTCGGTATGATTGCCGCTAGCCGGAAACCAGGGATACATGGCGGGATCCATGAGGTTGATCACACGCATGTCGATGCGGCCCCAGCCATCACGGATATTATACCATTTGTGATAGTCATACCAGGTAACATCATCCATAATGGGAGAATAATCCATTTGAATACCCTTTGATGCATAACTAAGAATCCGATTCCAATCATTTGCATCATTCTGCGCTTTGTTTCTTGACTTATAAGTCAGTAACCGGGCAGCAAGCGTATTAACCAGACGTCCAAATTCAACATTGGTATAGGTTTCGTTTGTTGGCAACCAGGATTGAGGAATGGTAAATGTGGCATTATTGCAGATAGCAATAGCTTTATCGCACTGAGCAATTGCAGAATCAATAAGTACACTGTAGGATACCATGGGAACTTCTGCGGTCAAATCAGTAACATGGGTTACAACAAAACCCTTGTCGTAAAACATACCCACGTGGCCCAATGTATAAGCCTGGCCATAGTATGCTACTGCCTTACACATCTGGGGTTCCTGCACTTCACCATCAACATCCTGTGTAATAGCCTGTAAAGCATCGTTAGAAATGCTCAGATATTGATAAAGTCTCAGGTAGTAATTTTCAAAAGCAAGCCTGTTCGAATAATTTGGCGTATTGTTGAATGCTACCCTGGGTTCTGATGCAATATCACGCATACCAAAATTTCCCCACGAGCAGGTGCCTGCATCAGCTACACCAAACACAGCAAGAAGAGGTTCGTCAAAGGTGTGCGAGCTAATTTGAAGCCCGTTTAATATGCCACCTACCTTGGCAAAAACCTGGGCAGGAGCATTGGTTTCATCAAAGTCTGGTCTGTTCAGATTCTCTACTTCGAGGTCTTCGCAGGCATTGAAGGCAAATACCAGGAGCAGACCGGTAAGCAATATAGAAAGTTTTCTTTTCATAGTCTTGTAAGTTTAAAATTTGATTTCCAGTGATGCGGAGAAGCTCCTGAAATTAGGATATCCCATAAAGTCATAAGCAAAGCTTTGGGCACCGGACTCTGTATTTGTTTGTACCTCAGGGTCATATCCGGAATAATTGGTAATGGTAAGCAGGTTGCGGCCAATCACACCAACCTTAACACCCTTTACCAGTCCGCCCATGAACTTGTTTAGCTTGTTAGCGCCCAGGTTATAATAAATCGACACTTCGCGCAGCTTCAGGTAGGAGCCATCTTCCACCCAGTAGTCGTTCATTTCATTGGTAAAGTAGAACTGCTGGTAATAGGCAACCGTTTTCTTTTCGTTTTCTGCTTTGCCATACTGGTCCATCATGGCACTGCGGTTATCGCGGGTCAGCCACTGGTTGGTTTTATTATAAATATCTCCACCGTTTTTCCAATCCCACAACATATACAACTGTATGTCTTTCCAGTTGAAATTGGTATTGAATTTCAGGTTGAATTTCGGATAGGACGACCCTATTTTCACCAGCTTATTCTGGCCATCTTCCCTTTCTACTACAGGAATTTCATAATTGGTACCCTGTGTACCGCGTGGTATAACATAACCGTCAGAATTGAGTTCATAATCGGCAATGGTTTCTCCAGCTGCCAACTGTTTTTCCATTTCTGAAAGCGAGGTGAGGAAGTGAAAACCGTACATGGTTCCGAAGGTTTCACCCTCTCTCATGAAGAAAAGTTTGTCGGCTTCCTGACCCTGAGGTCCTGTTTGGAAAGCAGGAACATCCAGTTGTGTGATTTCCGAACTGACCTTGTCAAAGATAAACCTGATGTTCCAGTTGATATCCTTGGTTCTAATCAATTTGGCACCCAGTGTCATTTCAACTGCGTAACTTTCAATGGTACCGCCGTTGATCCACCTGTACTGCCATCCGCCCATATGAATTGCCTGGGGTGCTTCAACAAACTGGTCTTCAGTAATGGTTTTGGAATAAGTAGCTTCAAAATCAAACC
>JAFGOR010000083.1 GCA_016926375.1 Bacteroidales bacterium
AGGGAAACAGTGAAGTTACCACCATCCGGTCGACATAGTCAAACATGTAAAGCAGGAACAGGAGAAAGAATACATAATTGGTATAAGGCTTTGAAAACAAATATCCTTCGGGCACTTTATCTTTTTTCATATCTGCAGGTATAGTCAATTTCCGGTTGCTTGTAGTTATTACCAGGTTAGGAAACCTGAAAAACATTAAAATTAATAAAAAATAAATAGCTGTAACCGAAAGCGTTTTATTTCAACAGGAATATCTGCACAGGTTACCTGCAAACTTCCTCAGAAACACTATTTTTGCAGAAAAACGATCAGTATGCTGAAATCTCTATTCAAAAAGACAGATCCCGGATCCCTTCAGGATAATTTTTTCCGCCTCATTAATGATGACTGGATGCTTGTATCGGCAGGAACCCTGAACGGTTTTAATACCATGACTGCAAGCTGGGGCACAACAGGCATATTATGGAACAAGCCTGTTGCCGTATGTTTCATCAGGCCGCAACGCTACACATTTGAATTTGCAGAAAAAAACGATCATTTTACGTTGACCTTCCTGGGTGCAGAATACAAGGATGCCCTGAACTTCTGTGGCACAAATTCAGGCCGCAATGTGGATAAGATCAGAAAAACCGGATTACAACCAATTGAAACCCCAAATGGCAGCGTGACTTTTGAACAGGCCAGGTTGGTTTTGGAATGCCGGAAACTCTATGCCGACTATTTCAAAGAAGATAACTTTTTGGTAAAAAACCTGGTAGAGAAAAATTACAGGCAAAAAGACTTCCACAAGTTTTTCATTGGTGAAATTAAAGCTTGTTATCAAAGGTTGTAAGGGTTGAGCGCAGGCTGTCGGGGTTGTGAAAAACAAAATATTCCGGAAAACTTTCACAACAGATGCAACCTTCAAATAATCTTTTTGTCATTAAATAAAAAAAGCTGAATTAGAGGTAGGGTTTTTTGCCGGCAGATGATCATTCAGGCACACTCGAAAATTATTATAAGTTGACGTTTTATCATAATATACACAGTGAGATCATAGAATTGAGCAAAGCCGGCAATTCCAAAGCTCAGTATCAGCTATATCAATTATATGCCAAGGCTATGTACAATATATGTTACAGAATGATGAACAACCGGGAAGAAGCAGAAGACATGCTCCAGGAGTCTTTTACTGAGGCCTTCATGAATCTCGGTTCATTCCGGTTTGAATCGGCTTTCGGTGCATGGCTGAAGCGCATTACTGTTAACAAATGTATCAATGCCCTGAAAAAAAGGAAGGCTGACCTGGTACCCATGGAGAATCTGCCTGAATATCCGGTTGGGAAGGAATCTGACGATGAAGTTCCGGGACTTAGCACAGAACAGGTTCAAAAGGCTATGGAAAATCTGCCGGAAGGTTATCGTGTGGTTTTTTCATTGTATTTGCTTGAAGGTTATGATCATGGTGAAATTGCCCAAATCATGGGTATTTCTGAAGCCACCTCCAAATCTCAATATTCCAGGGCCAAACAAAAGATTAAAGAAATTTTAATAACCCAGCATCATGGACGACAGGTTTGAGAAATTCATGTCGGAGAACCGGGACAGCTTTGATTTCAGAGAACCGGATCCCCGTATCTGGAAGCAGGTTGAAGCCAATATGAAGGTGAAGCGAAACTTCGACTGGAAGCTGTTTATGAAGCGGGCCGCCATCGTCATGCTAATTTTCAGCGCATCCTATGTGGTAAATGATATGGTACACCGGTATAATGGCAGGGGATTGCAATCGCTGAAACCGGGGAAGGCCGGCAAGGAAAATATGATGCCGGGACTTAAGGAAGCTGAAGCATACTATACAGGCCTGGTTAATCAGAAGCTGAATGAACTGGAACCGATTCTGGCTAATTGCCCTTCACTTGAAGAGGAAGTCAGCTATGATATGTCGGAACTCGACAGTGTTTACATCCAGTTGAAAAATGATCTGAAAGACAACATGGCCAATCAGGAGGTTATTGAAGCCATCATTGAAAATTACCGCCTGAAAATTTCTATTCTCGAAGATCTGCTGAAAGAACTTGAACCATACGCCGATGAATGTATTCCAAATATCGAAGGGTATGCGCTTTAGATTCTTCATTTCATTTCTCATCTGCCTGCAGGTTCATGAATTGCAAGCTCAGGTGCCTGAATATTCGCGGCAAATTTCCCGATCTTTTAAGGTTAACAGCACCGCCACTATTGAGGTTTCCAACAAGTACGGCAGGGTTCAGGTGATTCCCTGGGAAACCGACTCGGTTAAATTCAGCATCGATTTACGGATCAGAGCCAAAGACAAGCAGAAGCTTGAGAAGATGAAACAGAATGTGGATTTTGAATTCACCAGCGGGCAATCCTATCTGGTGGCAAAAACAACCTTTGGAGAGAGCAGTTCCGATGTATTCAGAGATATTGTGGATATAGCAGGCTCCTACCTCTCATCATCCAACTCCGTGAATATCAATTATACCATCATGGTACCTTCCGGGGCCGCCATGAAGATTGAAAACAAATTTGGCGATGTATACATGGATGACTATGAAGGATCACTCAACCTGGTGCTTTCATACGGAGACCTGAAAGCAAACCGGCTGAATGGCCGTACCGATATCAAGCTGACATCGGGCGACGGTGAGGTTAATTTCATCAGGGAAGGCCAGGTATTTGTTTCCTATGCCAATATGCACATTCGTGAGGCCTCCAGGCTGGTTACCCAAACCCGATCATCAGTAGTCACCATTGATAAAACAGGATCTTTAAGAATCAATTCCCGCAGAGACAAGCTGTTTCTTAATGAGGTAGGGTCTATTTCCGGAGAAAGCTATTTCTCAAACATTACCCTGGGTTCACTCATCAAAGAATTAAATGTGTCCTGCAAATATGGCAATTTCAACCTGGACGGCATCCAACGTACATTCTCACTGATCAACCTGAATTCGGAATTAACCAACCTGACTTTGGCTTTTGAAAAACCTGCCTTGTTTGATTTTGAACTTACCCATCACCAGACCGTGGCTTTTGTATACCCTAAAGCCCTGGCCAAGCTGACCACCAAAGTATCTGATCCCGAAGAAAAGATATTCCTCACTTCGGGGAAAATAGGTGCCGGATCGGGTGATTCCCATGTAATTATCAAGGCCCCCCGGAAATGCAACATTACAATCTTGCAGAAATAATGCAACCCTGTGAATCAATCCTTGTCTTTATTTAAAAACAAGAAACAGATGAAAACCTTTGGAATGATACAAAAACTAACGGCTTTATTGTTGACCGGTCTGTTATTCACAGCCTGTGATGACATCTGGGACCGCAATATCGACGGGAACGGCGATCGCGAAATTGAATCGCGCAGCCTTGAAACCTTCAGCAACGTGGAAATCAATGGTGATTTTGAAGTACAGATAGATTTAGGAGAAAGTTCAAAAGCAGTGATTGAAACCGATGAAAACCTGATGCAGTACATAATCACCCATGTGAGCGGAAACAAACTCATCATTGAAACACGTGATGATGTCAATCTCAGACCTTCTCACCCAATTGAATTAACAATTACCACACCTGCCCTGGATCAGATTGAACTAAACGGTTCGGGCTATGTTTATTGCTACGAAATTGAAACAGAAGAACTTTCAGTATACCTGGCAGGTTCGGGACAAATTGAATTCTACAATACCATAGCCTCATCTGCCGAAATAGAATTGGACGGTTCCGGATTTATCAGCGGAGAGCTTTTTGTGGAAAATCTGACAACCAAAATTGAGGGATCCGGAGAAATAAGGGCTGAAGGAACATCGGTAAGTACCAATCACAAAATTATTGGTTCGGGCCGAATTAACGCAGATGATGTTATTGCAGGAGTAAGCACCGTATATATTTCGGGATCAGGCATAATTGATACCTATGCAAGTGAAGCCCTGGATGTAACCATCATCGGAAGCGGTATTGTGTATTATAAAGGAAATGCCGACCTGGACTCTTACATTTCAGGTTCCGGAAAAGTAATTAAAAGATAAACACCCATTGCAAACAGCTGATCATGAAGAGAAGAATTTTACCCATTCCGGCAATTTTACTTATATGCATGATGACCAATGCCCAAAATTACACACGCGATGCCGGAGCAAGAGTAGGTGATTATTTCACGGCTACCTGCAGACAGTTCACCAGTGAATATGAGGCACTTGAAGGACAGTTATTCATAGGCGGACAGGGATTCACCGTTACCATCATGAAGGAACATTTCGAGCCAGCCCTGGGTAATCTTTCTGACAATCTTTATCTTCAGTATGGATACGGAGCCCACATTGGCCTGCGGCGCACAGATCATTACCAGGTGTTCAACCGTACCTACAGGCTCGACGATGAAACAATCTCCCCCTTACTGGGAGTGGACGGACTGATTGGTATTGAATACCGGTTCCCTGAATTCCCTTTCCTGATCGGGTTCGATTTTAAACCGTATTTTGAATTTTCAACCCTGCAAATTTTTAGTATTTACCTGCAAAGTTTTGGAATGTCAATTAAATATAGATTTTAATAATAACAACTGATAAATAAATGATTATGAAAAAGCTGATGATGATTTTTGGGATACTGGCCATGGCTTTCACGGCCTTTACTCAACAAGATGAAGAGTACAATACCAGGGATTCTGATGAGATTCAGACTCTGATGGGAAAGAACAATGCCCTGGGTGGTTACGGAGCCATTTCCATGCAATATACCGAAATACAGGACCGGGATGCCTTTGTATTCGGCGCCAGGGGTGGTATAACCATGGGTCACACGGTGACATTAGGTATCGGGGGAGCTGGTTTCTTTAATGACATGCATTATGACGAAACAGCCGGTTATGATATCAGTCTTGCCGGCGGTTATGGCGGATTCTTCTTTGAGCCGGTTGTTTTTCCAAAATATCCTGTTCACGTTTCTTTCCCCATATTAATAGGTGCAGGAGGAGTTGCTGTGGTCAGAGACAATGATGACGATACCTGGGATGATGATTTTGAATCCGAGGCATCAGACGCCTTTATGGTTATTGAACCCGGTGTGGAAGTGGAGCTGAATATCACCCGATTCTTTAAGTTCTGCGTGGGTGCTTATTACCGTTATACTTCCGATGTAGATATTGATGAAGGTGATTACAATATTCCCAATGACATCCTTCACGGTTTTTCCGGTGGTGTGACCTTCAAATTCGGAAAATTCTAATCGGGCATTTAACCCATTAGCAACTCTAAGAATCTGATAACAAATGATGAGCGTAGTCTCCCGACTACGCTCTTTTTCATTTCCTCTCTGCTGAGGTTAGTCTCCTGAGCATAGCCGCAAACTAAGCTTTTTCTGCTCCTCCCAAATAATCCCTGAGTGCATCAACATATCTTTCAAAGGCGTCAATACCTTTTGGCGTAATGCGGCAGGTGGTCAGCGGATAATTGTCCTGAAACGACTTGTCGATTTCCAGGTAACCTGCTTCTTCAAGCTTTTTAAGCTGCACGCTGATATTGCCCCTGGTGGCACCGGTTTTTTCGAGCAGAAAATTGAAAGTGGCCGACTTTACCGAAATCAACAGGGACATGATGGACAACCTAAGCTGGGAATGCAGCAACGGATCCAATTCTTTGAACATAACTTAGCGCTTTTTACTTTTGTTTTTAAGAATATGCCCCGGAATGATATAGGCCATAATTACTGCCACAAATACAATCACAAGCTGCACCTGATAGGGAGAAAAAAAAGCGGCCACAGATGCCATCCAGCTCAGAACACCTCCAATGATCAATGGCTTAAAATCTACCAGTCCACCGGCAATAAAAATCACCAACCCATACATGACCAGGGTTACAGGGAAAATCATTTCATAATCCTGGTTGAGATTGGCAAATCCTATTAAAATCAGAAAACTCACCAACCACGAACTCCATAAATAAATCATGGCTGTTCCTATAAAGGTTTTGCTACCGGTGATTTTTTTCCGCTGCAAGGAAAAAAGCAGCGTAACTACCAGTCCGATACCCATAAATACAGGCCAAACCAAATAATGTTGGGTATAATCTACGAGTTTTATGAGAATATACTCCGCCACACATGTAAATGCTACCAGGTATCCCCACAAAAGATAATAAAAGTAATTGGAGCCGATTTTGCTCCTGGCTGATTCAATCATTTCATAAATGACTTTGAGTCCGGCTTCGTGATTGAATTCGTTGTTGTTTGTTTCCATGGTATGATTTATATAAAAACTGTTTATTAGATAAATTATAGTACAAATATAAACTTGTTTATTATATAAACATAATTTTTTTATAGGAAATTTCTACTGATTTTCAATTCTCAATAAAAAAGAAGAAAGGAATCCCCTGTTGCAGGTGCTACAATTCCACCGAAACCTTCAGCCTGTTGCGCTTGTTAAAGTCATCGATGGCGAACTGTATGAGCTGATCCACCAGGTCTGTATAGGAAATCCCGCTTTGTTCCCATAGTTTGGGGTACATGCTGATTCGTGTAAAACCCGGGATGGTATTGATTTCGTTAACAATAACCCGTTCATCAGGAGTCAGGAATACATCAACCCGGGCCAAACCGAGGCATTCAAGTGTTTTATAGGTATCAATTGCAATTCCCTGAACTTTTTTCACCAAATGATCAGGTAACCGGGCAGGAATTTCAAGACCTGCGCCATTGCCGTCAATGTACTTGGATTCATAGGAATAGAAGTCGGTTTTGGGAATAATTTCACCCGGCACAGAAGCGCGGGGATATTCATTTCCGAGAATGGCGCATTCAATTTCCCGGCCCTTGATTTCTTCTTCCACAACTACCTTTAGGTCGTAATTAAATGCCAGTTCAATGGCCTTTTCATATTCCGCAGCATTCCTGACCTTTGATATTCCAACCGAAGATCCAAGATTGGCAGGTTTCACAAACAGAACCCGGCTCAACCCGGCTGAAAGAGAATCATAAGCATATTGATTTCGGTTAACTTCAGTGAGCGTAACAAACCTGCCAATGGGTATGCCTGCATCGCGCAGCAGGCGTTTCATGACGTCCTTGTCCATCCCCACAGAACTTCCAAGAATACCGGCTCCAACACAGGGCAGATTGGCCAGTTTGGCAAGGCCCTGAATGGAACCATCTTCTCCGTAAGGTCCGTGTAATACCGGAAATATAACATCTACTTTTCCAATACTGGAATTGCGCTCCAGGTTAATCAAATCGCTTCCCGATCCATTTGGCGTGAGCGCAATTTCGTTATTACTGCCGGAGAGCCGGATTAACCTGGGATCACCTGCATCCATTAACTGTATAGAATTTTCATTCAGGAACCAGCGGCCTTCCTTGTCAATACCAATTAAAACCGGTTCATACTTTTCCCTGTTGAGCGATTCAATCACATTTCTTGCTGATTGCAGCGATACTTCATGCTCAGCTGAGCGCCCACCAAAAAGGATGGCAACCCTTGTCTTTTTCATTGATGTTCTGTTTTTTTGGTGAAAATAAAACGAATTTCAAGACCATAGACGATCTTATGCAGAACAATATTAACAGATTGAAATAATTATCGGGGTTTTATCCGATTCAAGCATTCAGTTTGAATCTTCGACCCTTGTTCATCGTGAAAATGTGCGGTTACATCTATTATTCATGTATTCCTTTTACCCGGAAAAAGCATTGGTGTATATTTGCGCTGGTTACTTACCTTTTCGCAATGAAACCCAAAAAAACCATTTACACCATAGGCATGCACCTGGCAGGTTGGGTGTTGCTTTATTTCTTGCCTCCGCTTGTATTACAAACCCAGGTAAAGCCTCCGGCGAACTTTGGAGATTACATGTACTGGGCCATTGTAATTACCTGCTTTTATGTGAATTACCTTTGGTTGGTTCCTAAATTTCTGAGCAAGAGAAGATTCACTTCTTATTTTCTGTGGATCTTCATCATGCTTTCTGCCACCTATTTTGCCAATGAAATTTACGTAAGACACGTCATTAAAGTTGAAGAAGCCCGAAGGGAGGCCGAAGGTGAAAAGAATACCAGGCCGCGGAAAAAGTATCCACGTTACAGGGGATATAATTCTGCCCTTTTCTGTTTTGCATTGCTTGCCCTGGGAACCAGTATCAAGGTAACCAACAGCTGGTATGAAAATGAAAAGCAACGGAAGGAAATGGAAAACCAGAAGCTGGGAGCCGAACTGTCGCTGCTCAAATCGCAGATCAATCCTCATTTCTTCTTCAATACACTGAACAGCATTTATTCGCTTGCCATCATCAAATCGGATAAAACTCCGGAAGCTGTAATCAAACTCTCCGAGATCATGCGGTACATTATTTATGATACCGAAAGAAAACTCGTACCCCTTTCAAAAGAGGTTGAGTACATTGCCAATTATATTGAGCTGCAGCGCCTCAGGCTGCGTGAAGACATGAAGATTGACTTCACCACCCGGCTGGGTGATGAAGAAACAGTAATAGAGCCATTATTGCTGCTGCCTTTTGTTGAAAATGCTTTTAAACATGGTGTGGATGCTGAAAAGGGTGGCAGGATCAAAATTGAAATCATACAAACCGGCAATGATCTTCATTTTCACGTGGAGAATCCTCTGGTTGACAACGATAACCAAAACCAGAGTGGTCAGTCGGGGATTGGGCTGACCAATACGTTAAAAAGGCTGGAATTACTTTACCAGAATAATTTCTCGATACATACCGGTCCGACAAAAGGCAAATATGTTGTTGAACTGGTATTGAAACTAAAGGAAAATGAATTGTCTGATAGTTGATGATGAGCCGTTGGCTCAACAGGTGATTGAGGAGTTTGCCGGCAGGCTGGGTTTTCTGAATGTCATAGGAAAATGCAGCAGTGCTGTTGAAGCTGCCGAATTTCTCAGGAACCATCAGGTTGATCTGATCTTCCTGGATATACATATGCCCCGGCTTACCGGGCTCGATTTTATAAGCAGTTTGCACAACCCGCCCCAGTTCATTCTGGTAACAGCATATTCCGAATATGCCCTGCAGGGTTTCAATGTTAATGCAACTGACTACCTGATGAAACCTGTACCTTTTGAGCGTTTTCTCAAGGCTGTTAATAAAGCTTACGATTTGCACCGGCTCAGAAACCAGTCTTCGGGCTCTTCTGACGGGCAGGCTCCACGCTACATCCTTGTCAAGTCGGGTTATCAGACGGTAAAAATCATGCTTGATTCAATATATTACATTGAAGGATTGAAAGATTACGTAAAAATCCATACCGATGCAAAAAAGCCTGTATTGTCACTGATGACACTGAAGGGCCTTGTTGAAACACTTCCGGGAGATAAGTTCCTGAGAATTCACAAATCCTTTATTGTATGTACCGACCACATTACCTCCATGTCACGTAACCAGGTGGTGGTAGGGGACAGAAAGATACCCGTAGGCGAAAATTTCCGTGAAGCATTTCGCAAAAGAATGTTTGACAAAGGGTGATCTGCCAACCACCTGTTACCGACATTGCTGCTCAGTTTATGCCACAGGTAACGACATGCTGACCTGTTGGTGTTTATATATTGCTCTTGATAAAACAGGAGATTTTCCAATCCTTTTTCACTTTCTCCAGTACCACATGAATTATGGCGACTGAGGTGGCCGGTGATCCGTAATAGGTCATATTTTGCGTTTCTTTAAGAACAGCCCATGCCGCATCTTCCATTACCTTAATTTCAAGGAATTCCTTTTCAACCCTGAATTCCTCAACACCAACCCAGTCGGCATATTTGGCCAGTGTGTCAATAGCTACAGATCGCTTATCCCATCCGGTTGAAATGGTATAAACAGAATCCTGGATATTAACGCGCGTCTGACTGGCATCGTGAATGTAAAATTCCTTCATTTTTTCAGGATTCTTGTCAATCCAGGCTTGTGTTTCTGAATTGATAACCGTTTTAATCGCTTCCTTTTCTGTGTCTGCATCCACCTTATGTTTGCAGGATGAAAGGAGAAACATCAGCATAAAGGCTGAACAAATAATACAAGCAGTATTTTTCATGACTTTCGGTTTTTTTGTCCGGAACAAATAATTGAAAGTTGCCTGCCTGACAGGTGATAAAAGTTATGAAATTGCAGTGCCAAATCCAAACATTCCTGCAATGATATGACAAAGGGAATGAAAGAATTACTTATCAATGATGAAACCCATTTTTTCAGGGTGATCTCTTACCATAAGATTGTTGTTGAACCTGAACATTTTCAACCAAACCAAAACATCTCCCAGGCCGCCAATGGTTAACAGGATACCCAGCGTTTTTATCCAATTCACTCCGGTAATCAGGGCAAAAGCCAGAGGAATGATTCCCAGAATCAGGGTTGGAGCAATACCCGCTCTGCGGTAATGCTTTACCCTGACAGGATCCTTGCAATGACAATAAGGAGAAAACATAGTCCGGCTGAAACCAAAACTTACCGCCTTGAAGCCATTTTCAGCATGAAGTGCAAAAAAGAGTCCGTGAATCAGTTCATGCATGACAATGGCCAGCAGTACTGATGTGTATTTTACCCATGAAGGAACTTCCATATGCAGAAGCGCCGGCCTGCCTTTCCAAATGGTATCAAAAAGCAGTTCGGCACAAATTGCAAAAACAATGGCCACAACCACAATAAAAAGCATGGTTTTGTTATCCTCAAATACAAACTCACCTGATGGAAGATCGCTGTTAATATGATTTGGCACATGCTCATTCATCAGCTATAAAATTAGTTAAAAATGCCTTTTTCATCCTTTTTTAATCCATAAAGTTTTGTTATTTTTAATAAGGGTATATTCCTGATGTCGGCATTTTTTGGCTTCTCAAAATTCATACTTACTGATATGTGCAGGAAGCTGACTGATTTGAAAAGATGGCATGGAAAATGGCTCACGGTGAGGGTTTTTTTTTCTTCTTTCCTGATCTGCTTTTTTTACATGCAGAATGCCGCACAGGAAACTTCTGTTAAATTTAACCGGCTTTCAACCGAACACGGATTGAGCCAAAGCTCAGTAACCTGTATTTTTCAGGATGATGAAGGCTTTATGTGGTTTGGAACCTATGGAGGCCTTAGCCGGTTTGATGGTTATAATTTCATTGTGAATCAGTTCACCCCGGCTAACAAATACACTATTTCCGACAACCATGTCAGATCCATTTGCCAGGACACGGCCGGCATCCTGATTTTAGCAACGGTTAACGGACTGAACCGCTATTTCACAGAGACCAGACAGTTTATCGGTTTCTTTCATGACCCTGAAGATTCTGCCAGCCTGGCACACAACACTATATATAAGGTACTGAAGGACAAAGACGGGGATATCTGGATTGGCACCTGGGGCGGCGGACTTGATAAGATGGAGCGGAAAACCGGAAAATACGATGACGAAAGAGATGCCCGTTACCGATTCATTCATCACAGGCCACAGGAAGGTAAAAACAGCATCAGCTCACTCCATATCGCCGACATGACAGAATCACCTGATGGTTCTCTGTGGATTGCCACCAACAAAGGACTGAACCACTATAATAAAGAAAAAAATGAATTCACTGTATACTTGAATGATTCCCGCAACACGTCCGGTATCAGCAGTAATGATGTCAACTCAGTATGCGTTGACAAAAATGGTAATGTATGGGCCGGAACCTGGGGTGGCGGACTCAATATGTTCAATCCGCAAACAAAAAAATTTACCCGGTATTTACACAACCGCCAGGATCCATACAGTATCAGTCATGATATTGTTATGGAACTGTTTTGCGACAACTCGGGTCAGATTTGGGCAGGAACATGGGGAGGCGGCCTGAACAAAAGCATGACGGCTGAAGAACACGGAAAGTTATTTCCCGGTAAGGAGCCGGATGAAAATATCCTCTTTGTCAGGTATCAACATGAAGCGAACGACCTATGGAGTATTAGTAGTAATACCATTTATTCGATTTATGAAGACCAGACAGGTGTTATGTGGGTAGGAGCCGACCTGGGCGGGGTCAATAGGTTTGAAAAAACGCAGGCCAAATTCCGGATAGTCAGATCAGAACCATCCAATCCCAACAGCCTGACTAATAACAAAATTTTCTCCATTCTGCTGGATAAGAAGAATATTCTGTGGATTGGCACACAGGACGGACTAAATGTTTATGACAAAAACACGAAAAAATATACCCATTTCAAGTACAATCCCGATAACCCTTCCTCCATCAGTCACAATGTGGTCCGGTCAATTGTTGAAGACCCTGATGGAACCATCTGGCTGGGAACTTTGTTGGGCCTCAATAAATATGATCCGAAGAATAGAAATTTCAAACGGTACTATATTGATCCGGATAATCCGTCAGCTAACAACATCATCTCTTTACAGGCGTCCCGAAACGGAGAAATATGGGTTGGCACATATGAATATGGGCTGTATCTGTTTGATCCCAAAAATGAACAATTCATCAAGTATGAGAACAAGTTGCACGAAACAAAAAATTTAGGCAACGAAATCATCTGGTCAATTATTGAAGACGAAAAAGGAAACCTGTGGATAGGAAGTCACCGAAATGGCTTGTACTATATTGATCCGGACGGTGAGAAGTTTGTCAATTATCAGAACATACCGGAAGATACAACCACGTTGAGTAATAATTATGTTTTGACCCTATTACCCGATCATGAAAACAACCTGTGGGTAGGCACCTCCCTTGGTTTAAACAAACTCTCCTTTGATGCAACAGGAAAACCTATATTTATAAGCTATTTTGAAGAAGATGGGCTTGCAGCCCAAACCGTGAACGGAATTGTTGAAGACGAATTTGGTCATTTGTGGATTACAACGGCTAAAGGATTGTCCATGCTGGATCCTGCTGCCAATTTATTCACAAATTATTACCAGGAGGATGGCTTACAGGATATTGAGTTTTCAATCAATGCCATTTGCAGAAACAAGGAAACAGGAGAAATATATGCCGGCGGAATAAACGGATTCAATGTGTTCCAACCCGGCAGGGTCATGGGTAATAAAACACCTCCAATTGCAAAAATAGTTGATCTGAGAATTTTCAACAGGTCGGTTCACATCGGCGATGAAGTAAACAACCGGATTATTCTTGACAAAGTAATCAGTTCTGTTCAAACTCTTGAATTGTCGCACAGGGAATATGTGATTTCTTTTGAATTTGCAGCACTCCACTATCAATCACCTCAGGGAAACCAATATGCCTTTATGCTCAAAGGATTTGATAAAGACTGGAATTATGTCAAAAATCAACGACTTGCCACTTACACCAATTTATCTCCCGGTCGTTATACATTTCTGGTTAAGGCAGCCAACAATGACGGCGTATGGAATCCAATACCAACAAAACTGCAATTGTATATCAGACCTCCCTGGTGGAAAACCATTTTATTTCGGATAGCAGCAGTGCTGACTGCAATCATGGCAGGCACCATTTTCTTTCGCTTGCGGATAAGGATACTGAAAAAAAGGCAGCTGCAACTTGAAGAAATGGTAAGGAAAAGGACGGAAGAACTAAGTAAGGCCAATGGTATGCTCGCTCAAAAGCAGGAAGAAATTACACAGGTGAATACCTTGCTGGAAGAAAAACAGGAAGAAATCACCATGCAGAATGAAGAACTGCTGAAGCACAGAAACGATCTTGAAGACCTGGTTGATATGAGAACCGCAGAACTCAGGGAAGCCAAGGTAAAAGCGGAGGAATCTGACAAGCTCAAATCTTCGTTTCTGGCTAACATGTCACATGAGATCCGCACCCCCATGAATGCCATTGTTGGTTTTGCCAGCCTGCTGGATGATGACACCATTGACCAGACAGAGAAAAGCTACTTCATTCAAACAATTAAAAACAATTCCGATATTTTACTTACCCTGATCAATGACATTCTGGACATTTCCCTTATTGAAGCAAACCAGCTGGTGTTGTATAAGGAGCGTTTTTGCGTGGATGATACCCTTATGGAATTAAAGAAGTATTATGATTTAAAAAACGAAAAGAAGCTGTATATAGGGCTGATAGCTGACACCCCCGGTGAAAGAACTTTTATTCACAATGACCCTATCCGGTTCAGGCAGATAATGACCAACCTGCTCAACAATGCATATAAATACACAGATCATGGCTACATACGTTTCGGTTATCATGTTGTTGACAATGTAGTTCAGTTTTACGTTGAAGATACAGGGATTGGCATCAGTGAAGAAAACAGGAAGAATATTTTCCAGCAATTTCACAAAATAGAACCCGATAAGAAACGGTTTTACCAGGGTGCCGGAATTGGCCTTTCAATTTGTGAAAGGCTGGTTAGGCTAATGGGTGGTTCAATTATTGTAGAATCGGAAATCGATGTGGGTTCCGTATTCAGTTTCACCTTACCATTTATACAGGGTGAACATGCGCAACAGATTGACTTGCCGGTTTCAGGTGAAACCGCTCAACTCAACCAGATTCATGTTCTGATTGCAGAAGACGAACCCGACAACTTTCACCTGATTGAAAGACTTCTGCGGAAAAACAATGCAAAGGTTAGTTGGGCACATAATGGCAAGGAAGCTGTTGAGTATTTCAGTACAATTGAGCATCCGGAAAACCATCTGGTACTGATGGACATAAAAATGCCAGTGATGAATGGTTTCGATGCCTGTGAGGCGATAAAAAAGATCAACAGCAAAATACCGGTTATCGCTTTAACCGCATTTGCACTGGCACAAGACAAAGACAGGATAATGAAAGCCTCTTTTGATAATTATATTTCGAAACCAGTGATTCCTGAGCGACTCAGGGAACTTTTATCATTCTACCAGGATACATTAACCAAAAAAACCGATAACTGAACCGTTTCACTACCTCCTCCCGGTGAACATCTTGTTAAAACAAAACTCAAATCATAAATATTTGGTTTTTTTTGCTAAATTAACAGTGATTGTTTTGTATTGTTGTTACATTATATTTCCGGTAAGGATGATAATCAGAAACTTGCAATTGCATAGGGTTTGCCTGTTGCTTGTGCTGTTATGCAGCAGCTTAATGAGCGGCATGTTAATGGCCCAGGAGACGCCTGTAAAATTTGAGAATTTTTTCGGTGCAGAGAATTTCAATAATGGTTCCATAGTTTGCATTTATCAGGACAGGGAAGGTTTTCTATGGTTTGGCACCTACGGAGGCTTGTACCGATATGATGGCAACAACTTCAGGGAATTTCTTCCGGTTACCAATGACGAGAGCAGCCTGATAAACAGCCATATCAGGTCAATCTGTGAGGATTCAACCGGAGCTATTTTCATTGCCACAGTAGACGGCTTGTGTATTTACAACCCGGAAACCGACAAATTCAGGCGATTTGTACACGACCCGGCTGATTCCAACAGTTTGATTACAAATACAATTTATAAACTTCTGGTTGACCATACCGGAACAATCTGGGCCGCTACCTGGGGAGGAGGAATCGATAAGATTGAGAAGACTGTTGCTTACAACAAACAGAGTAAACCTGTTGAACAATACAGGTTTATTCATCACCTGCACCAGGAGGGTAAGAACAGCATCAGTTCCAATATTGTTACAGATATTGCCGAATCGTCTGACGGTATTCTCTGGCTTGCCACACAGGGCGGATTAGACAAGTTCAATCCAAAAACAGGAATATTCAAGGGATATTATCATAACCCCGAAAATTCAAACAGCTTAACCAACAACAATATTGCAGCTGTTTGTGCAGACAATGGGGGAAACATCTGGGCCGGTTCCTGGGAATACGGGCTCAATCTACTGAATGCCAAAACAAACAAAATTACACGGTTTACGCATCAGGGGGATGACGATAAAGGACCCGGAAATAACATCATCATGAGGCTGTATTGTGACCCGTCGGGGACCGTTTGGGTTGGCACCTGGGGAGGAGGACTGGACAAAATTGTGATTCAGGAGGAAGAAAACACATCGCGATCTAACAGGAAAAAAATCAACTATAAGTTTGTTCATTATAAAAATGATAAAAGCAGTCCTTTCAGCATCACTGGAAATTCCATATACTCCATTTTGGAGGACCGCACCGGATCAGTATGGGTAGGAACCGATTGGAACGGGCTTAATAAATTCAATAAAGAAGGTGATCTTTTCAGGCATATTACTGCAATCCCCGGAGAATCAAACAGCCTGATCAACAACATTATTTTCTGTATTTTCAGAGACAGCAGACATTTGCTGTGGATAGGAACTCAGAACGGTCTGAACATATATGACCGGAAAACGGGAAAGTTTTCACTTTTCCAGAATAACGCGAATGATCCCTATTCAATAAGTCACAATGAAGTAAGATCCATAATTGAGGATAGAAATGGCGACATTTGGATAGGAACAGTTCAGGGTTTGAACAGGTTCGATAGTAAAAGAAACAGATTTGAGAGGTACTATAAAAACCCTGACGCACCGGGGTTAACGCATATCCTCAACATGATGGAAGATAATAACGGCTACCTGTGGCTGTCTACCTATGCCGAAGGCTTGCTGCGTTTTGACAAAAAAACCAAAACATTCAAAGATTACATACATGTTGAAGGTAACCCGGCCAGCATCAGCTCAAATATTGTTTGGTCAGTTGTTCAATACAATGACAGTATCTTGTGGATTGGTACTGAAAATGGAGGCCTTTGCGAATTCAATACCCGCAATGAAGTTTTTACAACTTACTGGCACAATCCGGGGGTTTTAGGAACCGTGAGTCACAATACCATTTATTCTCTTAAATTAGATCACCGGAACAACCTGTGGGTTGGAACCATTGACGGCCTTGATAAGATGGTCGTTGATGAGAAGGGCAGGAAAACTTTCATAAAATACCTTAACAATCATGTAAGCGGCATTACCGAAGACAACTACAATGTGATTTGGTTGCTTACCGACCAGGGACTTGGTGAGTTCAACCCGGCAGATTCCTCACTTAAATTTTACGCAACAACGATATACAGGCAGGATCAGCCCTTCTCAATCAATGCCATCATGTATGATAGTCTGAACAGTGAAGTCTATATCGGAGGACTTAGTGGTTACCAGATTTTCTATCCCGAGGTGATTGGGGAAGAATCCAGGCCTCCGGTTACGAAAATTGTGAATATCCGCATTTTCAACAAGCCGGTAGCTGTTGGAGAAAAGATCAACAACAGAGTCATCCTTCCAAAATCGATCCACCACTTGGAAAAACTGGTTCTCTCACACAGGGAATATGTTTTCAGTCTCGATTTTTCAGCATTACATTACCTGTCGCCAAAGGACGTTCAGTACGCCTACATATTGGAAGGCTTCGAGAAGGGTTGGAACCTGGTAGAGAATCAACACAGTGCTACCTATACAAACCTGCCCCCCGGCACCTACACCTTTAAAGTCAAAGCATCCAGCCCCAGTGGTATTTGGAATGAGCATCCGGCAGAAATTAAAATTGTAATCAGGCCTGCCTGGTGGAATACGCTGCTTTTTAAAATACTGTTGGCCTTATTCATAGTTTCCATTGCTTATTATATAAACCGTGTAAGAACCAACAATCTGAAAGAGCGGCAGCACATTCTGGAAGAAACGGTGTCAAAAAGAACCGAAGAACTTTCTTATGCAAATTCTCTTCTGACGGAAAAGCAGGAAGAAATTACCATACAGAATGAAGAGCTGCTCAGGCACCGAAACGAGCTGGAAAGTCTGGTTGCTGAACGGACCCGGGAGTTAACCGTAGCCAAGGATAAAGCAGAGGAATCCGACAAGCTTAAGTCATCTTTCCTGGCCAACATGTCACACGAAATCCGTACGCCCATGAATGCCATTGTAGGGTTCTCAAGCCTGCTGGATGATGACACGTTGGATAAGAATGAGAAACAATCTTACATCGCAACAATCAAAAATAACAGCGATACCTTGCTCACCATAATCAATGACATCCTGGATATTTCGATGATTGAAGCAAACCAGCTTGTATTGTACAATGAACGGTTCTGTGTGGATGATTTGCTGGCAGAATTAAAGGGATTTTATGACCTCAAAAATGACAAAAAGCTCGACATTTCTTGCTGCGATCTCAACAACAAACCAAAGACCTATCTTTATGCTGATCCGGTCAGGTTGAGGCAAATCATGATCAACCTGATAAACAATGCCTATAAATTCACTGAACAAGGTTCCATCAAATTCGGTTACCGCCTGGAGGGAGAATACATCCGCTTTTTCGTGCAGGATACAGGAATTGGCATATCACAGAGTAATAAAACGAGAATTTTTGATTACTTCCACAAAATTGAGCCCGTTGAAAGCAGGTTTCACCAGGGCACAGGAATAGGCCTGTCCATTTGCCGAAACCTTGTCAAGCAGATGGGTGGTGATATTACTGTGGAATCGGAAGTAAATAAAGGATCTGATTTTTCATTTACACTTCCTTACAATACTTCCCAACAGGCAAGTACAGAAACTGAAAGCAAAAATGAGAAAACACTGAACCTGGAAAAAACCACGATTGTGGTTGCCGAAGATGAACCGGACAATTACCTGCTTATCGAAAAACTCTTAAAAAAGACGGGCACAAACCTGTTTTGGGCACATAACGGTAAGGAAGCTGTGGAATATATCCAAAGCAAAAAAGAAAGCAACATACTGGTTCTGATGGACATTAAAATGCCGGTAATGAATGGTATTGAAGCCTGTGCACTCATTAAGGAAATAAACAGTAAAATACCGGTTATCGCCTTAACCGCTTATGCACAGGCAGGAGACAAAGAAACCATATTGAACAGTAATTTCGATGACTTCATTTCGAAACCGCTGAATTTTGATAAACTTTGGAAGTCATTGGCTCGCAATCATCCCGATTAAGGCTCAGTTGAGTTGCTTTAAGTTGGTAATGGCTTCGGGTACATGTTTGTGAACCATGGCAACAATTTGGCAGGTGGCCATATCGGCACATTCACTGCAGGTCTCATATCCTTTGGCTTTTACGCATCCGCGGATTTCACATAAGCTACAATAGGAAAACTTCACCCCATTTTCCCGGCATCCGGTGCAGTTGATTGATTCGGGTTTAATTTCGGGTGAGTTGTACATTTGCTGCCACTTCTCAGCAGTGGCCTTTCTCAGTTCGTTGTTGTTCTCAACGGTGGCTTTTCTTGCATCGCATGTTTCGCAATTCAAACCACAACAGGCTATTAGTTTTTTCATACTTAAAATTAATGATTATAATTTAATCAAATTGTTTGCTTATAATATAGCCATTTCTGAATTGGAAACAAATTATGTTTCGCAATTTTGCAGTTTTTTTTTCGCTGAACAATACCTCCCTGTTCCTACTTTCAATTAAATCGATTATTGGGTATTAAGATGAACTTATGCCAGTTTCAGATGTCTATGCCTGAAAATCATTGCTCCAATAATAAAATACAATAAGGTTAGCAGAAGAATAGCAATAATTTCAGGCAGTATGCTGAGCAGGCTCATATTCATCACCAGTGCTTTGTTCAAAGCCGAGATGGCATGAACAGGAGTCATCAGCCCCTGAACGTTAATCGGATATCCGGCAAGGGTGAACAGGGCTTCACTTTTAAGTGGGAAAGCTGCACCGGTAAAGAACATGAACAGGAACATGGGAAAGTTGCCAACGATTAGCACTTCATTGGCCGATTTGGTAACAGAGGCAATGACCAGGCTGAAAGCGATGATCGACATACTGGTAAGTGCAGCAATGAGCAGCAGGATACCCAATGATCCTTCATATTGGAAACCTAATAAAATCGCAGTTAGCAGGGTGAGTAACATTGAAACTACACCTACTGATATTTGCACAACACCTATCCCGCCAAGAAACTCCAGGGTGGTGACCCCGGATAGCTTGAGCCGCATGATGGTTTTGTTTTCCACTTCGGAGACAAATGCAATGCTGGAAGTAAACATGAGCATGATAAGAGAAACTACCAATATACCGGGAACAACCAGATTGAAATCATCAAGGGTACCTGATGAGCCCAATGGGATTTCGGCTATGCTCACCATTTTCTGTTTGCCCGTTGCCTGGTACATGTAATCATTCAGCAATTCGCCGGCCCAAACCGCGCTTATCAGGTAACTGGTATTGGTAAGATCGCCCATAAATTCAACAGGTTCCGTATTTGAGCTATCGCTATTTGTCTTTGCCATTACATTTTCTGAGAACATCTCAGGGATTGTAAGGAGTGCATCCGCATGCTTCTCCTTCAGCGTCTTTACGCCCAGGTTTCTGTCACCGGTTTCCTTCACACGAAAAGGAATTCCGGCAGTGTCGCTCAGTTGAATAGTAAAATAGTTTATCAGGCGTTCACCGTGATTCACACGGTTGTTATTCACAACAACGCCTTTGTCGTTATTGACAAAGAGAATGTCATACTGTGGTTTGGACGACTCCACAATCAGGTAATAAACAAAAATAAAGAAAGGGCCCATGGAGAGCGTGAGCAAAAGAACCCAGTAACTGCGTACCTGTTCTTTCAAACTCTTTGATATTACAGCAAATAGTTTCATGGCCTCAGGTTTCTACCGGTTAAATGAATAAACACATCTTCAAGCGTATTCTGCCGCAATTTGAACTCGGCAATTTTAAACCCCATTTCATCCGCAATACGCTTTATAGAAGGCATTATTTCCAGCATGTCGGGATGCCTGAACAACAAGGTGTGCGGGTTGTTGTTTATCTGTGGAACCAGTGCTGACACCTGATCAATGAAACCGGTTACATCATTGCCACTGCTATTTTCCGGTACAATCTCCAGCATATCTCCCTCCCCAATGGTTCTTTTCAGGTTGTGCGGAGTATCAAGCAAGAGCAGCTTTCCGTAATCGATAATGGCAATACGGTGTGCCATACGATCGGCTTCGTCCATGTTGTGGGTGGTCAGGATTACTGTTTTGCTTTCGCCAAATCTGCGGATGAAATCCCTTACAAGAATGCGGCTTTGCGGGTCAAGACCGGCTTCAGGCTCATCCAGTACCAAAATCTCCGGATCGTGTATCAGGGCCAGGCATATATTGAGTCTCCTTTTCATACCTCCGGAAAGGTTCACTGCCATTTCTTCAGCTTTATCAGACAAACCCAGGAGCGTCAATAATTGCCCCGCACGTTCCAAACAGGTTATCTTATTCACCCCAAACATCTGTCCCATAAAAACGAGTTGTTCCATGCAGGTCAGTTTCGGGTAAAATATGTTTTCCTGCGGACAATACCCGATAAGTGATTTGGGTTCCTTACCTCCAAATCCTTTAAAACTGATGCTTCCTTCAGTGGGCTCCAGCATGCCGCAAATCATGCTGATGGTAGTTGTTTTTCCGGCTCCGTTAGGCCCAAGTAAACCAAATATTTCCTTTCGTTTGATTTCCAGGCTCAAGTCACTCACCGCAATAAGGTCTCCGAACTTTCGGGTGAGGTGTTTCAATTCAATGATGTTATCCATCACTTCCGTTTCAATCATTGTTGTTTGTAGTTATCAGAAATCATTGTTGTTACTCACCAGCAAGGCCTTGATGAAAATCTGCTGAATCTCCTTTTCAATATCCTCTGTATCAAGCTGCGGATCAATCAGCAGGTAACCCAGGTATCCGTCGAGGCACGATACAAGAGCAACAGCCCGGGCATAGGTATTGCAGGGCTTAAGCACACCTTCTGCCTGTCCTTTCTGAAACAATCGCCCGAAATATTCAAAAATTGTTTGGGTCGATTCCCTGTAGAGTTCCATAATCTGTGGATTGCTGAACGATTCGCTCATAGTCAGGAAATACAGGTTCAGCTCACGTTGGTGACAGCTCCAGTAGTGAAAATAATCATGAATGTACCGGTTCAGTCCGGCTACAACAGAATGAGCTACTTCAATTTTGCCGGCCAGTTCCATAACAGGTTCCAGGAATCGCTGGTTAACCATAAAAAGTATTTCTGCTTTGCTGCTGAAGTGGTGATAAAGGCCTCCTTTGCTAAGCTCCGCCCTTTTGGCAATACCTTCCATAGAAGCCCCTGCATATCCTTTCTCAACGAATTCGTTAATGGCTGCCTCGATGATCGAATTGACCCGCTGATCTTTATGCTCTTTCATAAATTCATTTACATACCGACGGTCGGTATGTAAATATACAAATATTTCAGAAACCCCTGTTCTGTTAAAAAGAAATTAAAGGAATTTTGTGCAACTAATTCCAATTTGAAATACTTTATATTTGATCAAAAAGAAATCAATATGAAAACTCACGATATGATGGTTGGACTTGTTATGTTTTTACTGAGCTCATCATTGTCTGGTCAGCAAATCAGGGAATGTGCTCCCGTGCTCAACACGAGCCTGTTTAACGGCAGGGATCTCAACAGCTGGGTATTCTTTATCAAAGACCAACCGGTTGATCCGTCAAGTGTTTTCATGGTTAAAGATGCGGCCATCCGTATTACAGGGAATCCTTTCGGGTATATGAGAACCCGCGAGCAGTTTGCCGATTACAAGCTCCACCTGGAGTGGCGCTGGCCTATTGAGGCAACCAATAGCGGTGTTTTTATCCATGCACAGGAACCCGATGCACAATGGCCGCAGTGCATCGAAGTTCAGCTGAAAGCCGGCGATGCCGGCGACTTTATTTGTGTTGCCGGAGCCAGCATGAACGAACGCACAGATGAAAACAACAGGATCATCCGGAAAATGAATGAGTCAAATGAATTGCCGGTTGGCGGGTGGAATACCATGGAGGTCATCTGCAGGGGCAATACCATTGAAGTATATATTAACGGAACTTTGCAGAACAAAGGCACCGGCCTCACAGTAGCTAAAGGGAGCATATGTCTTCAAAGTGAAGGAAAGGACATTGAGTTCAGGAATATTTACCTGACCAGACTGGAGTAAAGCTTGCCGATTGGCAGTAATCCTGAACCTGGCACCTGAATTAAAGCCCACAGTAATTAACTATAAGGCAGAAATTACCACCACCATTTCCCCGCGCGGTGCATTTTTTGTGAAATGGCCGATTAGCTCTGTGAAGGTTCCCCTGATGGTTTCCTCATGTAATTTGGTCAGTTCCCTGGAAACCGAACATCTTCTTTCATCACCCATCACCTGTTGCAACTCCTGCAATGCTTTCAGAATTCGGTGAGGCGACTCATACAGTATGATGGTGCGCGGTTCAAGGGCCAGCTCTGCCATCCTTGTTTTCCTGCCTTTTTTATGCGGAAGAAAGCCTTCGAAACAGAACTTATCACTTGGGAAACCCGAAACCACCAACGCAGGAATCAGAGCTGTGGCTCCCGGCAGACACTCCACCTGAATGTTCTTTTCAACACATGCCCTTACCAGCATAAAACCGGGGTCGGAGATAGACGGCGTGCCGGCATCACTTACCAGAGCCATGGTTTCACCGGATTCAACCCGGTTGGCTAGTTCTGCTGTCTTTTGATGCTCATTGAAAATGTGATAGGATTGAAGTTTTGTATCAATCTCGTAATGATTCAGCAATTTCCGCGTTGTCCGCGTGTCTTCCGCAAGAATCAGATCAACTTCCCTGAGCACACGGATAGCGCGCAACGTGATATCTTCAAGGTTGCCCAGAGGTGTAGGCACAATAAACAGCTTACTCATTTTTACGCTTGATAAACTTACGGCGAATCATATCGAGTAAAAGTTGCACTGGCTCACTCTCCATATCCCAGTTGAAATATAATAACATATAGTTATAGGCATCATTGAAACTGGTGGCATCATTGAGAAATTTGATTGCGCTTTCAAATTTTCCGGAATCGCCGTTAAAAAGCTCTCTGATAAAAGTATACCGATCGTTGATTCCTATTGCCGAAAGCAGATCAGTTACCGGTTTGGCATGCGCCAGTGTGTCCTCCTCGTTGCTGATTTTGTTGTGGAGGCTTTCATGCAGGGTGGCCCCACCCTGAAACTGATCGGCCAGGGTTTCAACAGTCTTTGCTCGTTTTGAAGGCTTTTCTTTTGAAGCTACAGTGGCCGGGGCAGAAGAAGCGGCAGGGGCAACAGGAGCAGCAGGAGCAGCAGCAGCGGCAGCGGCAGGGGCAACAGGAGCAGCAGGAGCAGCAGCAGCGGCAGCGGCAGTAGTGGCAGGAGCAGCAGAAGCAGTAGGGGCAGCAGCAGTGGCAGTGGCAGTGGCAGGAGCAGGGGCAGGGGCAGCTGCACTAGGATCAGCAGGAGCAGCGGCAGATGTCATATGCTTTTCAGCTACTTCAGATACCTCCCCGCTTGCCGGTTCTTTTCTGACCATGAGCATGAGCTCATACATATTCCGCATCTTCTGCAGAACCAGATCGATTTCCACTGCGGGAATTTTTTCACTGCCTGCAAATCCGCTGATCAATTCCTCAATTTCGTGCAGGTTTTCAAGCGCTGCTTCCAATGTGTGCCGGTAATTCATAATGTGGTTAATAATCGTTCAATTCATATTTATCTCCGGTAAAAACAGGTCGATTTTTCCATTAGGGCAGCAATGCCTTGATGGTGGTATGCTCAGATACAAGTTCCTTCCAATCGACACTGTTCAATTCAGGCTCTTCATTCTTAAGGTTATTCCATATAGTGCTGATATTGGCAATCCGATTCTCATCGCTCGGATGCGTGCTTAAAAACTCCGGAATTCCCGTTCCGTCAGTATTCTGCTCACTAATCATTTTCTGGAAAAAAATCGATACGCCCAATGGATTATAATAACGTGTATCAGCTGAGTAATACACGGAATACTGATCCGCTTCATTTTCATTCTTCCGGGAATAAGCCAGTATCGTTCCATTCAGTGCCAGACTGGCCAAAATCTGCTCCATTTGTGAAGGTTCATTTCCCAATAAAATGGAAATGAGAACCGAAAAACCATATTCCTTGGTCATGGCTTCAGTACTGTGTCTCCGGTCGGTATGGGCAACTTCGTGTCCCATAATCCCTGCAAGTTGCGCTCCGTTATCCAGATACTTAAGCAAGCCGGTATAGAAGTAAAGGTAACCGCCGGGAGCAGCAAATGCGTTAACCACATCACTGTTGATGATGGTAAGCTTCCAGGCAAACTCATCCTTATACAAGATTTCTTCTGATTCAAGGATATCTCCCAACATGGTTTCCAGATAGCTGTATACCTCTGCATATTGGGTCCGGCTTAATACAGGGTATTCCGCGGGATTAGCCAGAATGGTTGAATCGAGCTGTGCTCCGAATTCAATATCCTGCCTCACGGAAAAAAAATTCAGGTCATTGTCTTTTGAACATCCTGCTAAAACCAGTAAAATCATTCCACCCCAACAACATTTAAACTTTTTCATTCCCCTCAAATTAATTTAGTTTAAAAATAGTAATTCCTGCGCAAATAAATGAAATTTCAAACAGACTCTGTTTGACCCGTCTGACAATCCGGCATACCTGTGATGCAACTATTGTGCCATAAGGCTTGTCTTTAACGATACAGAAATAAAAGATAAAATGACTGTGCCTGTTTACTTATCGTTTTGTGCTGAGTGCATATTTCCTATTTTTGCACTTCTTTATAAAAAACGAGTCATGAAAAAAATAATTGTATTGCTGTTCTTTTTGTCTCCTGTTATGCTGAAATCGCAAAATCTTCAGTTGCATTATGATTTTGGCGAGAACCGGAAATTCTTCACCGCCACCCTTGAGATGTTCCGGCCCGACACGCTGGGATCCACATTCTGGTTTGCAGATTTTGATTTTGATTACCCGGGAAATCCACGCAGCATGTCTGCTGCATATTGGGAAATAGCAAGGGATTTTTACATTCCCGGTTTGAGAAAAATGAACGCCTTTGATGAATTAACCTTTCATATTGAATATAATGACGGATTTGGGGCATATCCGATTGACAGCAGTATTTTTACCGGATCATTCACTTACAACAGTATTTTTCTGGCCGGTTTCAGTCAACCCGTAAAAATCGGACAGGTGGTGCTTACCACCCAATGGCTGTGCCGGATGCCAAGAGGCATGGATACACCTGACTTCCAATTTACCCTGGTATGGTTTCAACCCTTGCTCAATGGCCGGGTATTATTTACCGGTTTTGCCGATATCTGGTCGCAGGATAAAATTGCCGATCCCGATTCTAAAGAAATTGTCTTTCAAACAGAACCACAAATCTGGTACCTGGTTACACCCAAAATTGCCCTGGGTGGCGAATTGGAAATCAGTAAAAATTTCCCTGTGGGGCCTAATGAATGGGAACTTATGCCCACGCTGGGTGCACGTTGGGAATTTTAAGCACGGTTTTTGCAGGCCACTCCGATAATGAATAATTTAGTTTACTTTGACACACGCAATAACTGAAATGAACAAGGTCTGCATTTTCATGCTTTTAATCGCTGCCAGTGTCATCCTGCCGGCTACAGCTCAAAAAACCGTCATCACCGGTAAGATTACCGACAGCGAAACCGGCGAACCCATTCCCTATGTAAATATTGGATTCCTTCACAGCCTGGTAGGCACCATCAGCGAGAACGACGGATCATTCTTTCTTTCCACAACCAAAGCCATGGACACCCTGCTCGTTTCGAGCCTGGGTTATGAAGTGGCCCGACTGGCAGTTGTTAAAGGAACTACCCAGAGTTTCAACATCCGGCTCGTGCCCAAAAGCATAGCCCTTGAGGCAGTTGTGGTGAAACCCGGAGAAAATCCTGCGTTTGAAATGCTGCGCCGGATCAATGATCGCAAGAAGATAAACAATCCGGATAAGTTGGCGAATTACCAATACAAGGCCTACACCAAGTTGCGGCTCGATATGAACAACATAGATGAAAAATTTAAGGACGCCCGCATGATCAGGGATTTCAGCTTTGTATTCGACTACATGGATTCTTCCGAAGTGTTCAATAAGAACTATCTCCCGCTGCTAATAACTGAGACCGTATCTAAAATATACCGGTCCAAAAACCCTCCTGTCAACCGTGAGGTAATTGAAGCTTTTAAAATCAGCGGCATTGAAAACAAAACGGTGTCCCAGTATACCGGTAAAATGTACCAGCATCTGAATATTTATGATGATTTCATCTATTTTTTCGATCCCGGTTTCGTGAGTCCGATTGCCGGAGTCGGACGCATGTATTATAAGTACCTGCTTGAGGACAGCGCTTTTATCGACGGAAACTGGTGCCGGAAGATTTCGTTTAAACCTAAACGAAAACAGGAAAGAACCTTTCATGGTTTCTTATGGGTAGCAGATACCAGTTACGCCATTAAAAAAGTGCAGCTTCGGGTTTCGGCAGATGTAAATCTGAACCTGCTGAAAGATATGGTGGCCACTTATGAATACGACCAGATTAATGACACCACCTGGTTTCTGACCAGCGAGGACATCGTCATTGATTTCAACCTGGCTGAAAAAACCTACGGCTTTTTCGGTCGCAAAACAGCCGTTTATGACAGCATTAGGTTAAATGATCCGGTTCCGGAACCGGTGAAAAAAATGACCACCGATACCTACCTGCTCGAAAACAACCTCGACCGGGATGATGTTTTCTGGGGCCAAAACCGGAAAACCGAATTGTCGGAAGAAGACAGCAGAATATACACCATGGTCGATTCCGTCAAAAAGGTGCCTCTTTTCAAGACCATCAACACCCTAATGACCATGCTGACCAATTATTATATTGTAATGGGTCCGATTGAACTGGGGCCTTATTATACAACCCTGAGCTCCAATGAAATAGAAGGAACACGTTTGCGACTCGGCGGACGTACGAGCAACGATTTCAGTACCAAAATAATGCCTGGCGGCCATATTGCTTACGGATTCAAGGACAAGAGAATTAAATATGGTTTGAATGTGACTTACATGTTTAATACCAATCCCCGAAGAACAACTACGGTTTCCTATTTTCACGATATCCGCCAGTTGGGGAAGAGCGACAATGCTTTTCTCGACGACAACTGGATGACTTCGGTGCTGAGGAGAAATCCCAACTACAAGCTCACCATGGTGGATCAGTTCAATGCCTATTATGAGCACGAATGGGCACCCGGATTTTCCAATACCTTGAAAGTAAATCACCAGACCGTTTACCCAACCCGGTACGTGCCTTTTAATCCGCTCTCGGAAACCGCTGATACGCTTTCGGGTGAATCACTCACCTCCTCTGAAATTACCCTGAGTACCCATTTTGCCTACCGTGAGAAATTTGTTTGGGGCAAATTTGAGCGCAAGAGCCTGGGATCAAAATATCCAGCCCTGGATCTCGACATCACGTATGGACCTAAAGGAATGCTGGGAAGCGACTACGACTATTTCAAAGCCCGGCTGAAAATTTCCGATAAGCTGGAGACCAGTCCCTTCGGATACATCAAATACAGGTTCACCATTGGCAAAATATGGGGCACCCTGCCCTATCCCTTACTGAAACTTCACGAAGGAAATGAAACCTATGCCTGGGATCCGTTATCGTTCAACATGATGAATTATTACGAATTCGTCAGTGATGAATACATGAGTTTGTTTGCCGAGCATCACTTTCAGGGTTTCTTTCTGAACAGAATCCCCCTGTTGCGCCGGCTGCACCTGCGGGAAGTAGTGGGGTGTAATATTCTCTACGGAAAGCTTACTGACAAAAACAAAACGGTGATGGCCTTTCCCGAAGGATTATCGGGATTGAGCGAACCCTATTATGAAGCCAATGCAGGCATTGAAAACATATTCAAACTGTTCCGCATTGATGCAGTGTGGCGTTTTTCATACCTCGAACATCCGGATGTCAGCCCTTTCGGAATACGTGCCACCATGCAGCTTACATTCTAGGTTTCGGAAAAGAATGCCTGAAGAAAAACTCACTGAACAAGCTCAAAAATCGGAGTTCCTGTGCATGAATTGGGGAATGTAATATTCAGCAGTGTTGAGATGGTGGGGGCAATGTCAATGATGTCAACCTGTCTGGTAATGCTTCCCCGGCCAACCTTCCATCCATACCAGATTAGGGGAACGCGGGAATCATAGGAATAGGAAGAAGTACCACCTGTGGAAACATCACTTTTTTCTACCCATCCGGCTTTCAGATTGATGATCACATCACCCGAACGTTTCTGGTTATAACTGTTCTGAATCTTTCTGTATACGCCTTCAGTAAAGTTGGCCGTTTGCAGTGTATGCGAAGTTACCGTATTGGCTACTCCTGAGAACTGCAACATGAACTGGGCAATATAATCCTGCATTTGGGTGAGTGAAAGCTTAGAGTCTTCAATGAGGGTATGATTCAAATAAATCTGCTGGGCATGATAGGCCCTGATCCATTCACCCCTTCCGTAAGTGTTGTTTAAAGCACTCATCAAAAGAGACAAGGCTCCGTTCTTGTTGAAATAGCCGGCAGGTATCTTGTTGTCGCTCAAATACGAAGGTATTTGTGCCACACCATGATCAGAGGTTAAGTAAACCAGTACATTTTCCTTACCAACCTCACTGTCGAGGAACGAAAGAAAATGGGCAATCTCTTTGTCAAGCCGCAGAAAGGCGTCCTCAACCTCAACTGAATTCGGGCCGAACAAACTGCCGATGTTTTCCATTGCAGTAAAGCAAATGGTCAGCACATCGGTAACATCATCCTTTCCCAGTTGTTCATCGAGTATCAGGGTAGCAGCAAAATCTTTGGTGAAGGTGTTACCAAATGGAGTTTTGTCAAGCAAACCATAATCCAGCTTATTCTTTTTGATTTCTGAAATCTCTTCCAACTCATACGGAAAAGTTATCTGACCTTTAAATCCGGTTTCATACTTGTTCTTATCAGAAAGACTTTCTGTATAACTTTCAATAGGGAACAAGGGTGTCCATATTTCCTTCAGATATAAATCGGGAAACCTTTTTTTATTGAAAATGTCCACCCACCCCGGCAAACTATCGGTATAGTAGGTGCTGGTGATCCAATTGCCTGTGCGCTTGTCAAACCAGTAAACACCGTTGGCAGTATGGCCTGCAGAAAAAATACCGGGGGCAGGATCAGCAGAAACAGAATAAACCTTTGACCGGAAATTGTTTGAAAGCTTCAGCTCATCCGAAAATGAGGTACACATGAGATTGCGGGGACTGTAATGCCCGTTATCAACATCACCGCCAACAGCCTTCTGTATCGGATCTTCCGTGCTTTGTTCAATCCTGTCCTGCAGGTATAAATACCACTCACGGCCAACAATGCCATGATCAGCCGGTATGGTTCCGGTTGAAATGCTCGCATGACCCACGCCCTGCTGTGAAAAAAGATAATTGAAACTGGTGTTTCTGCAATAGGTGCCGCGGTCCGCCAAAAGCTTAATGCCGCTTGCATCGAGTTTATCCCAAAACCGTTGAATGTAGTCGTAACGCATTTGGCTCACTACAATGCCAACGATCAGCCGGGGTTTTTCCGGAGGTATCTTTTTAAAATCCTGTGAATATAGGTCGGTTTGAAAAACTGAAATGGTTGAAAGTAGGGCAGAAAAAAATACCGTTTTGATCCACATATGCCGTAAATGAGAATTGATAAACATTTGAACGGCAAAGATAATTGTTTGTTGTTTGCTGGCAAGAAAAAGTAAAAGCGGTTTAGGAAACCCCTAAAGGGCTTTTTTAACTTTCACAGCCTTTTGCCCTCTGATGCCCTGTTCAACTTCAAAGGTAACTTTTGTGTTTTCAGCAAGCTGCTCCTCCATATCATTGATATGCACAAAAACACTGTTTTTGTTATCCAAATCACGTATGAAACCAAACCCCTTCGAGTCATTAAAGAATGTGATTACACCCGTCCTTATATATTTTGAAGGATCCTCAGTACCCCGCTTGGGAACACTGACCTCAATATCTGCTGCATTCACTTTTATTTTTCTTGTAGGATCTGGCGGCTCAGATGTGATTCTGCCATTTTCGTCCACATAAGCTATCATATCATCAAGGTTGGTACTGCCTTCTCTGGCATTTTCCTTGCGTTCAAGCCTTTTCAGTACTTTATCCTTACGCTTTTTCTCTTTTCTGTTCCTTACTTCCTTTTTGTTATAAGATTCCTGTGATCTGGCCATGCTTAATTGTTAAAATTTGAATTAAATTGATTATTTGATCGAAATTAAAAATATATGTCGTTGAGATATAGTAAATGCATCCGCAAAAACAGAGGATTTAAAAAGATGAGCCGGAATGGACCAATATCAGAAAGTCATTGGTCAGAAAAAGCACAGATTCTCAAATCATATTCCCGGCAAAGATAGAAAATAATATTTCATTTTTACGGCTTTATCAGAAGTCATAAAACACAATCCTGCCTAAGAACTGCTTGAAAAGACATCCGAATCGTTAAGAATGTCAGCTGGTTGCAAAACACCTGAACAGGTTATTCTTTCCTTTTACAGGTATTTACGCCCAACAAGGTGTAAAGCGGACAAAAGCTCACGATACTGGTTAGTACAAAAACAGCAGCCAGAATGAGCAGTACAATGGCCAAAGTACCGGTAATTACTTTAGTCAGGGCCAGAATTAACACCACCATTGCAAAAAGCAGGCGAACGGCTTTATCGGTACCTCCCATGTTTTTTTTCATGTGTTTAGCGTTTTATGGTTAAAAAATTGAGATTACAAACAATTAACCGTTTCAAACAGGTTTTGTTTAAAGTTATTAAAATAATCCGTTACAAAATCGAATTCTGCCAAAGCCATTTGCTTCAAAAATGACAAAAATGAAATCATCAAAAAAAGCATCCAACAATTTGCCGGGAATGATATTAAATGTAATTTAGGCGGCTTTTTCTTAACAGAATGTATTCAAACAGACCATTTTTCGGTTCCAGAGGCAGGTCAAAACTGATCAACAAGGCAGTCCGTCCTGCCATTGACTACCTGTTGCTTTTTGTACTGATATACATGCTCATCAAGGCGATATTTGTTATTGGCTTTGAAGAAAAATCTGTTGTAACATCTTCAGATGTTTTTTATTATCACAGGCTCTTTACAGTAATTGCGTTTTTTTATGCCCTGCGTTCAATTATCTGCCTTGGCTTTAAAAGCTTTACTTCCGACTTTTTCCTGTTTTCTTCGATTGTATTGGTATTGATATTTGCCTTCACCATGGATGTTGATCGCAATATTGCCTGGCTGAATAACCATTACGTTTATTCACTGGTAATTTTGGGTTTATTCATTTTCGAATTTTCCCGGTTCGACATCAGGGGCATAGCCCTGGTATTGAACCCTGCCCAGCTGTTTATGCTGAGTTTCGCGTTCCTGATCTTATGCGGTTCCGCACTGTTGATGTTACCCAATGCCACTGTCATACCCATTACCTTTGTTGACGCACTTTTTACATCTACCAGTGCAATTTGCGTAACCGGACTGATTGTTGTGGATACAGCCACCCGTTTTACCGCGCTGGGAAAAAGCATTATCCTGATGCTCATCCAGGTAGGCGGCATTGGCATCATGACCTTTACCAGTTTCTTTGGTTTCTTCTTTAAGGGCAGTTCTTCTTCATTTTCTGAAAGAATTGTGCTGAGCGATTTTCTAAGCGAAGAAAATGTATCCGAGATTCGTAAAACACTGGCCAAAGTAATCTTCATCACATTGCTTTTTGAACTGGTCGGTGCGTCATTTATTTACCTGAACCTGGACTCAGATCACTTTACCACAATTGGAAGCAAAATCAGATTCTCGGTTTTTCATTCGATTTCCGCATTCTGCAATGCCGGTTTTTCCACATTAACCGATGGGTTGTATGATGTCAGAATCCGCAATTCTTATTCTGTGCTTTACATCATAGGTTTTCTGATTATCCTGGGAGGAATCGGATTCCCAATACTGTTAAATCTGTACACATTTATCAAGTACAAACTGCAGAGCTTGTTATCTGTCATCCGATTTGGGCACAGAAAGGCCTTTATCCCAAAAATGATCAACATCAATTCCAGGCTGGTAATTTATACTACTATTTTCCTGATTGTGGTGGGAACCGCGTTCTTTTTCATTTTCGAAAATGAATTTGCGTTAAAAGGAATGACATTACCCGGAAAAATAGCACATTCTTTTTTCGGAAGCATCACTCCCCGTACTGCCGGTTTTAATACTGTAAACATGTCGCAGCTTACCATTTCAACCGTTGTATTGACGATATTTCTGATGTGGGTTGGGGCCTCACCCAATTCATCGGGCGGTGGTATTAAAACCAGCACCTTTGCCATTGCACTCATGAATGTTTTGCGGATTGCCAGAGTAAACAGGCACATCGAATTCCACGGTCGCGAAATGCACGAACGTTCAGTTGACAGGGCCTTTGCCATTATCATCCTGTCTATCATCATTCTCGGATGTGCATCGCTTATCTTGCATATTGCCGAACCCGACAAAGGTGCATTCAGTATACTCTTTGAATGTGTTTCTGCTTTCGGAACCGTTGGATTGTCATTAGGCATAACGCCTCTGCTGACCGACTTTTCAAAACTGTTTCTCATTCTGCTCATGTTTGCCGGAAGAATGGGAATATTAACCTTGCTGTTTGCACTCGTCAGCAAAAGCAAAACCTCGGTATACCGATACCCAAAAGAGAACATAATAATAACCTAAAATATTTTAGCCATGAATTTTGTAATTATTGGCCTTGGCAATTTCGGCGCATCGTTGGCAAAAATCCTCACTGCATTGGGGCACGATGTTATTGGAGTGGATAAGGATATGGAGAAGGTGGAATTTTTCAAGGACAAAATTAAAAACACGGTAAGTATGGACATTACCGATATTCATGCATTGAAAACATTGCCACTAAAAGACTGTGATAAAGTTATTGTTTGCATTGGAGATGATTTTGGCTCATCGGTTAAAACCACGGCACAACTCCGGAAACTGGGAGTGAAAAACATCTATGGGCGTGAAAGTTCGCTGATCCACAAAACCGTGCTGAACCAAATTGGCGTTGATGAAACCATTAACCCGGAATACGACACTGCTGTTGTTTTTGCCGAGAAACTGATCATGCCGGGAGTCCTGAGCATTTACAATATTTCTGATGACATTAAAATTGCCGAAATCAGCATTCCCGAGGAGTATATCGGGCAAAAACTTTCCGCGATTGGTCCAACATCATTCCGCAACCTCTCG
>JAFGOR010000084.1 GCA_016926375.1 Bacteroidales bacterium
CAGGATGCCATTGGCACACCCTTTTGCATCACGGTAGATCATGATACCCTGCAGGACAATACCGTAACCATTCGGTATCGCGACACACTGCAACAGGAAAGGGTTTCCACTGAGCGCCTGCCGGAAATCATGGGTGATAAAGTCAATCTGAACGAGCTGCTGCGGAAGTTATAGCATCAGAAGCGACATCAGAAATATTTAGGGTGTAATTGAATTAATGCCATTGCATAATTCTGAACCAAAAGCTACTCATAAAACAGCGCCATGAATCGGGGATTTATGGCGCTTTTTATTTGTATAATTTCCGTAACATTGTCAAAAGTTTTGTCATTCATGCCCACCGTACTCATCATAACCTATTACTGGCCCCCCAGTGGAGGATCCGCCGTGCTGCGGTGGCTGAAATTTGCCAAATACCTGCGCATGTATGGCTGGGAACCGGTTATTTACACACCCTCCAATCCTGAACCCCAGGAAATTGATGATTCATTGATAAAGGATATACCTCCCGGGTTAGAAATCATCAAAAGACCTATAACCGAACCATACAGCCTATACAAATGGCTGACCGGCAAGAAGCAACACGAACGGATGGGTGTGGCACTGATGACCAACAGGAAAAAACAAGGCTTGGCCGGTAAAATTGCCTTATGGATCAGAAGCAACCTTTTCATTCCCGACCCCCGTATGCTATGGATTACCCCATCAGTGAAATACCTGGCAAAATACCTGGCAAAACATCCTGCAAATCTGATCATTTCTACCGGTCCACCGCATAGTATGCATCTTATTGGACGGCGACTTAAAAACAAAACCGGCATCAAATGGGTGGCCGACTTCCGAGATCCCTGGACCAACATCGATTTTTACCAGGAGCTCATGCTTGCACGCTGGGCCGACCGGCGGCACCGGAAACTTGAACAACGTGTGCTTAACGAGGCCGATCACATCATCACCGTAAGCCCTGGCATGACCAGTGAATTCAGGCTTAAAGGTGCCGGGCATGTAACTACCCTCACCAACGGATTTGACGAATTACCTGCTGAAGCTTCGAAACCCGACAATGCAAAATTCAGTATTACCCATCTGGGTTCACTGCCTAAATCGCGTAATCCCGAAAACCTATGGCGGGCCCTTTCAGAACTGATCAGGCGACATGAACCTTTTGCAACAGCGCTGGAAATCAAGCTGATCGGGAAGTGCGATGCAGCAGTGGACGACTCGCTTCAGCGTTATGAACTTCAGCAATATGTGACCCGGACAGCTTTTGTTCCCCACCTCGAAACAACGGCCATCCTATGCAATTCGTCTGTTCTGTTGTTATCGATCAACAATACCCCCAATGCAAAAGGGATCCTTACCAACAAGTTTTTCGAATACCTCTCAGCCCGCAGACCTGTTATTGCCATTGGCCCTCCTGATGGAGATGCTGCAACAATCCTCAGGGAAACCTCCGCTGGTAAAATATTCGGCTATAACGAAGTTGAACCCCTTAAAGCATACATCCTGGAACTATTTAATTTATATTCGCACAACAAGCTTTTCATCAACAGTGACGGCATTGAACAATATTCCAGGCAAAACCTGTCGAAACAACTCAGTGAATTGTTAAACCGTATTGTCTCGTGAAGAAAATTGTGACCATAATTGGTGCCCGGCCGCAGTTTATTAAGGCAGCTGTCGTCAGCCGTGCTATTGTAGCCGACGGCGGATTAAAGGAAATCATTGTACATACCGGCCAACATTTTGATGACAACATGTCATTTGTGTTTTTTGAGGAGATGGATATACCAACACCAACGTATCACCTGGAAATTAACAATTTGTCGCATGGCGCCATGACAGGCAGAATGATCGAAGGAATTGAGCAGGTGCTGCTTAAAGAAAAACCCGATTTGGTAATGGTTTATGGCGATACCAATTCCACCCTGTCCGGAGCGTTGGCCGCGAAAAAGCTGAACATACCCACAGCGCATGTTGAGGCCGGGTTACGGTCTTTCAACATGAAAATGCCTGAAGAAATAAACCGAATTCTTACAGACAGGATTTCTGACATATTATTCTGCCCAACTCAAAATGCTGTAGAGAATTTGGTTCGTGAGGGCTTCGATCACTTCAATTGCCGCATTGAACTCTCCGGCGATGTTATGTACGATGCTGCCCTGTATTACGGAGCTATGTCAGCAAAACGTTCGGACATCATTAACCAGCTGGGACTTTCTGCGGGTAACTATGTTATTGGAACCGTACATCGACAGGAAAATACTGATAATATTGACCATTTAAAGTCAATCATAGTCGCTTTAAATACCATTCATCACGAAATACCGGTTCTATTACCGCTTCATCCACGCACCCGGAAAATCATTGAAAACAACAAAATACAACTGGATTTCAAACCGCTAAGTCCTTTGGGATATTTCGACATGGTTGAATTGCTGAAAAATGCCAGCCTGGTAATGACCGATAGTGGCGGTATGCAAAAAGAAGCATACTTTTTCGATAAATACTGTATTACATTGCGCGAAGAAACCGAATGGACCGAG
>JAFGOR010000085.1 GCA_016926375.1 Bacteroidales bacterium
CAATGCCATAAGGAAAAGGGAATTGTGCATTTCATCACACCCGTGCAGATTGGGAAAATATACATGAAGCATTTGCAGGGATGGATGTCGGGCGTTACCGTTCCCCGATACGCAGCCAATATTGAAGGCGGCGGCGGAAAGGTATTGCTGATGCCATCGGGACATGATACGCTGAATGAAGGAAATACCATTGAGGACAAAATATCGGAAAGCTTTGCCAATGTGTATACATGGGACGGAAAAGAACTGTTTCATTACGAAGCGCTGGGTAGAGCTTCGCGCAGAGAATTTCATGATGCAGTTAAGATTATGGACGAATTTATTGGCCGTAAAGGTGTTTTTCTTCCCAAAGTGATAATAGTTGACAAAGCCGGCAAACATATTGAAACAACCAATCGCACCAAACTTCCCAAACTTGAAAAGTTGAAGAAGTCAGCACTGCTCGATTACAACATTTACAAAAACGACATGCCGCTCACCAACCCCATGGATATAGCCAGGGAATTAGAAAAGCAATTCAGCAAATCACATTATGGACTCAACAGCAGATAGCAAAAGATTCGGTACAGCTCCAGTATATTTTACTGCCCTGTCAACCGTTCTTGGAGCCATATTGTTTCTGAGATTCGGATTTGCTGTAGGAACACTTGGTTTCTGGGGTGTTTTTATCATCATCTTGTTGGGACATGCGCTGACAATCCCCACTGCTTTTGCCATTTCTGAACTGGCCACCAACAAAAGAGTCGAAGGAGGCGGCGAATACTTCATCATATCTCGCTCCTTCGGTCTGAACATTGGCGCCACCATTGGTATGGCACTATACCTGTCACAAGCCATCAGCGTGGCTTTTTATATCATTGCCTTTACCGAAGCTTTTGAATTCCTCTTTATTTACCTTAATGACTCCTTTAACATATACCTTCCACGACAGGTAATCAGCATTCCTTCAATGCTTTTACTGGGCATGGTTATTTATAGAAAGGGTGCCAATACCGGTGTTAAAACCCTCTATTTTGTGGTTGTTCTGCTCATCATCTCGCTGCTTATGTTCTTTTTTGGCAAAAGCAACCCGGAGGCAACGGCGGATAGCGTACCACTGGCCGGAAATATCAGGAATATGAATGATTTCTTCCTGATTTTTGCCATTGTTTTTCCGGCATTTACAGGCATGACTGCCGGTGTGGGTTTATCGGGCGACCTTCGGAAACCATCCCGATCCATTCCTATTGGCACCATTGCTGCCACCTTTACCGGAATGTTCGTATACTTTTTGGTAATTTACAAATTGGCTATTTCAGCCAGCACCGAAGATATGGTCAACAATCAATTGATTATGAGTAAAATTGCAATTGGCGGGGTTTTCATCATTCCACTCGGACTCGCAGCATCCACGCTTTCATCAGCACTTGGCTCCATACTCGTTGCTCCGCGGACCCTTCAGGCACTTGCCCTTGACACTTCCTTCCCTTCAAACCGCATTAACAAATGGTTGGCGAAAAGCAGATCCAGTGATAATGAGCCCGTTAACGCATCATTAGTGACCATAGTTATAGCCCTGGTTTTTGTTTTTTTGGGTGATGTTAACGCTGTGGCCGGTATTATATCCATGTTCTTCCTGGTCACTTACGGATCGCTTTGCCTGATCTCTTTCCTGAATCACTTTGGCTCTTCCCCATCATACCGACCCTCTTTCCGGTCGAAATGGTATATCTCATTTGCAGGTTTCATACTGGCCTTGTGGGTCATGTTTAAAATCAGCACACCTTATGCTTTAGGATCTGTATTGATCATGAGTGGCTTATATACCTACATCCGGTATTATCACAGTGACCGTGACGGACTGGAATCACTTTTTGCCAATGCCTTGTTTCAGATTAACCGGAATTTGCAGGTATACCTGCAGCGATCAGGCAGCAAAAAGAAAGTAAAAGAATGGAGGCCGAGTGCCATTTGCATCTCTAAAGATTCCTTTACCAGGGCAAGAGCATTCCAGTTACTGAACTGGATATCGTATCGTTACGGATTTGCAACTTACCTGCACCGTATTGATGGTTACTATTCCAAGGCTACCAGCCAGAAGGCTTCCGAAGAACTTTCACGGCTTATTGAGTTATATGACACTACCAACAACCACGTGTTTGTTGACACCATCATCTCACCGTCGTATACATCGGCCATTGTTCAAGCCATACAGGTTCCGGGAATATCCGGTATGGAAAATAACATGGTGATTTTTGAATACGACAAGGATAATCCGCAGGATCTGAACGAAATCATTGACAACATCAGGCTGATCAAAGCAGGTAATTTCGATATTTGCCTGCTGGCTTCCAGTCGTAAAGAAATGATTTATAAAAACGGCATTCATGTGTGGATCAATTCCCACGATATTGAAAACTCGAGCCTTGAAATCATGCTCAGCTTTATTATTTCGGGGCACAATAACTGGAAAAAGTCGGCCATTAAAGTGTTCGACATCTGTAAGCCCGATGAACTGGAAAAAACACAACAGGCACTGGCTGACCTGGTAAGTTCGGGAAGACTTCCGATCACTTCCAAAAATATTGAGATCATAGTGAAAGAACCTGGCATGACGGCCAAAACACTGATTAACGAGAAGTCTGCCACAGCTGCTCTTGTTATCAAAGGCTTTCATGTGGAGGGATTAAAACATAATGGCGATACAATTATGAACGGATATGAAGGAATCGGCACCATTTTATTCGTCAATTCGCATACTCAGAAAGAAATTGTATAGTAAATTAATTAAAACATAAATAATGAAAGAATACCTTCAGGAATGGCCGGAAAAGATAATACCCTGGCTGATGACACATGGAACCAAAATGCTGGCAATAGCCCTGGTGGCTTTCGTGCTGAATATCATTCTGAGCAGAATAATCCGCAGGGCAGTGATGATTGCTGTGGTACCCGATAGAAACCTATCGCCCGAAGCAGAAATCAAACGTGAAAACACGCTGATCCGTATTTTTAACGGAACGCTGGCTGTGGTAATCACCATCATGGCAGCACTGATGATTCTTAAGGAAGCAGGCCTTGATATTGCCCCCATCCTTGCCGGCGCAGGCATTGTAGGATTGGCCGTTGGTTTCGGAGGTCAATACCTGATCCGGGATATCATTACCGGCTTGTTTATCATCCTTGAAAATCAATACCGAATTGGCGATGTCATTGATATTGACGGCATTGGAGGCTCTGTTGAAGACATCAGTCTGAGAAAGACAACATTAAGAAACCTCGACGGCACTGTGCACCACATTCCACATGGTGAAATCACCAAAGTATCGAACCTATCAAAAAACTTTGCCCGGGTTAACCTGAATATTGGAGTCTCTTACAGTGCAAATCTCGAACACGTCATTGAGGTAATCAACAAAACCGGTATAGAGCTGGCCAATGATTCTTATTACAAGAGCTTAATCATTTCGGCTCCGGCATTTCTCAGGGTTGATGACTTTGCCGATTCATCGGTTGTGGTTAAAATCCTGGGCGATACCCAACCCCTGAAGCAATGGGAAGTAACAGGCGAACTGCGCAAAAGACTGAAGATAGCTTTTGATCGTGAAGGTATTGAAATCCCCTTCCCGCAAAGGGTTATTCATCAGGTCAAAGAATAACGAATTTTGAACACATTACTGTTTTGCTTATGAATAACCTAAACTATGGTGTAATTGGTAATTGCCGGAGCGCTGCCCTGGTTTCTGAAAAGGGAAGTATTGATTGGTGTTGCCTGCCCGATTTTGATTCCCCCTCGGTTTTTGCCAAATTGCTGGATACTGAGATTGGAGGTTCTTTTCACTTTGAGGTGGACAGCAGTTATACCATAACCCAGGAATACCTTGATCGAACCAATATTTTGTGCACCACATTTTTTTCACCCAGGGGTGCATTTGAGGTGATTGATTTCATGCCCCGTTATAAAACCGGAGACAACGATTATTTCATCCCTGCTGAGGTTTACAGGTATATCCGGTACATCTCGGGACTGCCGGCTTTCAGAGTTGTATACGATCCACGTTTGAATTATGCCCGGGAAGAAATGGCACATGTTATTCAGGACAACCACATCCGCACCTATTCAATAGCCTGGCCTACAGATTGCATTTACCTGTATTCAAGTTTCAACCTTTCATCCATTCTCAACCATGAGGAAATACAGCTCACTCAGCATGAATTTATGCTTTTATCCTATAATCAGAAATTAATTCCTATTGACATTGAAAGGGTTTACCTCGAATACCAGCGCACCAAAGTATACTGGCTGAACTGGGCCAACCGTTCCAAGCGGTTTGAACAACACAACAACATCATCATCAGGAGCCTGCTGGTATTGAAAGCCATGTCGTATGACACTACAGGCGCCATACTTGCCGCATTAACCACAAGCATCCCTGAAACCATAGGTGAGGTGCGTAACTGGGACTACAGGTTTTGTTGGCTGCGAGATGCATCCATGTCGGTTGACACCTTGCTCCGCATGGGACATTACAATTTTGCCCAACGTTTCCTGGGTTTTATCATGCGCATCCTGAAATCAAAACACGACACCTTTCAGATCATGTATGGCATAAGAGGTGAAAGGGAATTGACCGAAGAAGATCTGCCCCACCTTTCGGGCTATGCCAACTCAAAACCTGTGCGCATAGGAAATGCAGCTTACGCACAGCGCCAAAACGACGTTTTCGGATACCTGCTGAATGTAATACATCAGTATTACGAGTATTTTCCGGGCACCCTCGATGAAATTGAAGATATGTGGGAAATTGTCCGAAATATAATTCATACGGTATCCACCCACTGGGAAAACCCCGATAAGGGCATCTGGGAATTCCGTTATGAAGGAAGGCATTTTGTGTTTTCAAAAGTAATGAGTTGGGTAGCTATGGACCGGGCGGCAAAAATAGCCCGCATGTTGCAAAAGGACCATTATGCGAGCGATTGGCAAAGCATTGCCAATGACATTAAGGCAGATGTTTTCAGAAATGGCTGGAACGATAACCTGCAAACATTCACCCAAACATATGAACGTGAAGACCTGGATGCCTCCCTGCTGCTGATGGCTGAATATGGTTTCCTGGCATACACTGACGCACTGTATATTAAAACAGTACAAGCTGTTAAAGATGCACTTTTCCATAAGAACCTGATGTATCGTTATGTTGCTCATGATGATTTCGGACAACCTTCTTCAGCTTTCACCATTTGCACGTTCTGGCTCATCGAGGCATTATACAGGATTGGTAGAACCGAAGAAGCAGCAACAATTTTCAATGATTTGCTGAAATGTGGTAATCACCTGGGGTTATTCAGCGAGGACATCGACTTTGAAACCAAACGGCTGCTGGGCAATTTCCCTCAGGCATATTCACATCTGGCGCTCATCAATACTGCCACATTGTTTACAAGGGAGAAAAAAACATCTAAGTTTATTAAACCCTGATTGAAAAGCGCCCTGCGTTTTGAATGGTCTGACTTTACAGGTAAGTCATCAAAAAATTAAAAAAAATATCAATGAACATAGGTAAATGGTCAATTGATAAATACAATTTTACCGAGGAAGAAATAAAACTTACGTTGTCCCATTTTGTACCGCAACAGATGAAGGCCAATGAGTTTTTCCTGAAAGCCGGTGAGATCTCTAACTTTATTGGTTATGTAACCAGGGGCTTATTAAGGTCATACTTCTACGATGACCAGGCCAATGAAATCACTACCGGCTTTTTCGCCGAAGGTTCATTAATAGTTGCGGCAGACAGTTTCAACAACAGGTTTCCCTCCAAAGAATATATAAAAGCGATAGAAGATGTTGAAATGAGTGTGATAAGTTATAAGGATCAAATGGAACTTTACCAGCAGATCCCTGCCTGGCACCAGATTTGCAAAGAACTGGGCGATATTAAGATAAGTGAAATGCTCGAACGGGCAGAAAGTTTTCAAACGCTTTCAGCACATGAACGTTATCAGCAATTTTGTGAAGCCTATCCGAATTTGTTGCAAAGGGTAAACCTGGGTTATATTGCCTCATTTATTGGCGTTGATAATGCCACATTGAGCAGGATAAGAAAAAAGAAATAAACGATTTTGACTTTTGTCAAAAGATTGATTTGATGCGACTTCATACTTTTACTTCATAATTCTTATTTAGTAAAAGTCATGAACCAAACAAAAAAAATCAGCATTATCGGAGGCACCGGAAACCTGGGGGTGCCGGTAGTGAAATTCCTTTTACAGGACGGTTTTGAAATTAAATTGATTGTGAGGAACATCAACAAAGCGAAACAGCTTTTTGATGTAAACCAGGTACAACTGGCTGAAGCAGACCTCAGGGACGTTGCCGGTCTGAAATCTGCCCTCAGCGGTACAGCATACCTTTACCTCAACCTGTCAACACAAACAACCGACATCAATATCCCGTTTTCAGCTGAGCGTGAAGGCATTGCCAATATCCTGGAAGCAATTGACCTGGGCAGCATCAGGCAAATCATTGCCATATCGGGGTTGGGAGCGTTTGACAATGTTCAGGGATCGGATCGTTTTCAATTCATACCCAATGTGATTCGCAAGGAAGGTCATAAACTACTGAAAAATTCAAGTATACCTTACACGATCCTTCATTGCAGCTATTTTGCCGATAGTTTTGCCATATTCCGCCGGAAGAATACCTATTCGGTCATCGGCGATACCAAAAATCCCATTTTCTTTACCAATTGTCGCGACTATTCCAATCATCTTATTCATGCGATAGCCAATGAAAATGCTTTTTATAAGGAATTTCCCATCCAGGGCAGAAAAGGACTAGCCCATCCCGAAGCAGCCAGAGCATTCCTGGATATTTTTTCGAAGGACACCAAAGTGGCAGTCCTTCCCGGTGGAATCATCAACATTATGGCCCTTTTCAGTAAAGAAATGAAGTTTGTGAAACACATGAACGATTATTTCTCCTCCTCAGTCGAAGAGTTTATTGCCGAAGAATTCAATACCTATAAAATTCTTGGCGAGCCCAAATTAAGTGTCTCAGATTATGCCCGTCTGTTGAAAAGTGAAGGCATATACGACTTACTTGAAAAAAAATAAACTAAATCTTAAAACCATGAAAAAGGCAATCATTATTTATCAGAGTAAAACAGGTACAACCAAAAAATACGCACAAGAGATTGGCGCTTACTTGCAGGAAAGGCAGATAGCCACATTTTGTCTCCCTGTTGAAAAATACCGGGAGGGCATGCTTCAAGACGCGGATTATATATTGCTGGGGTGCTGGACAAAAGGTTTGTTGGTTGTTTTTCAGAAACCGGATAACGACTGGCGCTATTTTGCCCAAAAAACAACTGTTCCACAAAGTGCCAAAGTGGCTTTATTCGCAACTTATAAGATCCGCACCGGCAGCATGTTTAAAAATATGGCAAGGTGTGTGAATCATACCGGCAGTTTTTCGGTTCCAAACATGAAATCAAAGGATGGTAAACTTTCAGGAAAAGACAAGGTGACTATAGATGAATTTATCCATAACTAAAAATAATCAAATGAATAAAGCAGTAAATGATATGTTGGCAGGAAGTGAGTACTTCAACAACGAATTTCTCCCGTATTCATGGATTATTCCATCGGTACTATTTATTACGGCAATTGTTTTAACGGGATATTGTTTCCGTTATCCGGGCAAAAAGAGCAGTTTGATATTCAAATTGTTCCTGACCCTGGTTTACACTTTATCCGGTTTGAGTGTTTGGCTGGGCATGCAACATACCAACATGAAATCGGCCTTGTCTGGAGCAACTGTATTGACTTTTTATGGATTATTGCTGTTACTGGATGCCATCTGGTGGAAAAAGATTGTTTTCCGCATTCCCGAAAAGACCGACCTGAAAATCGCCATGATTCTTTTGATTATTCTTGGACTCTTTTACCCGGTTATCGAAATCGCATTTGGATACACATGGCCACGCATGGTGCTGTTCGGGTCTGAATGCCCCACAACAACTTTTGTACTGGGATTGTTGATTGGATCTCTTCCAAAAACCAATAAATGGATACTGGGTCTGTTTGCCACCAATGCCATTCTGGTTGGCGGATATGTAGGTTTTAGCGGGTTTATTGTGGATGCTTTAACTTATTTTCCTGCAGGAATAACAGCTTGGATAATGATGGTGCGTCATTGGAAAAATTAAAATCAAATAAACAAAATGAAAACCTTTATAAAAAATCATGCCATAACGCTGTATTTCATTCTTGCGTTTCTCATATCATGGTCCGGAATAGCTCTTGTGGTTGGCCTTGAGAGGCTGCTCACCGAAGGCCCTGCTGATGACCAGATGGC
>JAFGOR010000086.1 GCA_016926375.1 Bacteroidales bacterium
GAAAATTGCTCATTTACGCCTGGTAAACTCCGCATTTTCGCACTGCGCAAGCCTTGCAAATGGAACTCTCTGAACAGACACATGACTGGTTAAACATTTTACCAACTTTATTTAAAGACACTAACTAGTCCCCGGGCTTTAGGCAACCCCTTTTCATAGCAATCAGCTGTCAGTCTTTCTTTACAGATGTCTTTTTCCATTCCATGTACCCCATTCCGGCCAGCAGTAAAATAAGTATTATGGAACTTGCCAGGGAAATTTTTTCCCCGATAAAATAACTCTTCGGATGGAAGCGGAATTCAATGGTATGGCTGCCCGTAGGAATCACCATGGCTCGCAGCAGGTAATTTGCCCTGAAGTGTGGTACAGGTTTGCCATCTATAAATGCCTCCCAGCCCTTGTCGTAATAAATTTCAGAGAATACTGCCAGTTGGTCGGCCTGTGCCGAGCTGGAATACTTAAGATAATTTGCCCGGTATTCGGTTAGGGAAATTTTAGCGGTGCTGTCATGTACCGGTTTGAAATCCTTCAGTAACGATGAGAACCTTTCGTCAACCACTGCCTGTTCCGATGGCTTGAACGTTGCAATGGCTGTTATCTCAGCATCGGCATTGGGAACTGTCACGAATTCCTTCACAAACCAGGCATTACCCAGCTCATGTTGGTTCACAAGTGGCGGAGCATCCGGGTTATAAATAATGTACCGGGTGTTGAGCATATTCATGGCATTCAGGGTTGCCATGGTGCTGTCCACTGCCTCGGGAACAGGTTTGTTCTGCAATGTATTGATGATGCGCATCATTTCATCCTGAATGTTGTGGTCGAAAAGCTCCTGGAACCTGCGCATTTTGGCCCCGTGATAACCTCCCAGTGATTTGTGATAATACGATGTGCTGGCGTCCTGCAACGGGCTGAGCGACATGTTCAGAACCTTGAAGTTTGCATCACGGTCCTTCAGAATTAGCATATCTGCGGTGGATGGGGTGAATGGATTCTTATCTTCTTTCTTTGTAACAAAATCCTTGCTGTTCAGGTATCTTTTGTTCACCGGCCACAAATCAACAAGAACCAGTAATGACAGGAGTACAATAAACGTGCTGAACCGGACTTTTTTCAGAAATGCGAAATAAATAAGTGCCGCTGTCAGGGCAATAAAGATCAAGGAACGGAAAGCATCCGTGCGCAACATGCTGAGGCGGTCCTTTTGTATGGCATCAACAATTTCACCCATACCTTGCGAACGATACTGGTCATCATACTGTGAGGTCATGTCGAATGATCCCGATATGGCGATAATGATCAATATGATTCCCCCCAGGCCAATGGCAGCATATTTAAACGCTTTCATGAATTCCTTCTTCGGAATTTCGCCGGTTAGAATTTCTTTAACAGCCAGTAAAGCCAGCAAGGGCATGGCAAATTCGGCCATGATGAGCGTCATGGACACACTCCTGAATTTGTTGTATCCCGGGAAATAGTCGAACATCAGGTTGGTGAGTGCATTGAAATTGTGCCCCCACGAAAGCATGATAGAAAACAGGGTAACAGCAAAAAGCCACCATTTCACAGGCCCTTTGACCAGAAACATGCCCAGTACAAACAGGAACACAATGGCCGCACCAATATAAACCGGGCCGCTGGTACCGGGTTGTTTACCCCAATAGAGCGGTACGCTGGCACAGAATTTTTTTGCTTCAGAATTTCCGTAGCGGCTTTTAATGAGGTCATAGGTGTTGGAACCCGATTTTAATTCACCAGTGGTACTGCCGCCATTGATGTTGGGTATCAGCAAGCTGAAAGTTTCACCAACACCGTAGCTCCACTGAGTGGCATAGTCCTTGTCGAGTCCGGTGGTTTTGTTTTCTGCATTCACCGACAACTCAGATTTTCCGCGGATAGAGTATTTGCCATACTCGTAGGTAGTATAGAGATTACTGAAATTGGATCCAACTGCAAGCCCGACAAAAAGAATCAGCCAGGCAACAGGTTTCAGGAATTCTTTATATTTTTTTGTTTTAATTGTGTTTACCAGTTCAAAAATACCCAGAATCAGGATGATGAGCAGGGTATAGTAGGTGATCTGCACGTGGTTGACCAGAATCTGCAGGCCAAGAAAGAGCCCGGCAGTAATGCTCCCAAGCAAAGCCTTCCCCCTGAATGCAGCATATACTCCTGCAATAACCGGAGGCATGTATCCGAGGGCAAAAACTTTGGAAACATGTCCTGCCTCGATGATGATGAAAAAGTAGGATGAGAAGGCATAGGCCATGGCGCCTGCCATGCTTAGCCAGGGATTGATGCCAAACAAAAGAAGCGCAATAAATGCACCCACCAGGTATAAGAAAACAAAACTAACAGGCCTTAAATTGTAAGGAGCCAAAAAGTTGTGAATCTTTTTAAGCAAATTGCTCTTGTATTCTGTTGAAACCAGATAAGCAGGCATTCCGCCAAACATGCTGTTGGTCCAGAGTGGTTCCTCACCGTATTTTTCGCGATGATCAACCACTTCTTTCGACATGCCTTTGAACTGAACGATATCATGTTGCGAAAGCTTCTTTCCTTCTAGAACGTCGGGCACAAAATACATCAGGGAAATCAGAAAAAAGATTGCCAGGGCCGACACATAAGGAATAATTCTTTGTTTCATTATCGCGGGTATTACTTTTCAAAAATAAATTAGCAATGCAAATTAAAGTTATTTTTGTGATAACTATTAAAATATCTGATTTTTGTAATTCGAAAAGTTATTCAAATGAAGGTTCTGATGATTCTTGAGCGGGACTTCCCGGCTGATGACAGGGTGGAAAAAGAAGCACTTTCTTTGATCAGAGCAGGTCATCAGGTCGATTTGATTTGCTTCACCATGAAAGGTGCTGACAGGAATGAGAATTACAAAGGGATTGCTGTTTTTAAAAAAAAGATATCCGATTTCACTTATCGTTCCAGCGTAGGTGCATTAAGGCTTCCGTTTTATTTCCGTTTTTGGGAAAAGGTTCTTTCAAAACATCTTGAATCATGTCAATACCAGGTTCTTCACCTGCATGATCTGCCGCTTGCACGGGTCGTTTACCGGTTAAGCCGTTCCTGTAATTGTCGCTACATTCTTGATTTGCACGAAAACTACCCTGCTTTGCTGCAGATATCTCCACACACAAAAAAACTGATTGGCAGATTGGTTCATTCAAACCGGCAGTGGGAAAAATATGAGAAAGTGAACGTTGGCCTGGCTGATGGGTTGGTTACTGTTGTGATAGAAATGAAGGAGCGCATCAGGCCTTATGCAACCTCTGAAATAGCAGTTGTAGAGAACACACCCTATTTAGAAGAATTGAAAACAATGGATAACCAGCCCGACAAAAACTTCATTACCCTGGTTTATTCAGGCGGAATCAATTACCATCGTGGTCTGCAAACAGTTATTGAAGGCATTAATTTGTCAGTTAAGGTTAATCCGCGTATCAGGCTCTTTATCCTGGGCGGGGGATCCCATGAGGATGTACTCAAAAGTCAGGTAAAACTTGCAGGGCTTGAAGCACATGTTCGTTTTTTCGGATGGCTGAGTTCTAATGAGATGTATGAACAAATATACAATTCAGACATAGCCCTGATTCCTCACATGAAGTCGGTTCAATCAGACAATTCCTCACCAAACAAATTGTTTCAGTACATGTTTTGCGGAAAGCCTATCCTGGCAAGCAATTGCAACTCAGTTGAGCGGGTGCTTCATGAAACTAAAACGGGCATTACTTATATTCATGATTCTCCTGAGAGCTTTAAAAACGCATTGATGCTGCTGATCAGTGAAATGCCCTTTGATTCGTATAAGAATAATGGCCGGAAAGCATTGGAAAAGTATAACTGGGAGCATTCAGTTCAGGAATTGGTTGCATTGTATAACAAGCTCGATACTCCCGGAAAATAATGGAAGGGTATTTAAACACGGATCAGTTAAAATATGTCCTTTTTCATCTCGGGCTGATGTTTCAGTTGAATGATGAAATCAAGTCGCGATTTGTTTTTGTCAAAAGCAGCAGTGAGTTGCCTGCAGGCGAGGGCCAGATTGTTTTTCCGCTTTCACCTGACCCGCTGAACAAGAGTAATATTAAAACAATTGAGGATATCCCGGTTCTTTTTCCTTGTGGACCATCATCCCGGTTTTGGAGAATGGAAAACAATACACTTTATTTTGAGGATGATTTGCTGAAATCCGCGTTCTATTTGTTGTCGGGTTACCAGGAATATGCAAATAAAAAAAGGGATGTCCTGGGAAGGTTCTCCGCGCCGGATTCAATACAATACCAGCTTGGCATTGTCCAGAAGCCTGTTGTTAATTATTACTTTGAGGAGATCGGCAGGGGTATCCGCGAATTTCTGGGGTTGCAGCACCTGCCATTTGAAAAAAGATCTCTTTTTGATCCGTTCGGACTGATCATTTCGCATGATGTTGACCGGGTACGGTATTATTCGTTAAACTACCTGATTTATAAACTCAAGGAATTAGCAGGAATTAAGAAGGCCGGGGCAGGGTTTTCTGTTTTATTCAGGCAGTTACGCCAGGGACTCTGTGGATATTTTTCGGGCAAAAGCAATGATCCGGCATGGAAGAATTTTACTTTTCTCAGGGAGCTTGAAATCAGGCATCAGATGGCTTCGGTATTCTTTTTTCTCGATGATGATACGCCGCATCACGACGCAGATTATAAGCTTTCGGATCCGCGGATTTCCTGGTTAATAACCAACCTGGACGAATCAGGTTGTGAAATCGGAGTGCATGGCAATCATCATTCGGCCACCGGTAAAGGAAGTCTGGAAAGCCAACTGCGCAAGCTGAAAGGAGTTTTCCCGAAAAAAATAAGTGGAATCAGGCAACACAGGCTTCGTTACGAAATACCTGCTACAACTACAATACATGAAGAATCTGGATTTGATTATGATGCCACTTTGGGTTTTTATGATCACGAAGGTTTCAGAAATTCATTCTGCATACCTTTCAGACTCTACAATTTCGAAAAAAACAGCATGTCACCGGTTTGGGAAATACCGCTTAATGTAATGGATTGCACCTTGCTGGATTATCGCAACATGAGTTTTAACGAAGCAAAAAACAGTATTGACCAATTAGTAAGTGAAATCAGGAAGTTCTCCGGGGTTTTCACGTTGTTGTGGCACAACAGTTATTTTGATGAAATCCGGCACCCCGGCATCAGACAGTTTTATACGGATTTGATTTCACATCTGGCAGGTCAGTATCCTCAGAAATTGCTGGGTTTCCAGGTAGTCAATAAAATGAATACCCTATTGTAGAAATTGGTGAAAAAATTACTCCAACATACAAGTCGGCAATTCTCCCGGATTACAAATACAATAGGGATTGAAATCAACAGGCTTAAAGATTCCCCCTTTGTAGGGAATGTGACTACCATGATGACAGGAACTGCTGTTGCCCAATTTGTTCCGGTATTGATCAGTCCCATTCTTACAAGAATATTTACTCCCGATGACTTTGGCATTCTGACCGTTTTTTTGAGTTATTCCATGATTGTCTCCACCATCATATCCGGAAAATATGAAATGGCCATCATGTTGCCCAAATCCAGGGAAGATGCCATAAATCTAAGCGGACTGGCCACCTTGCTGACTGTAATTCTGAGCTCTGTTTTCATGATTTTTCTGATCCTGTTCAAGGATTCATTTGCTTTACTACCCGGTGCTGATAAAATAAGCAACTGGGCATTGATTCTTCCGGTTACCGCCGGGATCATTGCCTATGGGAATGTGTTGAACTATTGGATCAGCCGGAATAAGAAGTTTGCGTCGATCAGCACAGGTAAATTCATACAAACACTTACCACATCGGGCTTTAATATTGGGTTTGGACTTCTGAACCCCATTCCTTTAGTGCTCATTTTGGGAAATCTGATTGGGCAGTTTCTGAATGCGTTTTACCTCACCTACATCGTAGTTAAATACCAGGCTGCTGATCTGAAAGCCCTTTCCATTCGATCTTTTATTAAGGAAGGCAGGGAGCATATCAAGTTCCCTTTGTTTGACATTCCCAATTCTTTGTCATACAGCATATCGACCCAGGGCATGAACCTGGTTTTTACCAAATTCTTCGGAGAAAC
>JAFGOR010000087.1 GCA_016926375.1 Bacteroidales bacterium
AGGTGTGGTACCCGCCATCCTGCAAGCTGTGTTTGAAATTGGCGCCGTAGTATTCCTGACGGTGCGAAGCCATATCGGTTCCGTAATGGATGGCCGTATTGTAATAGGTTTCGGTGGTGCCGTTAAGAATGCCGGTGCGCTCGCCCATTTCCAGGATGTCGATTTCACCACAGGCAGGCCAGTTCTTACCGTTGTCGCCCATCATCCAAAAGGCCGGCCATAAACCATTGCCTGTTTTTGGCAATTTTATGCTGGCCTCGATACGACCATACTTAAAATTAAACTTACCCTGACTGTTAACGCGACCCGAGTAGATTTTTTCGCCATTACGTTCGGCCATCAGTATAAGCACCGACTTACCGTTATCAACCCCAACTGCTACGTTGGCAGGTCGGTAGGCCTGCAGTTCCTGGTTAACCCAGCCCGGCTCGTGGGTTTCCCTGGTCCATACTTTTTCATCGAAAAAGTCGAAATCATCCATAAAGCGAGGGGTTTCCTGCTTTTCTTCAGGAATGGGATCATCGTCTTCGCGAGAGCAGGCCGGCTGGATGAAACTGCTTGTAATCATCAGAATTGCCAATAATCTCCTCATGTTGTTGTTTCTTTGGTTTGTTGATAATGTTTGCTAAATGATCGATGTAATAAAAAAATATAGGTGTGTGTGAAATGTGAAAGCATATTTACGCGCGTCGTCTCACGATGAATGAGGGCAACGGCACAAATATGCTAACTAATGTTAAAAAGGAGGTTTGATAGCTGACAAACAAGGTTTGATTGCTATCACTTATTGCATGGAGCGTAGAGAATACCGGGGTGTAAAAACTCCTCGTTTATTGGTATTTACTGGGCTGAACCCCAAAATACTGTTTAAAAAGCGAGCTGAAATACTTGGGATTGACAAAACCGCAATCCATGGCTGTTTCTGTTACATTTTTACCATTTCTTAACATTTCGGCGGCTTTTTGAAGACGGATGAGACGCATGAATTCCTGGGGACTCTTTCCGGTAAGTGACTTAAGCCGATTGTAAAAGAGGGTGCGACTCATGGCCATTTCGCGACAGAGACTGTCGATACTGAAATCAGGATTGCTGATGTTTTCGATAACCAGTTGAGTGGCGCGCTCAACAAAGTTGCGATCGTTTACGGACAATCCCGGGGTGACATCCCCGGTTAATTGCGACTCCTTTTCACTGCTGAACTGGTCGCTTTTTGTTCCTACCTGCCGAATAACTTCCCGCATAAAAAAGGCGCGTTGCCTTTTTCTGTTCTCAATCAGCCCCTTCACTTTTAACTTCAGAATCTCTGTACTGAAGGGCTTGGGAATGTAGTCGTCGGCCCCCTTCTTCAGCCCATCTACGGTGGCATCGTGGGTAGCTTTGGCGGTAAGGAGGACAAAGGGAATGCCGGCTGTTTCAGGATTGTCTTTGACCATGCGACAAAGTTCATCTCCCTGTATGCCCGGCATCATTACATCGGAGAGGATCAGATCGGGGTACTCGTTATTAAGACTGTCAAGGGCTTCCTGGCCGTTGGCAACATCAATCACCTGATATTCATCGTCGAAAGTTTGACGCAGATAATAGCGCAGCGTCTCATTATCCTCCACAATAAGAAGGGTGTCTTTGGTGATTTGCCCACCATTTTTTGTAGTCCCTGTGTACTCCGGCGTGGGTAAAAGTGGATTTTCTAATGAGAGGGATTGGTTGCCAGCAAGGCCTGATTGGGGAATTTCTTCAGAATGGTCGTAGGTTCTTGGCAAAGTAATGGTAAAAGTCGTTCCCTGGTGTTCTTCGGACTGAATACTGATTTTTCCACCCAGTATTTTAACGATGCGATACACCTGCAACAACCCAAATCCGGTTCCCTCCTCCTCTGTCTTTTGCGCATTTTCGGCCCGGTAAACTTCCCTGAACAGGTATTTATGGGCTTTTTGGGGGATACCAATACCGGTGTCACTAACCGTGATAATGGCCTTTCGTTTGGAAGCGGTCAAGGCCAGATTGATTTCACCCCGGGGCGGGGTATACTTGCAGGCATTAGACAGCAGGTTGCCAAGCAGCATACCCAGTATTTGCCGGTCGCCTTTAATGGCCACCTCCTCATCGGGCAGGTTTAGGTTAAGTTGCTGTTGTTTGCTATCGCAGTAGGGCTGGAAACTGACTATTTCTTCAGCAAAGAGGTTATTAAGCGACAGCGGGTACAGACTTGCTTTTTGACTGGTGATGTCCACTTTCTCAAATTCGAGCAGTTGGGTGATGAGGGTATGCAGCTTTTGCGTATTGTGGCGTGCCAGATTAAGGTAGTACCGGGCTTTATCGCTAATTCCTGTAATCCGGCTCAGGTCTTCCAGTGGCGCCATGATAAGGGTAACCGGTGTTCGGATATCGTGAGCTGTATTGATGAAGAATTTGATTTTGTCTTCGTCGTGCTTTTTTTGAAGCTTATTGCTGTTGTATCGAAAAATGAAATAAAGTACGATACCAGCCAGAACCAGGTAAATTAACCAGGCCCACCAACTGTTCCACCATGGCTCTGCTATGGTCAGCAAGAGTTCTTTTTCTTCAATCATCGCTCCATTGCTGCGACGAAGATTGCGAACTTTCAACAGGTAG
>JAFGOR010000088.1 GCA_016926375.1 Bacteroidales bacterium
GACTTAAATCTCCTCCAGCGCCTCCCCCGGTATCCACCCCTTATTGCCATTGGCAAGCCGTATTTCTTTCCACTGCTGAACGCTGTCGGTTACCAATACCCGGGTTCCTTCGTGCAATACAAAAACATTGGTACTTTGTTCATCGGGCGAACTTCTGGCATTTACCGAAGGCGCCATAATGATTGCTGCATCGTGCTTTTTAATCTCATGCATTCTTGAATACATGAGTATCAGTCCGGCAAAAGTAATGATCAGCCCAACCACCCCGGCTGAAAAACCAGCTTTTTTCAAAGTTATGTTGTTGCTTAGGAAGAACAAGGTAAAACAGCCCAGCGATGCGGCAAAAAGAAGCAGGCATAAAATGGCCCACTGGTTAGGTGAAAACAGTCCCTTCAGGGCTTTAATCCATCTTTTGAGAAAGAAGGATGGAATTACATCAATTTTATCAATAATCCGCTGATTGGCGAGGGCCAGGTTTTGCCGGGTATCTTCATCGCCGGGTTGCAGCAACAGCGCCTTCTCGTAATAAAGAATGGCCCTGGCCATATCGCCTGTCTTGTAGAAAGCGTTTCCCAGGTTGTAATATAGTCCGGCTGATTCATAGCCCAAACCAATCACCCTGGAGTAACTTTCTGCTGCCGCGCTGAAATTCTTATTCAGGTAATGCCTGTTGCCCTGGGAAATAAGCGAATCCATCTGATCAGGCTGAGATGCCGACAGAACATGCGGGCTAAAAAGCGAAACAGCAAACAGGCAACCAATCCACAGCAGGTATTTCTTTCCCTTCGTCATAGTAGTTGTACCTTAAATAGATTATACTTTTTTCAATTTTTGATGAAGCAGTGTAATAAGCGTCAATGCCTCGCGATAAAGACCGCTCTTTTCATAGTTCGCCGTGATTCCCGAATACCTTGCCATCTCGCAGGCATCTATAATGCTGAATAACCTTCCGATGGTTTCCTCATCAACAGCCCTTTCAACCAGCAGCGACCTCGCACTGTCTTTTGAAAGGGAAGCCATGGGCAGCTTCAGTTTATCGCTTAAATAGCCCCAGATTGCCCCCAGCAATTCCTCGTAGAATGCAGCATCCTTACCCTGCCTGAGTAATGCTTCGCTCTTCCGGAGTCGTTTTCTTGCATATTTATCTGCTTTCCGCAACCGCATGCCGGCCACATCTGCATTTTGTCTGACCATCTTTTCACGCAACATGTAAATGGTGACAAAAAGTACCAGTAAGAACAAATAGGAAAGATAGTACCAGGGCGACCTCATCATATATCGGCCAACCGGACTCAGCTTAAATGGCCTGGTTTTAATGAAACGGATATCCTGATTGAGCATCTTCACATCTTCCTTGTTGACCCCGGTACCAATTACCATCAACGTATCATTCAGACCTTTTGCAACTTCCACATGGAATGCCTGAGACCTGAGTGTCTTGTATTGCCTGCTGTCGGGATCAAAATAAGTAAATTCGGCCGGTTCCAAATCATAGGCTCCTTCAACCCTGGGCACAATCATGTATTCAAATGTTTTGGAGCCCGACAGGGGATTGTCCATCCGGGTGTTAATTACCGGATCATATTGCTCCATGTCATAAGGCACTTTAACAGCCACTTCATTGATCAGTTTGAGATTGCCCCTTCCTGAAACGGCTATTCTCAGTGTCAACGGGTCGTTGGTAACCGTATTTGTTTTGTTCAGATAGGCATTCATTTTAAAATTTCCCACAGCCCCTTTAAATGACGCAGGTGCACCGGAGGGTAATTCCCTTACCGTAATTTTCACCGGGTTGCTTTTCAGGGTAACGGGAACATCCTGAATATCCGGCATAACAAAATCCTCAAAAAACGGATCGGCCACTCTGCGTCTTATTTCACGCCTGATGGCCACATCGAGATCAAACGAACGGATGGTAAGGTCGCCGGTTTTTTGTGGAATAATTACCATCTTCCGGATCACTCCTGTATAGTATATATCACCATCTACTGCTTCGCGCTGCAAGTTACGCAGCGGAGGGGTTTCAACAGGCTCAGTGAAAAAACCAGTGAAATCAGGCCCTTTAAAATTCGGATCAATACCTGAAAGGTTTGTTTTTGTATAAATCTTAACTGAAGCCATAATTTGTTCACCAACATAGGCTTCTCTTTTGTCGAGTACCAGCCTTACAAACAAATCTTTCTCATCATAACCGGCGCCTTGTGATTTCCTGGTATCTGTTGCTGAGCCGGGGGAGGCAGGAGTTGCTTGTCCGGCTGACTTAATCACTTCTACATTTGTAGCATTCGACTTGTACGTCTTGCCTTTAACCTTCACCGATGCCGCGGGGATGGTGAATTTGCCTTCTTTTGAGGCTCTCAGAAAATAGGTGTATTGCCAGGTTGAAACAGTGGTAATTTTTCCGTTAATGTTTGACACACTTCGGCTGTGTCCCTGGCTGGGACCGGCCAGCAACTCAAAATCGGTTATTTCCGGCAGGTTCAATTCTTCAAGTTCCTGATTTGCTGTATAAATAAGGTTAAACTGCTCCCCTGCCCGCAAAACATCAGGAGAAACCGTTGCGGTAATTTCAACCTCCTGGGCCTGTAGCAGACACCAGGATGCTATAAGCAGAACGATAACCTGAATTGTACGCATTGTTTCAAAACTTTGATGAGTTTACCAATTTTTATCCGACTGTACTTTCTGTTCTCTTTCCTTTTTTTCCTGAACTCTTTTCATCACATCCTTCTCTTCATTTTCAAGGGCCTGAAGTATCCTTTCCGCATCCTGAGGAGAAATTTGTCCTTTTACCTGCTGAGGTTGACTGTTATCCTGTGATTCCTGTCCCTTTTGATCCTGTTGC
>JAFGOR010000089.1 GCA_016926375.1 Bacteroidales bacterium
ATCCAGTATCCAGTATCCAGTATCCAGTATCCAGTATCCAGCACCTGCCTGCCGGAGCGGCAGCGCAGGCAGGTCCAGCATCCTACCGCAATACCCCCTCAATCTTTTCCAGGTCCTCTTTGCTGAATACGGAGTTTTTCAATGCATCCAGGTTGTTCCTGAGCTGATCCACCGAACTGGCGCCTATCAGTACAGAAGTTACCCGGTTGTCCTTAAGCAGCCAAACGATGGCCATTTGAGCCAGGGTCTGGTTCCGTGCTATGGCTATGTCATTGAGCTTTTTAATTTTACTCAGTTTTTCCGGGGTAATGTCTTTTTGCTTCAGAAATCCGTGCGCTTTGGAAGCCCGCGATCCTTCCGGAATACCCTGAAGATACCTGTCGGTCAGCAATCCCTGTGCCAACGGGGAGAAAGCTATAACTCCCATTCCTTCTTCCTCAGCCACATCCAGAAGTCCGTTTTCAACCCAGCGCTCAAACATGGAATACTTGGGTTGGTGTATGAGGCAGGGTGTTCCAAGTTCTCTCAGGATTTTTGCAGCCAGCTTCGTTTTATCGGCGGGATAATTGGAAATGCCGGCATATAATGCTTTTCCCTGCTTCACTGCCTGTGCCAGAGCGCCCATGGTTTCTTCAAGAGGGGTTTCGGGGTCGGGCCTGTGCGAGTAGAAAATATCCACATAATCCAGCTTCAGGCGCCTGAGACTCTGATCCAGGCTCGAAAGCAAATACTTCCTGGATCCCCATTCACCGTATGGGCCTTCCCACATGGCATAACCGGCTTTGGTAGAAATGATCATCTCATCACGGTAAGGCCTGAAATCCTTTTCCAGAATAATTCCGAAATTCTCTTCAGCTGAACCGGGAGGCGGACCATAATTGTTGGCCAGGTCAAAATGGGTGATGCCCGAACTGAAGGCATGCCTGATCATGGCCCGGCAGTTCTCAGGTACATCCACGCCCCCAAAATTGTGCCACAAACCCAAAGAAATGGCGGGAAGTTTAACTCCGCTTCTGCCGCACCTGTTGTACTGAATTTGCTGGTAGCGCGATGAATCAGGTTGGTATGTCATTTGTTGTTTTTTTGTTAAAGTTAATACTTATTTCTCTTCATCATGCTCAGCCAGCCATTTGGACTAAGACAGAAACTAAAATAAAAACATATTCTTTGGGTATTTAATTACTTTTAATATCTTTATTGTATTATTTCAGCGACTTATGGAGCCATTAGACATCATTGGTACAAATGACACGCCGCGGGTGATTTTTGATCCGGATAATGATATTTTCGAGATATCAGGACGTTCATTGCCCGAAGATGTGGTATCCTTTTATCAACCGGTGCTCGACTGGCTTGATGATTACAAAAATCACCCCGTTAAGAAAACAGAATTCGTTTTTAAATACATCTATTTCAACACGGCTACATCCAAGCTGGTTCAGGATATCCTGTTCAAACTTGAAAATCTGAATGAATCAGGCCATGAAGTGAATATCCTCTGGTATTATGAACAGGACGATGAAGATATGTACGACATTGGCATCGAGTTCAAGGAAAACATCAGCTTGCCTTTTGAAATCATCGGCTATTGATTCGATTTCCCGGATCAATCAGAAAACACACGCTTTCAGCAACTGCAATGCGGTTTCACTGTTCTTTTCTTCTGTCAGGTCGAAGGTGTTGATTCGCTTTCCGTTATGCGTAACCACCTGATTGTTACATATCATCCTGATTTTTGAATCGTCAAACAGGCGTTTCAGCTCACGGCCGAAAACAAAATCTTCCGGATTCCTGAGCTTTTTAATTGAATAATCAGAACAATAACGCATCAATTCTACCAGCCCTTCCACAGGTCCGGCTGAAAGGTGAAATCCGTTCTGGCTTGAGGAAACAGACGAAAGCCCGTAATGCTCTCTGTTAACCAGCAGATCATTTCGCAGACTGCCCGTTATGGCTTCAGCCGGATTGGTTTTACCGATAAAGTTGTTCCTTGCAACTGCCCAGTCGAGATTTCCTGTGAGGGTAAATGCAATTATGGAACGGCCCTCTTCAGTAAAATGCATCAACTGCTTTGGATGAAATCCATTGATCAGAAATACCTGCTCTCCCTCTATCTCAACCGGTGCGCAATAGGTTCCTCCGGCCAGTTTGACGGACTTGCTGTTTTGCCATAGCTCGTCAACCGAAGAAGGTGTAAAATCGTTGTACTGCTGCAGGAGTTCCAGGCTTCCCAGTATCTTTGCATCTTTGTGATCAAGTCCGAAAGCTTCTTTAAACTTTTCAAGTGCTTCGGGCGATAGGTAATCCATAGGCTTCCTGCTCAACGCGTTGATCACCCCGTAATGCCTGGAAATAATATCGTATTTCTCAAGATATGATGCTCCCAGCAACCGGATATCCTTAACAGTAAGTTTATATTGAACCAGCTTGTTGAACATCATTTCAAGAATGGACTTCAGATTGATTGATTCAATATGCAAAGTGATCTCCGGTTTGGCAAAAAACAGGAATTCATGTTTTGCTTCATCGGCACCCGAGTGGACATACAACTCGTTATACCCTGCAATTCCTTCCTGCGCCATACCCACATGGTGGATGATCATTTTTATTATTTCCTGATTGTTCATAAAGCAGCATGAGTTATCCTTGCTAAAATAATGGAAAAAAGTAATAAAAACACGCTGAAATGGCACCATTCTTGTTCATTATTCGTATAATAAATGAAGAAGAAGTTTATAACCTATGTGCGCTAAATATACCAAACTCGGGATTCTGCGGAGTAAGGACTGTTACAACCGAATCACCCTCCAGATGACCTGGACACACGCCAGGAAAAACAACACGCTGAAGTTCGGCAGGTTAAGATTCGACTATGGCGATTCAAGAGTGAATTACCTTGAGGAGAAAAGGTCGCTTTCCGAAGGCCTGAAAATCTGAAATCCTGTACTTTCACTGAAGTTTACCTCTCTTCCGTGAAAAGCCTGCTCAAAAAACAAGTATATATAAGGATTGTTTTTTTCTGTGGCTGACTTACCCAGGAATAAATTGTGTTCACGAGTGGCCACATCGCTGAAATTCACATAATTTGCATTGATTGCGGTATTCCCCCGGTAACCAAGCCCGAGTTGTTTTGCTGCTCTCAGGATCATGGCCCCGTGCAGCGTGAAATCATCATCGTTAATGGTTACGTAAATTCTTTCCTGAATATTCAGTTTCTCAAGCCATTTGCGGTGATGGTGCTGATTTACTGCAGCAGCATTCAAAATAAGATTGCTGAAAAGTTCTTTGGGCATATACGAAATCAGTGAGGTTTTTGCCACGTTGCGAAGAACCTGGTTTCCCATGCTGTGAAACATGGCAGATACAGATGACGAAGGATATTGCTCATGCCGAAAATTACCAAGCTCTCTCATGGCTTTAACAAAGTTGGGCGCAACTTCTGAAGCAGCATAAGCGGTTTTTTTAAGCGCCATGTTGTCGGTTGGCCAGTCGAAAACAACCATATTTACAGCAAACCTTTCCGAAACATGAAAGCCTCTTTCCAAAACCTGCTGAAATGTTTTACCGTGTCCGTCCACATAAACCAAAAAATCCCTGTCTGCCGGCAAACGTTTGTTTGTTTCATCCAACCCTGTCATGGGCTCAACATAAGCAGTGTCACCCAGGGTGCCGGCTATAAAATAAAAGCGCTGGTATTGCGGATCAAGACCCTTTTTAAGTTCATAACCTTTTTCAGGCTTGAACTGACGCGTACTGATGATCATAATTTTATTTGCGGCGTGCTTTGGAAGCTGGTTCACAAATTTCAATACATAGGTGCCGGTCATGTATTCTTTCACCGGGTTTCCATTGGCAGGAAGCACCATTGCCAATAAAAGAACAGAGAGTATGATGGTTCGTGATTTCATAGTTGGTCTTTATTACATATAACAGGTTTCGATGAAAAATGTTTAACGAAAAGATGAAAATATTAAACAAAAAATTTTTTTACTGCCATAATACCGCTCCTGTCGCCGAAGCTGTAGTTTTTACTTCTAGTCATACTTCGACAAGCTCTGTATGACAACGCTAGTCACACTGAGCCATGCCTACGCTAAAGCTCTGGCAGGCAGGTCTTGGATCTTGGTTCTTGCTTCTCCCTTATTACAATATTTTCATTTCGGTACGGCGGTTCTGTGAACGACCTTCCTCACTTTCGTTACCGGCTATTGGTTTGTCCATGCCATACCCTTTTGAAACAATTCTTTCTGCGGCTACTGAGGCAGATTTTAGGTAATCTGCTACGGCTTTGGCCCTGTTTTCTGATAGTTTCAGGTTGTATACGGCACTGCCGGTATTGTCGGTATGTCCCCCTATTTCAATGCGGATACCGGGATTGGCTTTGAGCAATTCAACCACCTTGTTGAGTTCCAGCTTCGACTCGTTTTTTAATGCATAGGAATCGGTTTCAAAGAATACGTTCCGGAGCACTATGCTGTTTCCTGCTACTATGGGCTGCAGGGGAACATCTATGAGAAAAGGCCGGTCGGCATCAAAACCTTCTTTAAGCGAGAAGTTTTCTGAAAAAAACAGGTAGGAAGTTTTGGAAACATTGAGCATGTAATTCCGGTTCCCGGGGATGCTCACCAGGAATTCTCCGGAGAGACTGTCGGACCAGGAATTATAGATGACTATTCCTGTTTCCAGATCCACCAGTTCAAATTGCGCCCTGAGAAGCCTCAGGTCGCGTGCATCGAAAACCTTGCCTTTCATGTAGGTTACTGCAACAGGTCTGCTCTGATAAGGAAGGTCGAATACGTAAATGTCTTTACCCTGTGCCTGGTTTACATCCGATGAATAATAGGCTTTATTGCCCCGTGAGTTCACTATCAGACCAATCTCATCGCGGTTGGTGTTGATCGGGTAGCCCAGGTTGACGGGTTTCTTCCAGGCTCCGGTACTGTCCCTGCGGGCAAAAAACAAATCGTGTCCGCCCAGGCCGATATGGCCGTCGGATGAAAAATAGAGCGACTGGTTATCGGGGTGAATGAAAGGTGACATTTCGGTGCCCTTTGAATTGACAGAGTCACCCAGGTTTTCGGGATTCGTCCACTTTCCGCTTTTATCCAGATGTGAAACCCAGATGTCGTGCTGTCCCTTGCCCCCCGGCCTGTCACTTGAAAAGTACAAGGTGCGGCCATCGGGAGTCATGGATGGCTGTGTTTCACGATAAGCACTGTTCACAGGTCTTCCCAGGTTAACCGGAACCGACCAGTTGTCTCCCTTTTTTGTTGAGGCATAAAGATCGCAACGCCCGATTCCGTCGCTCCGGTTGCAGGCTGTGAAAATCATATACCTTCCGTCGCCCGAAATGGTTTGTGCTCCTTCATTGTCGGGTGTGTTTAAAGGCCAGCCGGCATTTTTCATGGCACCCCATCCACTGCCAGTCCGCTGGCTGATGAAGAAATCCTCCTGCACCTGCTTCATGAAATCTTCGCTCGGTATAAGCCGGGTAACCACTAGGGTTTTTTCATCAGCAGAAAGCCCCGGCCAGTATTCGTCGTAAGGGGTATTCACGGTGGTGTCGAGGGTGGCAGGGTTAAAGTCCACCGGGTGTTTCATGGCTTCAATTGAGAAAACGCAACGGGCAATGCCGTCTTTGGCTTTTTCAATTTGTGCATCATTCCCGCTATTCAGTGAAACAAAGCGGCTGTAACTTGCCAGCGCATTCTCGTACAATCCTTCACGGTATTCCAGGTTTCCCAGTCTTACCAGTCCGTAAGGATAATAGTTCTCATTCAGTGGCAATGCTTTGCGATAGGTCTTGATGGCCTTATCCGGTTTCTGGTCCGACTCATAAACTTCAGCCAGTACCAGGTAAGCTTCGATAAAACCGGGATCAGCTGCAATGGCAGTTTCAAGGTATTGCGCGGCAACCGTGTATTTATTCAGGGTGTAATTCCGGATTCCGCTGTTGTATGCCTCAATAGCCTTTTTCGACCGGGTTGTCAGTTTTTCCTGGGCAATTGTAGATTCGAATCCCGTGATTAGGCCGGCAATAAGCAATATCAATACCCATGATTTCATATAATGCAGCCTCAATGGTTAAATATTCTAATTGATGATGAATTTCCCGGAATACAGGTTGTTCATATCCCGGATAATCACAAAGTACATGCCAGGAGCATAGGAACTGATATCAATTTCGTTGTCGCAGGTTAATTTATGCTGCGTAAGAACAATCCGGCCGTTAACATCAACCAGGTGCAATGCCGAATTGCCGGAGATGTTGCTGAGAAGTACTTTTATTCGTTCTTTGGCCGGATTGGGTATGATTCGGAATTTTGTTTCCGCTTCCGGTGTTCCGGCATAGTTGCTGCCGGCTATTTCAAACAGAAGCCAGTTGTGAGGATCGGTTTCCACGGAATTTATCCCGCCCGGCAGATAATAAGCGCTTGTGACAAATGATGCAGTCTGCCGCATAGAAAGCAACGTGTCACCGGCGTTCTGATTAACTTTAAATTCGAGCAGCACGTTGAAAACAGGTGTTTCTGAGGTGACAGTCTGCAGAGAACTGATATAGAGTGTATCCCCCTGATAATCCCAGGTAACATAATGCACCGGGAAGCCTTGTCCATAGTACCACTGATCGAAAAACCGGCTGAAGTCGATCCGGGTCGATTCCTCCAGATAGTTTCTGAAATCATCACCGGAAGCATTTCCATTGCCATATTTCTGTATAAAACCGGTAAGTGTTTTAAAGAACAGGCTGTCGTTTCCCACTTCCTGCCTGATCATGTGAATAATGGCAGCTCCCTTTTTATAGGATAACCGGGAATCAAAAATCCGGTCTTCATCACCGGCAAACTCTTCGGGAACGTAAAGGCTCCCTCCGGAGGAGGATTTGACATAATCATGCGTCCCTCTGATCCACCTGCCGGCATCCCCTTCATTACCCAGGTATTCATAGGCGAGATATTCGGAATAGGAGGCAAATCCTTCGTTGATCCAGATATCCTGCCAGGTGCTGCAGGTAACATAATCACCAAACCACTGGTGTGCCATTTCATGGGCCACAAGCAGAAATGAGAAATTCACCAGGGTAGTCATGGTCTGGTGCTCCATACCCCCACCGAAAGGTGCCACACAATGCCCGTATTTCTCAGTGGCAAATGGGTAAGGGCCAAACAGATTAGAGTATAGCATTATGAGTTCGGCCGATCGGTCAATTAAATCTTTATTCTGTTCCAGGTAATCCGGGTGATTGTAAATGTAATTCTGAATCAGGATAGAATCCTGTGTGTCGCCGGTTCTCACGTAAAAACTGTAATCCATGTAATCACTTACGGTAAAGGAGATGAGGTAGTAAGCTATGGGATACCTCGATTTCCATTCGTAACGGATACGGTTGCCGGCCAGGGGAACACTGGCCGTGAGGAGCCCGTTTGATCCGGCCTTCAAGCCTTTGTCAGTACTTAAAAACACATAAACCGAATCGGCTTTATCGGTAAGCGACTGCTTGCAGGGAAACCAATATTTGGCCGAAAACGGTTCCGAGAGCGTCCAGGTGACATCTTTATTCCATGAAAGCACATGCTTGTTGTATATTCCTGAAGGTATGTAAACATCGTTATCCGGCCCGCGATAATATACATCAAGTGAAATGGTCTCGTTGGAAACAGCCGGCTCGTCCAGGTTCACTGTCAATTCATCAGCCGATCGTGAATAGGTCTGCCTGCGGTTGTTGACTGTAACCGAATCAAGAACAAGTAGATCGGAAAAATCAAGTACTACCTGTTCAAGTAAAGCAACTACAGGTTTGAGCCGGATGGTAACATAACCCTGAATATAAGTTGACGTATCACTAACATCCAGATTCAGGTGGTAAAATGAAATATCATAGTTATCTTTGCCTGGCTGACCGGTATCTTTTGCTTTGCCATTGCTGTTAACAGAGAACGAGCTTGTCAGAAGAAAGAGGCATCCGGCAATCAGTAAGTACCCGGGAGTTTTTCTTAACAACATGTGCTGGAAATTTCGTATAAATGTAGGTAAAAATGCCATAAAAAAAAGATCCCGGCTTTTACACCGGGATCCAACACCCAAAACTAATAAACCCTATCTGACAAAAACCTATCTTTGATATCTTGAATTCTTTTCGTTTGATTTCTTGTACAAATTTACGCTGTTTATCAACATCAGTTGAATTTTATCCGGTGATTTACATCATTTTATGTGATGATATTCATCACCTTCATAGGCTGATTATTTATAAAACACAGGCTGATAACGGAAACTTTTAGTTTTTTTAACAGATATTCCGGATGCTGAATGACTAAAGACTGGCTAATTCATTAATTTTACTTTTGAAAACAGCATTTCTTTTCAGCACTTCTGCACATCAGCATTTCAACAACAGGGCTCAATGAAGGATAATATTCTAAATCTGGCCATCAGAACCGTTCATTTGTTGAAAGCCATTCATCCCGGCGATCCGGGATTCATTACCGTTATTTCCATCCGGCAGTATTTTCAGAAACTCGGTATACCTGCTGAGGTCATATCTGACAATTCAGGCAGCTCGTTCGATCAGGCAACGGCAGATTTGCTGTGTAACGAAATAAACAGCACACTTTCAGAAAGGGATAAAGTTTATTTACTGCTTTTGGTGCAGGATTGCCTGTTGCCGATGCATGACAGCCCTGATTTCATCAACAGCCTGAATTGGTTTTATAAATGCCTGGGTATTGAGCACCGGCTGATCAACAGGTTCAGGGACTTTCTCATACAAGATACGATGTTAGCCGATAACAGTGATTTTCTGTTGCTTTCACCCAGATCGGCCGACAACGACGACAGGCTCGAGGGTAGCTGGATCGAAAACAATGCACCCAGAACGACCACGGTTAGCGATGCCTTCGATCCGGAGCAGTTGAACCGACACATACTTGTAATGTATATCGAACCTGTTAGATCGTATTTGATCCGCTGCCTGGAATCAACCGGAAGACTGTTTGATGAAGATGCCGAACATCAGTGTTCATTCAGACTGCTGAGTCCGGGAAAGGAGCTGAGCATCAAAGGTGTTCCGGTTATCACTTTTTCGGGCCTGAAGAACAGGTTCATCCAGCGTGATGAAAAAGGTGAAGTAACCCTGGTGGTTGACCAGATAAGTTATTCCGAAGCAACAGGCCTGAAAGAGGTCAACACATTTTCTACCGTTGAAAATACAGGTCGGCTGATCGGCATGGTTGGCCGCGAAGGGGTGGGGAAGAGTACCTTGCTGAAACTCCTGGCTGGTAAAATGAAACCCGATACCGGGAGCATCCTGATCAACGGATATGATCTTTGGAAAAACAAATACTTCCTGAAAGGCATCATTGGCTTTGTTCCTGAAGAAGACCTGCTCTTTGAAGAGCTTTCAGTATTTGACAACCTGGCGCTTACAGCACGCTTATTTTTCAGCAGTCTGACGAAAAAGGAAATCAGCGATAAGGTAAATGGTTTGCTGAGCCGGCTCGACCTGCTGGAAATTAAACATAAAATGGCAGGCCCGGCTGACAGCAAGCACATTCAACCCGGGCAAAGGCGGTTGCTTAATATTGCACTTGAATTGTTACGCGAGCCACAGATTCTGCTTGTTGATAATGCGTTATCCGGACTGGCCATGTCTGACGCATCCAAAGTCATTAAAGTATTGCATGAGTATTCCTTCCAGGGGAACCTCGTTATTACCTCCATCAGCCAGGCCGACAGCAGTACATTCATGCTGTTCGACAAGATCTGGATACTCGACGAAGGCGGCTGTGCCGTATATAATGGTCCGCTGAGCGGAGCCTATGCTTACCTGCTGAAAAACCTGAAACTCAACACGCAGAAGATTGATGAGGTGGACCCCACACAGTTAATCGACCTGGTGAATTACCGCCTGCCCGACAAACAGGGATTGGTGTGGAAAAGAGTTATGGAACCGGCCGACTGGCACAGCCAATACCTCAAAGAACAATTGCTCAGGGATCAGCCCCTGTCGAACAACGTCCGCATGCCCGCCCGTATGGTGAAAATTCCCAATCTTGAGGTTCAGTTGCTTATTTTTTCCATCCGTAATTTCAAATGCAAGTTTTCCCGCATCAACGACATCATCAAATCACTTGCCATCGGTCCCCTGATAGCACTTGTGCTGTCGGTGCTGTTTCATTACCGTGGCGAAGGCAGTTATACATTGCTGAATAACCTGAACCTTCCGCTTTACCAGTTTGTCAGCGTAATCGCTGCTGTTTTCATAGGACTTGTAGCCAGTGTGGATGAAATTATCCGCGAGAAAAACATCCTTGAAAAAGAAGAATACCTCGAATTCAGCAGGTTCAGTTACCTGAATTCCAAAATACTCTACCTGTTCCCTGTGGTGGCCATCCAGGTATTTCTTTTCATTCTTGTCGGGAACCTGATCCTGGGCATCACAGAGCTTTTCTTTGTTTACTGGATTGTTCTGTTCAGTGCCGCTTGTTTTGGCATTCTCCTGGGATTGGCGCTTTCTGCAGGGATGCAAAACAGCAACCTGCTTCATAAGGGAATCATTCCTGTAATCATTGCCATACAATTGCTTCTGGGAGGGGGAATTATTTCCTACGACCGGATAAACCTGGGGAACACCAGGTATACACCTTGGATCGCCGATCTCATGGTGACACGATGGGGGTATGAAGCGCTTGCTGTGGAACAGTTTAAAAACAACAGCTACGAAAAGCTGTTTTATGAGGTGGATCAGAAAATTGATCAGGCTTCTTTCTATACTTTTCACATGATTCCCAAGCTGGAAGAATCACTGCAAAGCTGTCTCAGTACATCGGATGCGGATTCCCTTAATGTGTTGACGGCATTGCTCAGAAACGAAATGATCAGGCTGTCGGAAGTGCCTGATGTTTTTGTTTTCGAATACCTGAACCGGCTCGATGAGATTTCTGGCAACAACGATATTGCACGCGAAACAAGCGACTACCTCACCTACCTGAGCTTGCATTTTTATGAGCAGCATCAGCAAATGATCCGGCAAAAAGGCATGCGCAACGACAGTCTGACTGCTTCACTGGGCTCCAAAAACCTGAGCCGGATGAAACTGAAACACCACAATCTGGCCTTGGAAGATTTAGTAACAAGCAGCCACAGCGATCAGGAATATGATGTGATTGGAAATGAAATTGTGCCATTGAGGGGTGCTGTTTATAAGGAACCTGCTTCAGATATCGGAAGAGCCCGGCTTTTTACACCCATGAAGCTGGTTAACGGACAAAAAACCGAAACCTTGTGGTTCAATATTTCCATGATGTGGCTCTTGATCTCCATTTGCTATGTATGGGTGTTGTTTGACTTTACCGGGTTGATCCGCCGCGTACTTCATATACAAAAATCATAACATTGTACCCCCGACAGGGTTTCAAACCCTGTCAGGATTATTTACGAAATTTATACTCCTGAAACGCAACCCTGCGGTCCCGATTGCAGTACAACCCAATATAGACTACTCTCAGGAAGGGCGGGGAAATGAAAGGGTATTATCTCAAATCGACAATCGCAATAGGACTTCTGGTATCTGTGATCCTTTTTTCCAGGTTTGCGTCCGTGGAGAAGATTGAAGAATCACAGGGATTACGTTGGACTGAAAAAAAGAGTGATCCGGAGTTTCTGTTGTCACCTGCATCCTGGGTTGATTCGGTACTGAACACACTTACCCTGGAACAACGGATTGCCCAGCTGATTATGGTAGCCGCTTATTCCAACAACCACCGCAGAAATGAACAGGAAGTAACCAAAATGGTTAAAGAATACAAAGTAGGTGGACTCGTGTTTTTCCAGGGCGCGCCTCACAGGCAGGCCTTGCTTACCAACTTGTACCAATCGCTTTCCAAAACGCCCCTGTTGATTGCCATGGATGCCGAAAGCGGGCCCGGCATGCGAATCGACAGTGCCATGAGATACCCCAGCCAGATGATGCTGGGCGCTATTGAAGACGACAAGATGATCTTCGACATGGGCAGCCAGATTGCGCGGCAACTCAAACGACTTGGGGTCCATGTCAACTTTGCCCCGGTTATCGACATCAACAACAACCCCCTGAACCCGGTAATCAACACCCGCTCTTTTGGCGAAGACATGATGGCCGTTACCCGGAAGTCGCTCTTTTACATGATCGGCATGGAAAATAACGGCATCCTTGCTGTTGCCAAACACTTTCCCGGTCACGGCGATACCGAGGCCGATTCACACCACGAACTCCCCGTTATTCAACATTCCAAAGAACGGCTTGACAGCCTCGAATTATTCCCATTCAGAGAATTGATATATAATGGTTTGTCGGGTATTATGACAGCCCATTTGCAAATCCCCGCACTGGATTCACGTGATACGGTTCCGGCATCACTGTCAAAATATGTAATTGACTCATTGCTGAATAAGGAAATGGGTTTCAAGGGCCTCATCTTTACTGATGCATTGGGTATGAAGGGCGTTTCAGAACATTATAAACCTGTTGATGCCGCTGAACTGGCCCTGCAGGCCGGAAACGACATACTGCTGATGCCCGACGATGTTCCCGGCATCATTGCCAGCCTGGCCAAAAAGGTAAGGCAGGGCAAAATCAGCCCTGAAGAAATCGACAGGCGCTGCCGCAAGGTGCTGGCTGCAAAATACTGGGCCGGACTAAATCGTTACCGGCCGGTTGAACTCGCCGGACTCAACGCCGATCTGAATAAGCCGGAATACAGGTTGATGCAACGAAGGCTGACGGAATCGTCGTTTACCCTGCTGAAAAATCGCAATGGTATTGTACCCCTGAAGAATTTCAGTACACTCAAAGTAGCTTCAGTTGTATTCAGTAGCAGGCCGGAAAAGGTATTTCCGCAGATGCTGGAATCGTACCTGCCAATTACCCGTTTTTATATCCGGAGTGATGGTTGCGATAATGTGGATAGCCTGTTTTCCGAACTGAAAAAATTCAACCTGGTTATTACCAGCGTACATGCAACCGACCTGAGCCCTGCAAAACAATACGGTATCAGCGACTTCATGATCGAACTGGTAGATTCACTTTCATTGTACCATGATGTTGTACTCGATTTGTTTGCCAATCCTTATGTGCTGAACCGGTTCCGGCATACCGACAGGTTAAGGGCTGTGCTCGTTTCATACGACAATGCCGACCTGACCCAGGAACTTTCGGCACAGGCAATTTGTGGAGCTATTGGTTCGGGAGGTACCGTACCCGTATCCACCACGCAGTGGCCTGCGTTAAAATCGGGACTGAAAATGGAATCGCTGGGCCGGTTGAAATTTACCATTCCGCTTGAAGCGGGCATGAGTGAGGATACACTGCAAAAGATAGATGATCTTATTTATAAAGCTATTGAAAGCCAGGCTTTCCCGGGTTGCCAGGTACTGGTTGCACGCAAGGGCCGGATCATTTTTAACAAGGCTTATGGAACACAGGTGTATAAAGGGCAGAAACCGGTTGCTATTACCGATCTGTACGATCTGGCATCGGTAACCAAGGCGGCTGCCACAACCCAGGCCATGATGAAACTGGTTGACGAGGGTTGTCTTGATGTCAACCAAAAGCTGTCGGCTTACCTGCCTTATCTTGAACATTCCAACAAAAAGGATTTGGTGATCAAAGACATCCTGCTGCACCAGTCGGGGTTGCTTTCTTTCATTCCTTTTTATTTTTCAACAGAGGAACCGGTTTTTAAAAACCAGCCCATGTTCACCTCCGGCATCACCGACGCCAACCCGTTGAAAGTGGCCAACGGCCAGTATATGAACAGGTATACGCGTTACCGCAGCAACATCGTCTTCGAAAATTATTCAAAAGAATTCCCTTACCAGGTGGCTGATGACATGTATATTTCACGCACCTGGCCCGATTCCATGTACCTCGGTATTGCCGCATCACGGTTGAACAAAAAGGAATATGTATACAGCGACCTGGGGTTCATCCTTTTCAAACAAATGATCGACAGCATCACCGGCGTTCCGTTTGATGCCTACCTCGATTCGGTGTTCTACCGGAACCTGGGAGCGGCAAGCTTGTGTTTCAATCCGCTCCGGAAATTCTCCAGGCAAAGCATTGCTCCTACCGAAGACGACCAGTTGTTCAGAAAGCAGCTGATTCAGGGATATGTACACGATCAGCGTGCAGCCATGTTCGGGGGCTTTTCCGGACATGCGGGACTCTTTGGCAATGCCGTGGACCTGGCAAAGTTGTTCCAGATGATGCTGAACAACGGGATTTACGGTGGAGAAAGATACATCAGCAGGCAGACCATTGAGCATTTCACCACGAAACAGTCAGGCATTGCCGGCAACCGCAGGGGGCTGGGATTCGACAAGCCCGAGCCGGATGCACAGAAACCCGGTCCAACCTGCCGGAGTGCCTCGCCAAAGAGTTACGGCCATACCGGCTTTACCGGTACCATGGTATGGGCCGATCCTGAGTACGGCCTCATTTATATCTTCCTCTCCAACCGGGTTTACCCCGATGCTTCCAACAACAAGCTGATGGAAATGAACGTCCGCACAGAAGTTCAGCAGGTGGTTTACAATGCAATTGTGGAGTAGCTATTGGCCTTTGGCTTTTAGCTTTTAGCCAATTAGCCATTAGCTTGGTATACGCTGATGCTCCGGCAGTCAGGCCCGCCGGCCGGGGTAGGGGTGGACTATGGCTGAATCAGTTTATTTTTTCATGCAACAGCCGCTCAAAACCTCTATACGGCAATAATTCATGAATCTCAAAACTTATAAACTTCTTCTTAACCAGAGGAAATTCACTGAGAATGGATGCTGCTTCCGTCTTATCCTTACACTCCAGAATCAGCACAGCACATGTATCCTGATTAAAATAGATTTCGCGCAAAACACTTTGCATTTGCATCATATACACATGGGCAGCCTCTTGTTTCAGGATTTCAGAGGCACTGTTCCAGTCGACGCCTTCAACAGGTTTTTCAATAGCCAGTATTTTCATTCCGTATGAATTTTCCCTTTTAAATACAATACAACGGCCCCGGCAATTAATGTTCTGTCATCCTGAAAAGTACAGGTCAACCGACCACCCCTTTTGGAGAGCTGAGCAGCCTCCAGTTTGGTTTTATTTAAATGTTTTTGCCAGTATGGGGTCAGCATGGTATGAGAAGAACCTGTAACAGGGTCTTCGTCAATACCAATTTGTGGAGCAAAGAACCGGGATACAAAGTCAGCATCTCTTCCCGGAGCTGTTGCAACAACACCTCTTCCATCAGCCATTGACAACAATTTCAGGTCGGGTGACAGGTTTTCAATATCGGCCTGAGTGTCATAAACCAAGAGGTAATCGGTTTTTCCTTTGTAACACTCCCGGGGCATCAGGTTGAAACTTCTCCGGATCACATCCGGAATCGGTTGCTCCTGGCAGTAATCGGTTGGGAAATCCAGTTCAAACAACCCGTTTTCAAGTTTGCGCACATGCAGGTCGCCGGAGAAATGGGAGTAAAAATGAATCTTATTACCGGCTGACACCTGAAGTTCATTCATCAATACATAAGCGCTGGCCAGCGTGGCATGGCCACATAATTCAACCTCATGGGAAGGTGTAAACCACCGTATTTCGTATAAACCATCTTTGGGTACCAGAAATGCAGTTTCTGCCAGGTTATTTTCTGCAGCGATATGTTGCATCACATCTTCAGGTATCCACTTTTCCAGCAAACACACAGCAGCAGGATTGCCTGAAAAAAGCTTGTGGGTAAAAGCATCGAGTTGATAAATATCTATCATCATGGTACTAAAATCTTTGATTTAGCAAGGTTAATTTCTAAAGGGCTTAATAAAATTTGGTATTTGATAACACTATTGTCCGATTAAACTCTATTCCGTCCCATCCGGGACTTTATTTTAATACTTAATCTTCTTTCTACCAATATATTGTCCCTACGGGACGGTTCCGTTAGAGCCTGTCCCGCTTCGGCGGGAAACCAAATATCGG
>JAFGOR010000090.1 GCA_016926375.1 Bacteroidales bacterium
GTAAGTTAGTTATTTAATAGCATTCCAGCAAGTGTTTAAATGATTTATTTATTAACATTTTTACACAGCCTCTTCAGCCCGGGGATTTCGGAAATCAACATTTAATTCCGCTGCATGCACAGCCATGCTCGTGGCAAAGCACTGCATGCAGCGGGTGATATGGGTTGTTTTCATTATGTTCCACCGGCTGAAGCCTGTGGCAATTGAATTCCCAGCTGGGCGTAGTTTTCGTAACTACACCCGCCACTGCCACTGCAACTGCTGCTTCTCCTGTCCTGGTTCTTGGATCTTGGTTCTATTTTCCCCCCACCCTGATAAAAATCAGAAATTTCTTTTTTTTTCAAAATCATATTTCTACATTTGCATCGAAACAATTTTTTTATGCATATTCAATCAATCAGCGGCTTCTTCTTTTTTTACTTTTATTTCTGGGTAACCTGAAGGGGCTTGCTTTGTTTGTTAACAAGGATACAATATCAAAAAGCCCCGTAGAAACGGGGCTTTTTTTTTGTCAATATCTTCACCCTAAACTGATTAAAATGAATAATGAAATTCCGAAACCAAAACGAATTGCCATCCAGGGCGGATACGGAGCCTTTCACGATATAGCTGCACATGGCTATTTCGAAAATGAAGAAATTGAGATCGTACCCCGGAATACTTTTAAAGACTTATTTAAAGCGCTGAAAGCAGGAAAGGTGGATTTTGGCATCACCGCAATCGAAAACTCCATTGCCGGCAGCATACTGCCCAATTACAATTTGCTGCTCGAGTCAAATCTGGAGATTGTGGGCGAGGTTTACCTTCGCATCAGGCAAAATCTTGTCGCTTTGCCTGGTCAAACCATAAACGACATCAAAGAAGTTTATTCCCATCCCATGGCCATTCTGCAATGTCAGCACTTCTTCGACGATTATCCTTCGATAAGACTCATTGATTCTATTGACACAGCTCTGAGCGCCAAGGAAATTGCAGACAAGAAAATAAGGAATGCAGCAGCGATTGCATCATCCGGTGCTGCCGAAAAATACAAACTCGAAATCATTGCAGAAGGCATTGAAACACACAAAAAGAATTACACCCGCTTTTTAATACTTAAAGGTAAGAACGGCCAGCATACCGATGTCACCTCAATCAACAAGGCGTCGCTCACCTTTGCTTTGGCACATAAGATTGGCGGACTTTCAAAGGTCCTTTCCATACTTTCGTTTTACGACATCAACCTGGCCAAGGTACAGTCGATGCCCATTATCGGTAAGGATTGGGAATACCAGTTTTTTGTGGATGTGGAAATCGAGAGCTACCGGCATTATTACCAGGCTATCGAGTCAATCAGACCATTTACCAGTGGTCTGCAAATTTTAGGAGAATACATGAAAGGAAAAATAATAACTGAATAAATATGAAAGTATCATTAAAACTCGATAAATTCGAATTCAAGGGTGTTCCTGTTGAAAGGCCTTTAATAATGGCCGGACCCTGCAGTGCAGAAACCGAAGAACAGGTAATGGAAACAGCACGTGAGATTAAAAACCACGGCGTGCAAATCTTCAGGGCCGGAATCTGGAAGCCCCGTACCAGGCCAAGTCCCTTTGAAGGAGTCGGAAAAGAAGGCCTTCCCTGGCTTAAACGCGTAAAAGAAGAACTGGGCATGTATACTGCCACTGAAGTGGCTAATGTGAAACATGTTTATGATGCCCTTAAAGCAGGAATAGACATCATCTGGATTGGCGCCCGCACCACAGCAAATCCTTTTGCTGTGCAGGAAATTGCCGATGCACTAAAAGGAGTTGATGTGCCCGTAATGGTTAAAAATCCGGTCAGTCCTGATCTTGAACTGTGGATTGGAGCATTTGAGCGCCTGAACAGTGCCGGAATCACAAAACTTGCCGCAATCCACAGGGGATTCTCACAATACAATAAAACCCTGTACAGAAACAACCCGCAATGGGAAATCCCAATTGAACTGAAACGTCTGATTCCTGATCTGCCCATCATAACAGATCCCAGTCACATATGCGGCAGCCGCGACCTGCTCTATGAAATTTCGCAGAAAGCAATGGACCTCGACTTCTATGGGCTCATCATTGAAACCCACTGCAACCCCGATAAAGCATGGAGTGATGCACAACAGCAACTCACACCTGATAACCTGAACAAACTCATTCACAAGCTGGTACTCAGAAGCGCTGCGGTGCAGAATAACACTATTTTATCAACTCTTGAGGAATACAGGCATGAGATTGACAAATACGACGACAAAATCATGGACATCTTCGAACACCGTATGGCTATTTCCAGAAAAATAGGTGAATACAAAAAGAAAAATAACATTACCATACTCCAGACAAGCCGATGGGATGAGATAATAAGGACCAAAATAGAGCAGGCGGCCAAAAAAGGCCTTGGTGAAGAATTCATCATCAAAATCTTCAGGGCCATTCATGAGGAGTCTATTAATCACCAGACTAAGGTGATGAATGAGTAGTAGAGTGACAAATGACAAGAGACAAGGGACAAGTAGCAGTGGCAGCGGCAGCGGCAGCGGCAGTGGCAGTGGCAGTGGCAGTTACAGCGGCAGCATCAGTAAGTTGCACTTCGAAGTCTTCTTTTCACGAATCATTTCATTAAACGGCTTTCCCCTCTCTTTTAGGAGAGGGGTCAGGGGTGAGGTTGAAGTCGACAGCCGATAACCAAAATAAACAACATATACCATGCACACCATTCCAATTCACACTAATTCCCAGGATTCCCGGATTCTGGTAGGTGAAAGTATCAGCAATCTGGCTCAATACCTGCCCCAGGGCAAAACCATCATCATCACCGATGAAAACATCCTGAAAATATACGGAAGTGTTTTTCCACCGGCACCGGTAATTTCCATTGGACTGGGAGAACAGAACAAAACCCTGGAAACCCTGAACTTCATATTTGATAAGCTGGTTATGTATGAAGCCGACCGGTCGACCTTTATTCTGGCCATTGGCGGAGGAATTGTATGCGATGTGGCAGGATTTGCAGCCTCCATTTACATGAGAGGCCTTCGTTACGGCTTTGTCTCCACCACACTGCTGTCACAGGTAGATGCAAGCGTAGGTGGGAAAAATGGCGTTAACTTCCATAAGTTTAAGAACATCCTGGGAGTATTCAATCAACCTGAATTTGTTGTTGTGGATATTTCCATGCTGAAAACGCTGGATGAGCTGGAGTACATATCCGGATTTGCTGAAATAATCAAGGCGGCAGCTATTAAAGACGAAACACTTTTCAGTTATCTGGAAAACAATTATGAGGCAGCCTTAAGAAAAGAAGCCACAGTGCTGGAAAAGATCATCCATGATTCCATCATCATCAAATCGCGCGTTGTTGAAAATGATGAAAAAGAAAAAGGAGAACGCAGAATTCTGAATTTTGGTCATACATTTGCACACGCCATTGAACACATAACGGGAATGTTGCACGGAGAAGCGGTAAGTATTGGGATGGCTCTTGCTTCGGACCTTTCAGTAAAAATGGGGCATCTTACTAAAGCAGATCAGGAAAAGCTCATAAGGCTGCTTCAAAATATGCAACTGCCTGTGAGTATGAATAACCACAATGTAAAATCGCTGATTGACGCCATGAAGATGGATAAAAAAAGGGAGGGAGAAAACCTGCATATGGTTTTTCTCGACCGAATCGGTCACGCAATTGTTAAAACTGTTTCATTTAACCAATTAGAAAAGACATTTATATGATTTGTGCCAGTATAGCTGAAAAAGATGTGGAAGTCTGCCTAAAGGCCATCGAAAAGGTTGAAATGGCTGAGATCAGGATTGATCTTACCGAGTTTAACGACGAGGAAATCCGGAAGGTGTTTTCACTGCGAAAAAAGCTCATCGCCACTTGCCGCCCCGGCAAAATAAAGGATAAAGATCGTGCCCTTATGCTGAAAGTTGCCATTGAATCAGGCTCAACATACGTGGATATCGAATATGAAGCTCCCGAGGCTTATAAGAACGACCTCATTGATTTTGCACACAGCCACCAGTGCGACGTGATCATTTCCTACCACAATTATGAAAAAACACCTGACCTGGAGGAGCTTGAACACATTGTGCAGGAATGTTACACACAGGGCGCCGATCTGGCCAAGATTGCCACCCATGTTAACGTAAACCGTGATAACTCAAAGATTCTTTCATTATACAAGGCGCCAGGTCGCCTGGTTGCAATCGGTATGGGCGATCTGGGCAGAATCAGCCGCATCGTTGCCCCCTTTCTCGGAGCAGAGTTTACCTATGCCTCTCTGAATGAAGCCGGTGCAACAGCTCCGGGACAGATCAGCTATGAGAAACTTAGCCAGTTCATTCTGGAAATTCAGGAAATTTAGTATTTATGAACACTATTGGAAAGCTATTCAGAATCAGCATATTTGGTGAATCGCACGGAACCGGCGTGGGTATCACCATTGATGGTTGTCCGGCAGGACTTCCACTATGCCCCGATGATTTTACTGCAGATTTTAACCGCCGGCGAAGTGGCAGTAAAGGAACAACACCCCGCCAGGAAGCTGATGTTCCTAAAATCATCTCCGGCTTATTCAACGACCATACCACTGGTGCTCCCCTAACCATTGTGTTTGAAAACAACAACACCAGGTCAAGGGATTATGCCAGCCTGCGTGAAACCCCGCGCCCGGGTCATGCTGATTTTGTTGCACTGAAAAAGTACAGCGGATATGAGGATTATAGGGGTGGCGGTCATTTTTCGGGGCGACTTACTTTGGGAATTGTTGCTGCCGGTGTGATTGCCAAAAAATTAATTGCTCCGGTAACTGTGGCAACTGAAATTCTTGAAATTGGGGGTATGAAGGACCTGGAAAAAGCCATCGACAAGGCGGTAGAAAAACAAGACTCCATTGGAGGCATCATTGAATGCCGTGCTACCGGAATGCCTGTGGGTATCGGGGAACCTTTTTTCGATTCGGTGGAAGCCGTTCTCAGCCATATGATCTTTTCCATACCTGCCATTAAAGGCCTCGAATTCGGAGCCGGTTTTGCCGCTGCCAAAATGTGGGGCAGCGAACACAACGACAAGCTGATTAGCACCGACGGACGCACTGCAACCAATAATGCCGGAGGAATCAACGGCGGCATCAGCAATGGCAACGATCTTGTTTTCAGGGTGGTTGTAAAACCCACATCGAGTACCCATCAGAAACAAAGAACCATGAATATCAAAACCGGGGAAATGCAGGACCTGGAAATCGAAGGCCGGCACGATACCTGTATTGCTTTAAGAATTCCTGTTGTTATTGAGGCGGCTACTGCTATTGTTATCGCAGATCTGATGATGCAGGAACAAAGAATTGGAAGAGTATTTGGCAAATAATGATATGAAATAGCAACTATCCCCCTTTGGAGGGCCTGCCTGCCAGCGGGGGACATATGTTGCAAATGAGATATTGTAATTGCAGAGATGCGCACTAAGAGTTGAATAAATGAAAGCATATATCACAAAACCCCTGTTAAGGGGTTCAATACGAATAGCACCGGGTGAAACCCGGTGTGATGAGGCATCTCATTCCTCTCCAACCACGGAGTGGTTGAATTCACCTATAACTAATTACTACTCTGTTAAATTCAACCACTACGTGGTTGACGTTGCCGGCACTATGAAATCCCACCGGGTTTCACCCGGCGCTAATCAAATTAAACCACTCTGTGGTTTATAGCAATATATTATTATAGAAGAGCTTGTTTAATAATTCAACAATTTATTCTTATTTCAACTATAATTTTATGAAAATACTTGTTCTTGGTGCCGGAAAAATGGGGTCGTGGCTGATTGAATCGTTATGCCTCGATTATGAAGTGGCGGCATACGACAACGACCTTACGCGCCTGAAATATTTCTTTAACACTGTCAAGCTGGTATCTTACGAAGAAATCAGGGAATTTGATCCCGATATGGTAATCAATGCTGTGAGTCTTGAGATTACCATACCTGTTTTCAGGGAAGTAATCCCATACCTGAGGCCTGATTGTATACTGGCAGATATTACTTCGGTTAAAAACGGCCTGCAGAAGTTTTACCCCGAATCGGGCCGCAGGTTCGTATCCACTCACCCGATGTTCGGTCCTACATTTGCAAACCTCAAGGATCTTTCGGGACAGAGCGCCATTATCATCAGCGAGTCAGATGAGGAGGGCAAGGCATTTTTCAGAAACTTCTTCGAATCATTCAATCTGAAGATTTTTGAATATTCATTTTTAGAACACGACCAGACCATTGCCTATTCATTGTCGATACCCTTTGCGTCCACCCTGGTTTTTGCTGCCTGCATGAAAAAGCAGGAAGCTCCGGGAACCACATTCCGGAAACATCTGGACATCGCCAAAGGTTTGTTTTCAGAAGATGACTTTTTGCTTTCAGAAATCCTCTTCAGTCCTTTTACCCTGGAACAACTCGAGCTAATCAGTGAAAAGATGGAATACCTGAGAGAGATAATCAAAGAAAAGGATACTGAAAAAATGAGGGCATTTTTAAATGGCCTGAGAAAGAACATCCGGTAATCCCGGCCATGCCCTGCCCTATTCTATGTGCCTTTACCTATTCCAAATCACAAATTGATGAGGTGGTAAAATATATTCTGAACCAACCTGAACACCACAAAAAAAAGAGTTTCA
>JAFGOR010000091.1 GCA_016926375.1 Bacteroidales bacterium
CTGCTATTTGCTGTACTTCGCCCCATCCGCCAACTTTTATCAATCCAATAACGAGAATGACGATGGAACCAATCAGCAGAACAGGGGTCTGCAGTACAGAAGTGTACATAACTGCCTTCATACCGCCTAATACAGTATAGATACCTGTTATCAAAACCAATCCGATGGCACTCACCCAAAAGAAGTCAATTCCCCAAATGGTTTCAATGCCGAAAACTTCTTTAAAAACAACGCCCCCTGCATAAACAGTAACAGCTACTTTGGTTAACACATAGCTAACCAGGGATATTCCCGAGAGGATGCTGCGCGATGCTGATGAAAATCTTTTTTCCAGAAACTCCGGCATGGTAAAAATTCCAATCCGGTCGTAGAATGGCACAAAAAGCCATCCCAATAACAGAATTACCCAGCCATGCATTTCCCAATGGGCCATGGCCATACCACTGATAAAACCTGTTCCGGCAAGCCCCACCAGGTGCTCGGAACCAATGTTCGATGCGAAAATAGACGATCCGATAGATACCCAGCCGGCATCCTTTCCGGCCAGAAAGTAGTCTTTGGTGTCTTTATCACGCTGCAGAACTACCCATACTACAATGCCAACAAGGGCAAGGAAGAAGAGGGCGATTACAATCCAGTCAATTACTGCCATAGTTGTGAAGAGTTAATTATAAATTATGAATGTTAAATTAAAGATTATTTGACAATGGGTGACAAACTCATTTGATCCTCTAGGTGGTTGGTATACCTATATAAAAAAGCTCCTTTTTTGGATTCGGATTTGTCCTTGATACCCGTATTGTGCAAAACTGCCAGTGAAAGAATTTTCTTCCTGAAGTTGCCGGCATCAATATCATGTTGAAAAATGGCTTCATAAAGCTTTTTCAAATTGGTAATGGTGAAGGTATCTCCCAGCAGTTCCTTCCCGATCAATTCTGAACCCGCTTTTTTCTGTAACCTCAGCAACGAGCGCTCCACCATTTTGGCATGGTCAAATACCAGTTCCGGAAGTTCGGATATGGGCCACCAGCAGGCGCCATGCTCCTTAACCAGAACATTATCCTGCTGGCTGATGCGGATAAGTGCGTAATAAGCAACGCTGATAACCCGGCCGGCCGGATCGCGGTTGATGTCGGAAAAAGCATGAACCTGTTCCTGATAAATGTTCCTCAGACCAGTTGTATTAAATAAAACACGCCGTGCAGCATCACCAAGTGTTTCATCATTTTCAACAAACCCACCCAGTAACGACCACTTGCCCACATAGGGTTCAAAACTCCGGGGATAAAGCAATACCTTCAGCTCATCGTTTTCATAGCTGAAAATCACACAGTCAACCGAAACATAATGCCGGGCATGTGCACTGTATGGATTGCTTGTCATAAACCGGTGAATGATAAAAATGTGTTCGTAAATATAAAAAGTAATTCTTACTTTTAATAATTCCAGGCACAAAAAGTAACAGCTGCTGCAAGAAAAAAATAAAGTATGAATGAACCGGTTGCTAAATAAGGAAGCAGGACATACAATCAACGCACTGCAAATCGGTAAATGATCACCTGCCGCTTTTGCCCGGCCGCAGCTCTCAGAAAACAAAGCTGTTTTCACCTGCTTCCAGCCTGTACTGGCGGTCATTCCAAACAAAAACCCCTGTCAGCGTTCCAGGCAGAGCAACCGTGATATTCCACTTTCCCTTATCCAGGGCGTACTTCACACTGATTTCGCCCTGTGGATGCGGCATTTTACCAGAAGCCTTTTTCAGGGTCCCCAAATGAGGCTCAACTTTTACACTGGCAAATCCCGGAGCATCCGTATCGATACCTAAAACTGTGCGGAAAAATTCGATATTGGGACTGGCCCCCCACGCATGGCAGTCGGAACGTGCCGTATTGATTTCCGAATCCTCAGCCCATGTGGTCATTCCCATGGCCATGTTTTCGTGCCATTTGCCGAGCCATTTCAGGTAATCGTCTCCCAATCCGGCTTTTACCAGGGCGAGATGCAGGTAATATTTGAAATAAATAGAAGCAGGAGCAAGTGCGGTATCTGACAGCATTTTTTCAGCCAGTTGTTTTGCCTCGCTGCCAGTGACTGTATTGGTTAGAATAGCCAGGGTATTGGCATGTTGAGAAAAAAGGTCTTTCGCCGGCGTGTCTGCGAAAAATTGCTTTTCGGGATCCCAGTACTTCTGTTGTATGGTTTGCTTAAGTTGCGCGGCCCGCTCTTTATAGATTTGAGCATAAGCTTCCATGCCCAGACGGTTTTCGAGTTCTGCCGCAGTCTGGTATGCCAGCAAGAGTTGGAAATCAAGCACCGCAGAATTGCCTTCCTCGCCGGCAGGAGCCACCCCACCCGACCATCCTTTTCTGTTCTCCACCCAGTCGGTAAAATTCCAGTAGGACACATTTTTCAATGAACCGTCTGCCTGCTGATACCTGTTAAAGAAATCAAGTATCTGGCGGGTTCCCGGTACTTTATTTCTGATAAATACGCTGTCGGGCCGGTACATGTAGTAATCGTGCAGCATACCGATGTACCACAACGAAAAGGTGGGAATGATTTGTGGAGAAAAAGAAGGATGCCTGCTCAGCGTGATGCCTTCGGCAATCCGGGAATGATCCATGTGGTTGATGGCATTGCGTACCAACCGGTCGTCGCCGCTGTTGTAAAAACTCACCATTGCCTGAATGCGCGTATCACCGATGTATTGCAATTGCTCGTAATACGGACAGTCCATGTAGGTTTCCATAGCGCAGAGCCGGGCGGTACGCCAGCCGATATCCAGTATTTTCTGCATTCCGGGTTCATCCGATTCAAACTTCGCATTCATCTGAAATGGATATCCTGTGAAGGTCCCATAAAAATCCTCGATCATCAGCGGATCATCCTGGGTGTCTATTGATAAAAGCACATACCTGTATGTCCTCCAGTGGAGCGGAGTGAATTCCTGGTGGCGTGTACCATCGGAGATCAGACTGTCCTTGCGGCCCAGAAAGATTTTATCTTTAACTTCATTACGATTGCCCTTGCCGGCAATATGGCTCCGGCCCATGTAACTTCCCGGAGGATTTCCATAGGTTGCTGAGCCGGCCGGAACAAACAATGCTTCGGCATATTTAATTGTGATGGAAGCATCTTTGCCGTTGCTGAACAGAAGTGTAGGATAGGCATTGGTAAGCCAGCCCTGATCGAGCAAAATAGTGGCATGGGTATGTGCTGAAACGGGAAAGGGCACTGCTTCAGCGGGAAACCCAGGAGGCACCTGTACATCCCGGTTTTCCCGTGTACTTTGGAAACGTTGCCCGGTTAGTTCCATTTGCGGGATGGCAGATGGCACCAGCATCCATCCGAAGGCATCACGCAAGCCCTTTGGAGATCCTCCTGCCCAGTAGGCAAGTCCTGCGCTTTTCCACGACTCATCATTGAAGAAAGCACTGTTCCAACCGGTCATGAAATGCTTCATGTTGATGCATTCCCCTGCACCTGCCACATAATAACCGATTACTTCATGTGAAGGCAAAGGCCGGTAACTGTTATCGCGCATGCATTTCCAGCTTTCATCGGTATTTACTGCAAATTCATCCGGCGTATTGCCCTGCAGAATAAATCCGGTGCGCCATGACATCTGGGCTTCGGGCCGCAGTGAACCCTCATTCCAAACCCGGGCGGCAATGATGTTGATTCCCGAAACAAGATACGGGGCCAGATCAGTGGTTTCATAATTCCAATAATACAGGTCGCCCCTGGCCGGGCCGAGTGAAACAAGCTTCTCATTCACATAGAGTTTGTAACGGTTATCGGCAGAAACATGAGCCACAAAAGAGGCCGGAACGGAATCCAGGGAAAAGGTTTTCCTGAAAAGGTAAACCCCATAATCATTGGCCGGCTCACCGGGTACGGTTATCCATTTGGCTGGCCATTGGCGCATAAGCAATTCGTTATTAACCGGCTGTGAAAGGAGATCATGATAATAAAACGGACTCAACAGCATGAAGATTAATATCAGCATTTGTTTTATATGTAATCCAAAATTTGAAGAAATATATCTTCCCATAATTATGGTTTTAAATTTCATTTTTTCACTATAAGCACCACTTGGCATCCCTGCTAACTGGCTAAGTCTGCGGATCAAGTATGTTATTAAAACCGATTCAACCATTACCGTGTAAAATGATATTTCCCCGATCCCAACTCGAGAATAACATATCCGTTTTCCTTACCAACTACTTTTATCTCCTTCACTTCATGAAGGGTTTTACCACCCTCGTAAACCTGAGTCATTTCATCAGATGGAATATACACGGTTGACCTCGTATTGACGGGTATTTCCACGTCCAGGATCAGTTTATCACTTTCTGTTTTCCAGGTGCAGCTTAGTTTCCCATACCGGGTTTCCAGCGAAGCAACTGCATGAGTAAGTCCACCTCCTAGATGAGGTTTTATGGTACTATGCTTATAACCAGGCTGATCCTCACGTGTATCGATACCGGCAACCACCCTGTACATCCAATCGCCGATAGCCCCGTAGGCATAATGATTGAAAGAATTCATGCCGGCAGTCTGAAATGTACTGTCGGGTTTTTGTCCATCCCACCGCTCCCAGATGGTAGTGGCACCCATGGTTACCGGGTAAAGCCACGAGGGGTAAGTCTTTTGC
>JAFGOR010000092.1 GCA_016926375.1 Bacteroidales bacterium
ATCTATGCCATGATAGGGGCTGAAATTAGTCCTGCCTGGTATTGGCAGCCCGTTCTGTTGCCCGGCGGCGCTTTAATATATGGAATTATCTCCCTGGGATTGCTTTATTACCGCCCTTATCGGCTGCTGGATGAACAACTTGCCCGTGGTTTTTTGGCGCTTTCCAAATACCTTGAGGAAAAATCGTCTCTTTTTCCAAGTGATAAAATGCAGCAAAAGCAAATCAGAGGAAGGCTCGCACTTTTAAATGTGGAAATGGTAAACACCCTGGAAAGAATAAAAGAGGTGTTGAACAGTTACCGAGATGCCAATGAAAAAGATCAAAGACTGGCATTAAGGTTTCATTATTTTATGATTCTTCAGGGGCTGCACGAGCGAGCTGCCAGTACCCACGAACGATATGATCTGTTGAGCAACCAAAGTGCCAACCGGGAGGTGGTGGAGATGGCAGGCCATACGCTTCATGAATTGTCTCATGCCGCTAAAAAATTTGCAGATAGTTTGTTGTTGAGCACTTCGTTTTCTCCGCCGGCGTCGTTGAAGTGGGTGGTTGAAGCTCTTTCGGCCCGACTGGAAAAGTTGGGTCTTGAAAATACACATCCTGTTCGATTATTGGTTGGCAACCTGACCAGAGCTGGTATCTCTTTTGAACGGCTGACAGAAAAACCTGATACCTCCGTTTTACCCCGGCTTTCAAGAGACGACAGATCCCTTTGGCAAAGATTTAAGTCACAACTTTCCTTTCAGCATCCGCGAATGCGATATGCCATCCGGTTGGCGTTGTGTTTTTGGGTTGGGTTTTTTATTAGTGAGTACTTTAATATTGATAAGGGAGAATGGATCGTCCTGACCATCCTGTTTGTTCTTCAGCCAAGTTATAGCGCAACACGTAGGCGTCTGTTTCAACGGGTCTTGGGCACCATCACCGGGATTGTTTCCGGAGTACTTATTGTAAAGCTTCTGACCGTCCCGGGGCAGGTATTCCTGATGTTGGCTTCAGCCTTTCTTTTCTTTGCCTGGCTTAAACGGCAATATTCTGTTTCAGTGGTTTTTATTACCATTTTTGTATTGTGTGCATTCAACCTCATTTCGAGCAGGGGTGTGCTGGTAATGCTTCCCCGGCTTATTGATACGCTTATCGGAGCTTTTCTGGCTTTGGGGACTGTTCGTTTTTTGTGGCCTCAATGGCAATACAAAAGACTTCCGGGGTTGCTCTCTGCCGGAATTCAAAAAAATATTTCTTATTTGAGTGCCATACTATCGGAGTATGAAACGGGGACTTCTGATGATAACCTGGAGTACCGTATTGCCCGTCGGGAAGCTCATCAGGCTGACAACGCCGTTGCTCTGGCGTGGCAGGATATGCAGGCTGAACCCCGAAAATACAGTAAATTTCGACGTAAGGCGTTTAAACTTACGCATCTCAATCATGCTTTGCTTTCTTTTATTTCTGCATTTGGGGCTCACCGTGAACTGGAGCGACCTGCCAATTCCAAACTCTTTTCAATCGGTAAGGAGGTCCTTCTTGTTTTTGACCATGAATCTTCCATGCAGGACAGAGTGGATAAAATTTCCAGGATCGTTCAGGAAGTTCAGGGTATTTTACAGGAAGAGCTTCAACCGCTGGACAAGCAGCAGTTTATTTTGTTGTATAACATTGCCGATATCGAAAGGCAGTTGCTTGTGGAAAGAAACAAACCGGAGGGAGAACTGTGATTTGTCATGGCATTTTTTGTTGAGAGTGCGTAATTTCACAATCAGCAACCCTTTTGAATTGTTTAATTATGAACAATGCCTTTCGACAAGCCATTTTGGCAGGAATTCCCGGTCAGTTACCTGAACCGCAACCAATCGACACATCTGTTAATCATGCCCCCAAACGCAAAGATATTCTAACGCAGGATGAGAAAATTCTTGCTCTGAAGAATGCTTTACGTTATTTCCCGTCGAGATTTCATGAGGTTCTGGCTCCTGAATTTTTAAATGAACTGAATACTTTTGGACGAATTTACATGTACCGTTTTCGTCCTCAATATGAAATGAGGGCTCGTGCCATCGATGATTATCCTTGTCAGTCGCGCCAGGCTGCAGCGATTATGCTGATGATTCAAAACAACCTTGATCCGCAGGTGGCTCAACATCCGCATGAGCTTATTACTTACGGTGGAAATGGTGCTGTTTTTCAGAATTGGGCCCAATATCTGCTGACGATGCAATACCTGGCTACCATGACTGATGAACAGACATTGGTGTTATTCTCCGGGCATCCCGCGGGACTGTTTCCTTCTTCCCCCAATGCCCCACGAGTAGTGGTTACCAACGGCATGGTGATTCCCAATTATTCTTCTTCCGACGATTATGAGCGTTTCAATGCTTTAGGGGTTTCGCAATATGGTCAGATGACGGCCGGGTCATTTATGTATATCGGGCCGCAGGGTATTGTTCATGGCACCACCATTACCATTATGAATGCACTTCGGCGGTTGCATGGTAAAGGAAGGGGAGAAGGTGCTTTATTTGTCACTGCCGGACTGGGCGGAATGTCTGGGGCTCAGCCAAAA
>JAFGOR010000093.1 GCA_016926375.1 Bacteroidales bacterium
GTTTCTCAGCCTCGACCTGAATCTGAAAAGTCTCCTTACTTTGATCTGGCTGAAAAAAACAATGTGAAAATTGACTTTCAGCCCTTCAGTCACGTTGAGGGCGTTTCATGTAAGGATTTCAGAAAGCAAAGGATTGATATTCTGGCTCATACTGCAGTTATATTCAACAGCAAAACAGCCATTGATCACTTTTTTCGCCTGTGCGGTGAAATCAGGATTATCGTTCCGGATACCATGAAGTATTTCTGCATTTCTGAATCTGTGGCTTTTTATCTGCAGAAGTATATTATTTACCGCAAACGCAAGATTTTCTTCGGCGCCGGAACCATCAACGACCTGGTAGAGATAGTTACCAAGCACGGTGACGAGAAATTTCTGTTACCCTTCTCAGATCTGCCGCACGAAGAACTGACCGAGTTGCTCGACAAGCATAGCATCAAATTCGAAAGGGCAGTTCTCTACCACAATGTATCCTGCGATCTTTCGGATTGTAAACTGCTTAATTACGACCTGCTTGTATTTTTTAGTCCTTCCGGTATCAGATCTCTGATAAAAAACTTCCCCCAGTTTCAGCAGAACGACATCCGGATTGGTTCCTTCGGAACAGCCACTGCAAAAGCTGTACTCGACGCCGGATTGCGGCTTGATCTTCAGGCTCCCAGGCCCGAAGCTCCTTCCATGATCATGGCCCTGGATATGTATCTCCGCGAGCAAAACAAAAACGGCAAGAAGTAGTTTTCAGACTGTTGATTATTTTTTTTGAACTTTCATCCGATGCTGTAACCGCGGCCTTTTGTATTACGTACAAGAAAGGCAAAACAGCATTTTATGAAGCCGTTGTCTACCGAAAAAACAAGTAAGCTTTGCAGGCGTTGCTATAAAAATAAAACAAATGACATCATTTGTCCGGCCTGTAAAAATGAGTTGATTGCAATATATGAAAACAAGGTGACCTGGCGTACTGCTTATGAAATTGAGAAAATCAGCAGGAAGGCCATGCGTTTCACCAGTCCTGAAACAGAAGAAGGACTGTATTAACCTTTTTTAACGCATTTCACCAGTCACCACTATCTTTTTTGTCTGAATTGGATTAATTTTGACATCCCGTATAACTTAATCCATTCATATTCCATGGAAGCAAGGTTTAAAAGCAGGAAAACCAGGCTGGTAATCGTAATTACCCTGGTTGCCGGTCTTTCATTAGGATTTGTCACCTGGAAGGACAAAGAATTTGACATTGTAAAAAATCTCGAGATATTCTATTCTCTGTTTAATGAACTCGACCGTTTTTATGTGGATGAGACCAACCCGGAAAAATTGGTCAAGTCTGCCATTGACGGCATGCTGACTTCTCTTGATCCATATACCACCTTTATTCCCGAAGAAGACCTGGAAGATTTTAACTTCATGACAACCGGTGAGTATGGCGGCATTGGCGCACTGATTCGTAAGGGTGGCGAATATGCCATGATTTCTGAACCGTATGAGAATTTTCCTGCACAACTCGCGGGACTGAAAGCAGGTGACACCATTGTTACCATTGACGGAGTTTCGACCAGGGGCAAAAACATAAGCGATGTAAGTGAATTGCTTAAAGGACTGCCCAACACCAACCTGACAGTTGCTGTTAAACGACCTGGAACAAGCGGTATTCTGGAGAAAACCATTACCCGGAAAAAGATAACCATTCCCAACATACCTTATTACGGGATCCTTGAAAGCAATATCGGGTACATCCGGCTTAGTAATTTTACCAAAGATGCCGGAAAAGAAGGAAGAGAAGCTCTTCTCAAATTGAAGCAGCAGGGTGCACAGTCCATCATTCTTGATTTGCGCGGTAACCCGGGCGGACTGCTTATCGAATCGGTTAACATTGCCAATCTGTTCCTGCCCAAAAACCAGGAAGTGGTTAGTACAAGGGGAAAGGTAAAGCAATGGGACATTACCTACAAAACAACAAACGAGCCGGTTGACACGCTTATTCCGCTTGTTGTGCTCGTGAACAGGGGATCCGCATCGGCTTCCGAAATAGTTGCCGGGGCCATGCAGGACCTCGACAGGGCTGTAATCATCGGCCAGCGTACATTCGGCAAAGGATTGGTTCAGACTACCCGGCCGGTGAGTTACAATTCACAGCTCAAGGTTACAACTGCCAAATACTACATTCCAAGCGGAAGATGCATCCAGGCTGTGGATTATTCGCATCGAAATGAAGATGGCAGCGTGGGTTACGTTCCGGATTCCCTCATACGCGAATTCAAAACACGCAAAGGAAGAAAGGTTTATGATGGCGGCGGTATATCACCCGACATGACCATTGAACAGGGAATGCCTGGCAGTATCACAGTGAGCCTTTTCAGTAAAAACCTGATCTTTGATTATGCCACAGAATACGCTTACAAAAATCCCAATGTCAGCGGAATCAGTGAACTGAAACTGTCAGACAGGGATTATCAGGATTTTCTTACATTTCTGAAGGGGAAAAGCTATGATTATACCACTGAAAGTGACGATCAACTTGAAGAATTGATCAAAACGGCAAAAAAAGAAAAATACTTTGCCGGAGCAGAATCCGAATTTGAAGCACTCAAAAGAAAACTTGCCCATGATAAGGAGAAGGACCTGCAAACTTTCAGCGGAGAAATCAGGGGAATTCTTTATGAGGAACTAGCCGGCAGGTATTTCTATCAAAAAGGCAGAGTCATTGCCTCACTCGATGAAGATCCTGATCTGGCCAAAGCAATTGAGGTACTGCGCAACCCTCCCGCATTTGCATCTTTATTGAGCAATTCTAACGGATCAAACGGCAAAGCAGGTATGCGGGGAACGATCTATTAGCCTTTTCATAAACAGGTGGCAATCAGTTTGTCATAAGTCGACATCAGGTTTTTCACAACCGGATGGGTAACATCGTACTGAATATTGGCAATCCTGCTGATTGGAAGGATTTTGGGAGAAGTACCCGTGAAAAAAGCAGCTTCATATTTATGTAAAGTAATAATTGAAATGGATCTTTCAATTATCTTATAATTTAATTGATTACATAAATCAAATACTTTCTGGCGTGTAATTCCTTTCAGTACCTTGTCGCCGGGTGCGGTGTACAGAACTGCTTTTTTTACAAAGAAAACATTGGTTTTACTCCCCTCCGTAATGGTCTCATCTGCATCAACCAAAAGCGCATCATAGAGGTTTTCGGCCCTGATGAATTCTGAAATGCGCTGACGCATGGCAGGAACCATTAGTTTGATGTTGGGATTGTTTCTTACGGCCATGAATAGGTCAGTTTCCACACCGTCCTGATACATATCGGGAGTCGGATAGAAATGGGGAATGAAATAGGTATACAATACCGGCTGCTGGTGATCACTGAAGTGCAGCACAATTTTCACATTTCCCTCCTGAATCGCGTTTATTTTGATCAAATTCTTCAGAAGGTACCTGATAACCGTAAAGGAAAGGTTGTATTGATGGCCTGAAAGACGAATGGATGCCTGCAGACGGCCCATGTGATCATCCAGGAAAAGCGGAATTCCTCTGAAAATTCTCAACACCTCATACAGCGCAACACCTTCTTTAAGAATATCAGGGGAGAAAAGGGTAACTTTCTGGAACTGGTTGTTCTCTGAAAAATATGTTCCTGTATATTCAGGCATGCATTCAGCTTAATTAATGTAATTATTGAGGTAAAAATATGTAAGATATAGTACCTAATTGTTTTACAGGCGACTTATTATCTGAATTGAAGGAGGCGGACAGGGCTGAATTGTATGCTTCCTCGCGCAGGCAGGGATCAGATGTTGATTTGTTTTCCGCTATAATGGCCGATACAACCTTCCCCGATTGGTTGATTACAATATCCAGGATTACCGTTCCTCCTCCCTGGCATTTATAAGTTGGAATGTACAGGTAGGTATGCCACCTTCCCTCAAGAAAGTAAGATACGGTTGTATTATCCTTCCTGATGACGTTGGGAACATCAAAATCTTTATCGGCAACCTCTTTGTTTTCCTGCTGAGAAATGGCATTTTCATCTGTGTTTTCCTGTACTGATTTTTCCATCTGGCCACCAGGGGCTTTCAGAGAAGAAATACCCAATTCCTGCATGACCTGTTTTTCGTAATTTTCTGTGCTGATCTCAGGGTCGAGTTTGCTGGCTACGTTGGATGCTATGCTGTGAAGCGTTTTCTGGTCAAGTTCAGGAATGCCCTCGCCCAAGCCATCCATTTCAAACTTTTCTTCAGCTTTTTCTTCTTCAAGCGGCTTGATTTCCTCATGGAACTCAATCAATACCTGTTCGGGTTTTACGTCATCTACCTCCCCCAGCTTAAACCAGAGAAAAGCGATGACTACCATCAGGTGTATACTGACGGCTCCAAGAATACTGTTTACATTATCTGTGAAAAAGTGTCTCAAGTAAGTTTGCTTATTTCAGACAAAAATAATAAAATGCTTACAATCCGATTCATTTTTACCGGCAGGGAACACATCAAAATTGTATTTTTGAATGATTACATGAACCGGTATTATGAATTCGCAAAAACTCTGGTGGATACTTGCATCTTTAATGTACCCTGTTATGCTAACCGGGCAATTCTATTCCACCGGCTCAGCGCCTGCCGCACACAAATGGAATGAAATCAGCACAGACCATTTCAGGATCATTTTTCCACGGGGACTTTCTGAAGAGGCAGATAGCCTGGCCGGTGAACTGGAGTATTATCTTCCTTATACCCTGAACGATTTTGCACCTTCCTGGAAAAGGAAAATGAATGTTCTTCTTCACAATACCTCTGTACTTTCAAACGGTTATGTTACACTGGCACCGCGAAGAATGGAACTGGTCACCACGCCGCCACAGGATTCCTATACTCAGAACTGGATGAGCCAGTTATTCGTGCATGAGTCGCGGCATGTTGCACAGCTCAGCCTCATGAACCAGGGTTTTACCAGATACCTGAGTTGGGTTGGCGGCGAAATTGTTCCCGGAATGGTTTCAGCCCAAATACCTTCGTGGTTCTATGAGGGAGATGCAGTATACAACGAAACCCGGCTTTCCGAAGCGGGCAGGGGACGCATTCCCGGGTTTGAAATGCCCCTGCGTACACTTCTTATGGAAAGGGATGGCGTTTACGGTTACGATAAAGCAGTTTTTGGTTCCTACCGCAATTTTGTTCCCGACCATTACTGCTATGGATATCAGCTGACGCAATATGCAAGGGAAAAGCACGGTCCCGATACCTGGAGCAATGCCCTGAGCTACACAGCAAGGCATCCTTACTACATCTGGCCGCTTGCCCTGTATATGAAAAAGCAGTTTGGAATGTATAAATCGGGTCTTTATACAGCAACAATGGATTCTCTTAAAAAACAGTATTATAGTAATAAAGAGGTTTATACATCAACTAAATATTCAAGCCTTAACAAGAGAGAAAACCGGATTTATACAGATTATAAGTTACCAAAAGATTTGGGAGAAGGGCGGATTATTGCTTATAGAAAGGGATTGAACCAGGCAGGCAGCTTTGTTGTGGTTGAACCCTGCGGGAACGTCAGAAAAATATTTAATACCGGCCGGTTCAGCCAGTTGAAATATGATGTGCATGGAACAATGCTTGTTTGGGATGAAATTGTTCCTGATCCGCGCTGGGAAAGAAGGGATTATTCGGTTATTATGCTTGCAAACCTGGAAAAGAATACCAAAAAGGCACTTACCCGAAAAACCCGATACTTCAGTCCCGATATTTCACCCGACGGCAACAGGATAGCTGTAATTGAAATAGATGAAAGGAGTCGCCACTTCATTACACTGTTGGACTTGCATTCGGGCAAACCGGTCGGCCGAATCCCTGCTCCTTCGGGGCACACGCTTCAGTTGCCCGAATGGACCGATATGCAGCATATTGTAACCACAGCAGTCACAAAAAACGGCAAACAGATTGTTATCCTGGATCTGGCTGATGAGAACTGGTCATTAATCATGCCTGCCGGTAGGATAGATATTTCAGAACCTGTTAACTATAAGAATTATATTTTGTTCAGGGGAACATTTAATGGAATAGATAATATATATGCTGTAAATAAAAGTAAATCAGACGACATATATCAGGTTACTTTCTCGCCTTATGGAGGGTACTTTCCTGCTGTTAACAAAGATTCATCCTGTTTGCTTTTTTCTGATTATACCTCCCTGGGCTTTAATGTGGCTTCGGTTTCCCTGGATACCCGACAATGGATTCAGGTTGATCCAAAACGAAAAACCAATTATACCTGGAAAGTTGATTCTTACGAAATGAGTGATCATCCTCATACTTCTCAGTTTGTTTCTGACGAAAAACCCTACCGGAAAATGGCTCATTTGTTCCATTTCCACTCCTGGCTGCCTTTTTTTACCGATGTGGATGAGCTGACAGAAAGTCCCGAACAGGTTCCAATTACCCCTGGATTTATGATATTTTCGCAGAATATGTTAAGTACACTTACCTCAAGTATAGGTTATAGTTACGAACAGGGATACCACAAAATCTTTCCCTCCTTCAACTGGAGGGGCTGGTATCCGGTTTTTGAATGCTCAGGTCAGCTGGGCGGCCCTTCACTAATTATGCCGCTGCCTGATGAGGTTGAAATACCTGAAAAACATATGCCGTATTACGAGTTGACGCTGAAATCATACATACCCCTGGTTTTTACCAGAGGCGCATACAACATCCGCCTGCAACCCGGAGTCGATTATCAGCAATCGGGCATTTGGCATTATTCGGTTACCAGCCTGTCACAGGGAATCGACTTCATTCATTTCCGAACCCGGATAAGCCGTTTCAGAAGACTTGCAACGCGCGATTTCTTTCCGGTATGGGGGCAATCACTTTCGGTTACTTTCACGGAAACCATCCTGGATAAAGGACTATACGGCAACCTCTATTCAGTCGAAACAGGGTTGTATTTTCCGGGACTTGCCCCACAGCATTACTTTTATATAACAGGGGGCTACCAGGAACAACATCTTGAAAAATATTACATTCCCATCAACAGGATAGATTTTCCAAGAGGTTATCAATCTACAGTTTCAGAGAAGCTTGGAAGCCTCAGCTTCAATTATTCGTTTAATGCCGGTTATCCGGATTGGTCAGTTGGACCGTTGCTCTATCTCAAACGGATAAGAATGAACCTGTTTTATGATTTGAGTTATGGTGTAAAAGTAAGAGCTTACAACCCAGCTGGAAGTGCTTATTTTACCGGGTATTACACTTCGGCAGGTACAGAAATCATGGCTGATTTACATCTGATCCGTTTTATTTTTCCCATATCCGCGGGAACCAGGCTGGCTTACCTTCCGGGAAGGCAAAAGCTGCAACTCGAATTCCTGTTTAGCATCAATACGGGTATCTTTTAGTATGCAAACATACCCTGGTTTATCAGCTTGCGTAAAACAGGCCGTTTAGTTTGCATTGATCAGCCGGGCCAACTTTTCCAGGCTTGCCACCATCGCTTTTTGAATAACGGCAAAGGATGGGTCTTTTTCAGGGTCGACATAAACAAAACCGATATTCACACTTGACGTTTGAGAAACCAGGTTGTTCAGCAGGTGTGACTTGTTTAAGCGATAGGCTTCACGGATTTTTCTTTTCGCCCGGTTCCGGTCCACCGCATGTTTAAATTTTTTTTTAGGCACTGCCACAAGAATTTTCACCTCCATGGGCTTTTCGGTTTTTTCAATGGTGAAAATTATTTTAAATGGCTTCATATGGAAGGATTTACCTGAACCAAAAAGCATTTCAACGGAATTCCTGCCGGAAAGTCTTTCATTTCTTCCGAAAGTGTATTGATTTGTCATTTTTTCAGAACAATTCTGAATATGGTTCCCTTGTTCAGCTCGGACTGGTATACAAATACCCTTCCTTCATGGTATTCTTCAACAATTCTTTTGACAAGCGATAAACCCAGCCCCCATCCTCTTTTCTTTGTGGTAAAACCGGGTTTGAATATGGAGTGGTACATGGACTTCGGAATTCCCTTACCCGTATCACAGATATCTATATAAACAACCTGAGTCAGATCGGAAACCACAATTTCTATGTCTCCTTTTCCCTGCAAGGCGTCGATTGCATTTTTGCACAAATTCTCAATCACCCATTCAAAAAGGGCAGCATTGACGGGAACAATGATTTCGCTAGGTGGCAGATTCAGTGTAAAACGTACTTTATCAGATGACCTGGTTTTAATATAATTCACTGCTGCTTTAATTACATCCAGCACGTTTTCTTTCACCAACACTGGTTTTGAACCAATTTTTGAGAAACGTTCTGTAATTTTCTCAAGCCGGGTCACGTCTTTCTCCAATTCGTTCAACATTTCCTTGTCCCCATTCCGAATCTTCATCATTTCAACCCAGGCCATAAGTGATGAGATTGGTGTTCCCAGCTGGTGTGCAGTTTCTTTTGACAGGCCAATCCAAACCTGATTTTGTTCGAACTTCCGCGAAGTACTGAACGCAAAATAGGCGATCAGAATAAAAAGAAGAACTACTCCAAACTGAATCAGGGGATAAAAGCGAAGCAGATCAAGCAAAACCGATTGGTTATAGTAGAGGTACTGTTTGTCTGACGGTGCGAGTACAATGGTTATCGCAGGGGCATGTTCTTTCATCTTCCCGAGCTTCCGTTTCATGTATGCTTTGTTTCCCAGTTTAGCCGTATCCAGGTTTCTTGAAAGCAGGATTTGATCCAGGGAATCAGTTACAATTACGGGGATGGTTGTGTTGTCTTCAATCACACCCGCGTAAAAATCCAGGTTGGAATCATCCGTTCCGGAACTCACAATCCGTGTCCATGCGTCAGCCAGCATCTCTGCCTTTTTCTTTTCCTGCTCGGCCATCCTGGCCACCAGTTGATTGGTATACACCAGCGAGGCAATACCGATAAGCACAGCGGAAATAAAAAGCAGGAACTGCCAGCGTTGTTTTTGTCTGTAAGTGTTCAAGAACCCCTTTTTGTTGGTTACTTTTTGTTTTCAACTAATCCGGATGACCTTCACTCATCCTCCCATTCAATCACGATGTCGTTGTCTTTTTCGGCTTCCGGTACCGGCTTTTTAATCTCCTTCTTTGGTTCCGGTTCTTCCCATTCGATCCTGAAATTATCGGACGAAGACTTGCCGGCTGAACCGGTATCCTTCCCCCTGATGTTATCGCGGGTTATGCTGAATGCCTTTTTCTTGTCGATCCGTACATCATAATTGTCCGGTGTACCCACAATCATCAGGGGTATGGTGGTCTGATCTTCCCTGGAATCTTCCATCAGAAACTCATCGATTTCTTTTTTCTTTTTCCTGGCTTTGTTGAAAAGCACTTCTGAAAGTAACACTTTTAAACGATAATCAAAAACATTGTCGAATGAATGTGTCCCTGCTGCCTTGATATTGAATGCAGTTGAGTTAATCGCCATCTCAGGTATGGTAACCAGGCGGTCACTGATATAAATGGTGTTCTTCAGCGTTTTGAAACGGATGTGTTTCAATTCATCAACATCAATGTATTTCGACAATTTCATCATCGGTTCAAATTGTACCAGTTCACCATTGGTAATCACCAGATCTCCCTTTGCCTGGATGCTTTTGGGGATGACATGCAAGGTTGAATCCCAAATTCCACTGAAACCAATGGTTCCGGTAAGCTGTCCCTTGATGTTCTTTTCCACTATGAAACGCTGGGTGAAATTGTTGAAAGCCGCAAATAGCTGCTGGATATTTATTTTCCGGGGCTGTGCATTGCAGGTTACATAAAAGGTTTTGTCGGCTCTCCCCTGAATAAAAGCATTTCCGGTGATGGAACCATCCGGGAAATTCATCGAATAGTTTTCAATGAACAGGGAATCCCCAAACGCCGAGAGATTTAAGTTCACCTGTTCGGCTTCGAATTTGCCCGCTTTGAATTTGGTTGCCTTAACACGGGATTTCAGGTATATACCAGGAGGAAAAACCGACAGGCTCTTGTAACCGCTTGCGGATTTATTACCTGATGGGTGACTCAAATATTTACTAATGTCGAGATTATCAGTGCTTATTTCAAGTTTAGATTTAAGAATTTGATGATGCATCAGGTAATCCGACAAATTTGCCATTTCGCCATGAATCAGCAGGTCAGTTTCATTCAGTTTCAACTGCAGGCTGTCAAGCCGTACCAGTTTACCCCAGGTGGCTTTGCCGGATATGTGATCCAGGGTAACGGGCACATTTTTAAACCTCATTGCTGCATCCTCAGCAATGAATACACCGCTTTTGATATAGTTCAATGCCAATAGCGCAGAATCAGCTGAAAACTCTTTCAGATTACCTGAAGCAACAAAGTCGGAACGAATCATCCCTTCCATCATTTCAACACTGTCTATGCCTGCAAACTCTTTTAAAGCCTTCAAATCGACCAATGAACTTACGTCGGCAGCAAAGCGCAACAGGTTCAGATCGCTGAGCCTGAAGCTGCCATTGATATTGCCTTTGCCAAGCGCTGCACTGAACAGGTCAATTTGCAGTAAAAATGTAGAAGCATTATAGCCTGACAGGTTTCCTATAACGCTGATGTTTTCTGCAGTGGTTTTGGTTCGCGGGTTTTTTGCCGAGCAGTTATCCAGTTCAAATTTCGAGGTATACAACAGGCTGCCTTTGCCTGAAACACTTCCTTTGATGGTCACATACATCTTTCCCTGGCCCGAGAAAACAAGTTCACGTATCAGACTGCTATCCGGCATGGGAAGTAGTGAAACGAGTTCTCCAAGGCCAAATTTTGGCAGGTTGATGGTGAGATCCAGGTTCTTGTTTTTGCCACCCTGATATTGTCCGTTTGCCAAAGCAACTGCTTTGTTCACCTGAATCCGGCTGTCGCTGAAACGGATGCGCCCGCTGCTGTATACCAGCTTTCCGGAAAGTTGCACCGATGCATTTTTTAACAAGCTGTTATCCTTAACGGTAAGTCCGAACCGCGGCAAATTTCCCCTGATTTCACCTGAAAGCACTTCTTCGGCTGAAATGGAACCCCTGAAACCAACCTTTCCTGCATAAGAGGAGATAGCTACCTGTGAGGAAGCCGAAACGAACCTCATGGTCATATCATTAAGTCCTATGCTGCGCAGGTTAACAGTCTGTTTTTGGCCGGAGGAATCAGCTGTTTTCCATACATTCAGGTTGTGATTGGTCTTTTTATCAATCAATATATTTGTACTGCCATGTGAGATATCAATTTTTTTCAGCTCAAATTTTTTCTCAAAGAGCTTCAGCAGATCAAACTGCAGCAACACGCTTTTTGCCTCCATCAGCGTATCAGAAAAAGAATCCTCAAAATCACCTGTAGCAAAATTGTTGCCTGAAAGTAAAATCACATCTGAAATTTCAACGGTTGCATTAGGGAATCCCTTCAATATCCTGAACTGGATTTCGCCCATTGAAAGTTCCGTCAGCAGGTGTTCGTCGAGGTATTTTTTCATGAATCGGATGGTGGTCTTTTCATAAAACAAAGAGACCAAAATGGAAACAACCAGAATCAGACCCAGAATACCTGCGGTAAATAGTGAAATAATCCGCAGCAGCTTACGTAATTGTGAATTCATCATACCGGGGAATAGCAACATCAATTAATCAGTAAACTCCCTTTGGGGGGTATTTATTACCAACCCCTACAAAAGTATACTTATTTGGTGAAAAAAGATCAGTTGGAAATGAACCCTGAACGGGATTCAATTGGGGATGAAATTGGCTTTATTACATGGTTTCCCGGAAAAAGACAGCGGTTCATGACCGATAAGGCATGTTTGAAGTCCAGGGGTTTGGAGATGTAATCGTCGCAACCGGCTTCCTGCATCCTTTCCTTGTCACCGGCCATGGCATATGCCGTTTGGGCAATCACGGGAATTTCCCGGTTCATGTTTTTGATGATCTTTGTTGCCTCATAACCATCCAATACAGGCATCATGATATCCATAACAACCAGGTCAATCTGCTGTGACGACCGGATTATATCAAGTGCCTGTTTCCCGTTAGCGGCATGCAGGATTACGGCGTGGGTCTTTTTGAGCAGCTCATGGAGGAATTTGAAACTATTCAGGTCGTCTTCGGCAATTAAAATGGTTTTGCCTTTCCAGTTGTAATCACCATCTGATGCCTGGATGTATTCCCTGGATTCAGCATGGATTTGGGTTGACTTCAGGTAGGGCAGGGTAAACAGGAAGGTTGTTCCTGCACCCGGCACGGAGTCAACCCACATGTCACCACCAAGAAGTTGAACCAGGTTCCTGGATATGGCAAGGCCAAGTCCGGTTCCTGCAATGTTCTTCTCTTCCGAACGTTTGGCCCTCCGGAATCTCTCAAAAATAAGGTTCAATTCTTCACGCGACATTCCCGGGCCGGTATCTTTAACATAAAACTCAACCAGGGTATCTTCTCTCAGGGTGTATCCAAAGCAAATGGAACCCTTATCGGTAAACTTGATTGCATTGTTGACCAGGTTTATCAATACCTGCCGGAGTCTTAACGGGTCGGTTTTCAGATATACTTTTCCGGCATCCGGATCGGGTTTGTAACTGATTTCCAATTGATGCTTGCCAAATTTCTTCAGGATTTCCGATGAAGTGGTCAGCAATTCTTCTCCCAGGGAATTCAGGTCACAGTCTTTCTTGACAATTTTTAGTTCCCCTGCCTCAATCTTGGCCATATCAATGATATCATCAACCAGATTCAGCAATACCTCGCTGCTTGTCCGGATATACCTGGTGAAATCCTTCTTCTGTACTTCCGGAATCTGATCAGAAGCCAGCAGGTTGGAGAACCCGATTATGGAATTCATCGGAGTTCTGATTTCATGAGACATGTTGGCCAGATAGGATGATTTCAGCTCATCTGAAGTCTTTGCTTTGTCGGTTTCCTGTTGAAGTGTACGGATGTAGTCGACCCTGTCGGTGATGTCGATTATGATACCCCTTCTGCCGGCCACCCGGTTGTTTCTAATGATGTTGTCGGTATATACCGAGGCGGGGAACCGGGTTCCGTTTTTACGGATGGCAATGAAATTGGAATTTTCCAATTTCTCATTGCCCAGAATGTCTTCCCGGCTCGATTCTGAAATCAGCGTTTCTATCAGGTTCAACCCTTCTGTAAGTGTTTCGGTTGAATAGCCAAAAGCCCTGTACCAGGCTTTGTTAACATACGTGTAATTCCCATATGAATCGGTTTCAAAAACGCTTTGAGGTAACATGTCAGCCAGTTCGCGATAACGCTGCTGGTTGTCCTCGGCTTTCTGAAGGGCAGTGTCGCGTTGCTTTTCCCATATTTTTAACTGCGAAAGTAAATTGCGGAATTCACGGTATATCTGTTTTACTTCATAAGCTGAATTCCTTAGGTCAATGGAATGGCTGCTGTCAAGATGATTCCTGGAAAGTACGGAAATGTAATTGGTGAGCGCTTCCAGATGCGAGGCAATATGGCGCGTGGCTTTGAAACTGAAAAAAACGGCCATGGCCAGAATAACTAAAACAGCCAGCACATAAAAAACATTCAGCCTGTTGATCAGCGTCTTTTGTGAAAGAACGGATTGTTTTGTCAGATCATTGAAGGAGCTTTCAATGAGCATGCTGATGCTGTTCAATGAAGCCTTCAGTGCTGCATTACTCCGAATCCCGGCCTGCCTGTCGAGATCAACCAGCCTGAAAAATGCTTCGGAATAGTTTTCAAGGAGTTTCCCGGAGCGGATTTTATCACCAACCGGTAAGCCCGTGTTTGCTGAGATTGCTTTATGCAGTTCAGGCAGCATTATTTGAAGCGATGCGGCTGATGTACTCACATCACCGGAGAAATAATCATTTTCAATTTTCTTAAGCCGGTAAATATCACGATTGGTAAAACCGGGCGCACCTTCAATCTGATGTCCGTAATCCAACAATTCACCTTCCAACCCTGAGTTGCGGTATCCCCGTTTATAAACCAGATATACCAGGCTGTCAAACAGGTAATTGTATTTGTTTACACGCTCCGATAACACCTTCAGGCTGTCAGAAATGCCAAAAGCCTGACTTTGTTTCGAGGCTTGAATTTGAGTGAGGGCAGTCATCAGCTCCTGGCTGGTTTGCAGGTGCTCGGTTAAATAGGGATTGAAACCCCTGATAAAAAAATCTGAATTGGCCTGATCCTGAGCTAAAAAGTCGGTTACCGATCGCGAGTCTTTAAGAAACTGGATGTAAAGCCGGTTGATTTCATCGGTCACCCGGGTAATTGCCTTTTCCCGGGAATGATGAATTACACTCACAGGAATTATTAAACCGGCAGTGAGTAGCATAAAGATGAGAAACCAGGATAATAACCTGTACCTAAGAGAATTGAGCATGCTACCTGAACATTAACAAAATGATAGACAAAGTAGTCAATAATCCATGATTCTTTTTTGTGAATGGAAAAAAGTTATTGACATTTTAATTGAAAGACGGGAAAGTTATCAATAGGTTGCGCAAAAAAAAGAGGCGCTGATTTCAGCGCCTCTTTTATGTTCTTTAGAACGTCATGGCCAGTCCAATGGTGAAGGGGTGTAAATCGGGCCCCTTATCCGCTACAAACATCGGAGTCATGTAGTAATCGGCAAACAGGTAGGCAGTTCCGTAACCCACGCAAGCTGTTACACCCCAACGAAAAGGATTGATGTTGAAATCGTCGTTGTTCTTATCCTTATTCTTACCGTTTTCTTCTTTAAAAACCACCTTGGTATGTGAGGCGAGTTTCAGACCTCCAACAATGCCTGCTGAAATGAACACCCTTTTTGCCCTTACCGTGTTGGGAAACTGCACTTCAAAAAGCAGCGGAACCCTCAAAAACAAAGTTGTCAGCTTGCTCTTGCCAACGTCGCCAAAAAGTGAATCCACCACAACCATATCATCGACCTCAACAATGGAATTGTTCCGGTCAAAGAAGTAATTGTTGTATTCCAATCCCAGTCCGGTTACCAGTCCGGCATGCGTGGTGCCAAACCCCAGGCTGTATTGGGCAATGTTCAAATCAATGGCCCATGATCTGCCTGTGTTCAGATCCATGAATACATCATCTCCTTCACGCGAAATGGTCATGTCATCGTCCAGGAAATTATTCAGACCCCAGCCAATACCGGCCCAGTGACCCCGGAATTTTTTGTTGCGTATCTTTTTATCTTCATCCAGTTCATAAATATTGATTTCCGGGTCCTGGTCTTCATCCCGCTTCACAATCCTGATTTCTTTGTCTCCAACCTTGATGCTTGTGGAATCGCGGTGATCGGCTACTTTAATAACCCCTTTTTCACCAAGTTTCACTACCGTAGTGTCTCCGTCTTCAATCACCTTAACCACTTCTTTATCCAGCACCCTGATGGTTACTTCTTCTTCATCATCATCAATAATCAGCGGTGTGAATCCGTCGTCGTCTTCAATGATCACTTCATCAGGAGTATCTTCCTTTCCCATGATTCGTTTCAGCGAATCGAGTTCCTGGGCGTATATACCAGTTGCAAATGCAAAGAGTACAATTATTGTATACAGTTTTTTCATAACACAGATAATTTTAAAGTTCTTGATTTTATCAGTCGGACGTTTTGAGGAGGCGGAAAGTTACAGGTGTTATTTGATTTTATTGCCGGATATCTTGTAACTGTCCGTATTCAAAAGAATTCCCGATAATCTGCCGTTTTCATCAAGGGTTTTGTCAATGTCCAGATTGGCCTCGGTGAGGTAATTGAAACCCTGGATGGCTTTTTCGGCAGTTCTCCAGAAATCCACCCTGCTGAACAGGGAGCGCAGCAAGCTCTCGTTGGTTTCAGATAATTCCGGGTCAACAGTTGCTAAAAACCCCAAATTTTCATCAGATTGAATGACGCCGTTCATCCTTGAGAAGTCCGTGGAGGAATTAATGGCTGCGGTTAATACTCCTTGTGCGCCAATAGATACAATTGGATTAAGAACCGGATATTCAGTTGCGATTTCCCGCATCTCCGGCAAACCAGCTTCAGCAGGGGTTGCCTTTATATTGTTTTTAACAGGTTGATGCGTTTGCTGTACTTCCTGTTTTGCATATTCTATGGCAGGGGCAGTATGAACCGGGGTAATAGCCGGCACACGCACTTTTTCTGCACCCGACTGCGTATAGGTATACGCTGATTCAGCAGGTTTTTTCGAAACCAGCATGAGCAACAGCGCAAAGGAAGCTGCAATACCCATGGCATAATACAGAAAACGGGGCTTCAGCACAAAGGCAACATGCTTTTTCAGCAGTGCTTTGTCGGCAAAAACCACCGAAGTATCGGGCTGTAGTTTTATGCGGGTATACAGGTCGTATTCCTTCCTTTTTTCGGGATGCGATGCGATAAAGTCCGAAAGCCTTTTCAGGTCAGCATCACCAAGCAATCCCTCGCACGAGGCAATGCAAAATTCATCAAAGTTTACCAGGGTAATTTCGGGCACATCTGCGAAGTCTTTTTTAAGCCGGTTTTTCTGATGGTATTCGTGGTTTCCGTTAAGGGCAATACGGGTATCATATTCCGGAATGTAACTTTCGTATTCCGGATTTTCAGCCAGAAAAGCCATCAGATCTGCAGTAAGCAACGGATCCAGGTTGCCTTCCAGGTAATCGAGCAGGTATGCTTCAAAATTGTTCCGGTTGATGGTCATGATATCCTGTTTATAATACTGCTTCAATACTTCCGATATAATTCTTCAGGAACATCCTGGCCCTGAATATGTAAACCTTTACTTGCGACTCACTTAGTCCGGTTATTTCTGCAATTTCCTCGTACGAATATCCTTCATAATCGCGCAACATAATCACGCTTCGCTGGTCCTCCGGCAACCGGGTTACTGCTTCATCCATGATTTGGGCGAGCCCGTTATAATGATCCGGTGCGGCAGGCCGATCATGTTTTTCTGCCTCAAAAACAGTAAGTTTTTTTTCTTTCCTGATCAGGTCAATCATGGTATGGTAGGCAGTAGTGAATAAATACGATCGTACCTTTTCGGCGGACACTTCATTTACTTTTACCCACAATTTCTCATAGGTATCCTGAACGATGTCCCGTGCCTTATCCTCGTGTTTCAGATTTTTGAGAATAAAGCGGTAAATCCCGTCGGAGTGCTCATCTACACTTTTATTGTATTCGGCAAGGGTCATTTTATGATCCGGATTCGAGGGTATGACGATTGAAGCGACGTAAAGTTACAGGAAAGTCAAAAATTATATTTCAGTCTCAGAAATACCATGTTGATCCTGGTTGTTATGCCGGACACGGTGCTGTTGAAATGCTGCCATAACAGGGTAAAGTCCACATTTTCTGCCAGTGAATAATCCAGTGAAGGCCCGGCAAAATATCCTTCGAGGTCGGGCAACCACATGGCTGAAACAGTGGTATTCAGCAGGGGAGTAATGGCCCATGTGAACTGCCCGAAAGCCGAAAACTCCGAAAAGGCCAGGTCTTTACCAGAAAGTCTTCCCGAGTAAAGGCTGTTGAAATCGGTCAAATCAAGTGGGTTATTGCAATACATGAATTGCAGCTGAACGGAGGAGTTGTCTTCAAAAACCCGGTCAAAGCCGGTTGTTGCAATCAGCGAGTTTTTACCTGAATGTGAATTCGCATCATGGTGAAACCAGGAGGCCTCACCCCTGAAAGACAGGTTCTTTATTGAACCCGACCATCCGGTGCCCACAACCAGGTCTTCACTGTTTACAATTCCTGCCAGGAATTGAATATCATAGCTCCATTTATTGAATCGGTATAAACCGGCTGCTGTAACATCATTATTCCTGTCGGCCTTTACTGCCAACTCCAGGGCGGAGGATGATGCCGGAAAATACTGTAATCTCACGGCATCACTGCCGGGCCGTTCCACGTAATCGAAATCAAAAAATGAATAGGCATTGAACAAATCGTTCGGGTTCCAAACGAAGGTTTGTCCCCAGTTAATACGCTGTCTTCCTGCAGTGACCTGGAATCTGCCCAGCTGAAAATCAAGCCAGAGTCTGTCAATAGTAGTGTTCAGAAGCAATGATTTTTTTTCAAGCACATTCCATGACATATCAGCAAATCCGTTGTCGGCTCCGATCAAATCACTGTAAATATTACCCATACGCACCCTGTCGCCGGTGAAAAGCCTGTTGCGGACTTCTGCTGCAAAAGTGATGTTGTCGCTAATGAATCCCTTGAAATTTAATCTGTTGTGTAGCATGTTTTCGTTCAGAAATGATCCCGACAGGGAGTCGAACAGGGAACTTTGCAGGGTGGTCAGGTAGCCGCTCAGGCTGTACGGCTTGTTTTTCTGCGGAAAAAGCATTCCGGCATTAAACAGCAACAGCAGCAACAGCAGCGGATATTTTTTCATCACGATAACAGGTTATGCCGGCATCCCCTTGATATCATCCGAAATCACCTTTCCGTCTTCGAGTGTGATCACCCGGTGGGCCATTTTAACCACGCGCGGATCATGAGTAGAGAAAATGAAGGTGATTTTCGATTCGTGGTTCAGTTTTTCCATTATCTCCAGCAGGGTAGTGGCCGATTTCGAGTCGAGGTTGGCAGTGGGTTCATCCGCCAACACAAACTTGGGTCTCGATGCCAGCGCCCTGGCTACTGCAACTCTTTGCTGCTGTCCACCCGACAGCTTGCCGGGCCGGCTGTTGATCCGATCGCCCAGCCCCACGGCATTTAACAATTCCAGCGTGCGTTCATTTTTTTCTTTCTCCGGCCATTTCTGCAGGTTCATAATGAATTCCACATTCTCTTTTGCAGTGAGCACCGGGATGAGGTTATACGACTGAAACACAAAGCCAATATGATGAAGCCGGAAATCAATCAGTTGTGACGACCTGAGCGCAGAAAGGTTGGTGCCGCCAATGATGATATCACCCGAGGTAGGCTGATCAAGACCCCCAATCATGTTCAGCAGTGTGGTTTTGCCTGATCCCGACGGGCCTACAATGGCTGCAAATTCAGCTTCTGTAAAATCCAGCGTTACATCATTTACTGCATGCACCTTCACTTCAGACGAATTGTATATTTTGTTCACGTTTTTTAATTCAATTACTTTCATGGGTTGTCTGGTTAAAAGTTGAGCTATTCAGTTCTGAGTGCTTCTACCGGTATTAATTTCAAAGCTTTGCGGGCCGGCCACACCGAGGCAACAAGAGCGGTGAATATGACCATCAGGGTGGTAAAAAAAATGAACCCGGGTTTTACCACAGGATAAACCCGGGCCGCAAAACCAATGGCTTCAAATCCTTCACCCCAGCCCGAAAAGTGAATTCCGGTTTTTCCAAGTGCCAGTGCAATCGCCCATCCCAAAAGCATACCTGCCAGGGCTCCGGCAAAGGTCAGAAAAATGGTTTCGAGCATGATCATCGAAAAAATTCTTCTGTGGTTCATGCCAATGGCCATCAGCATGCCCAGCTCTTTGGTTCTTTCCAAAACAGCCATCATCATCGTATTGATAATGCCAAAAGCCAGTGCAAGCATAATAATTCCAACGAAGACAAAGTAGTAAAGAAATATGAAATCATGCAGCATGGCTGCATCCGGAGCTAATTCCCTCCAGGTTCTGACGGCATTCCCTTTGAAATTCCCGTCCAGTTTTTCCTTAACAGTATGGGCATCATCAATACTGTTGCATAAAATGGCGATTTCATGTGTAAGCACTTCATTACCGCCATAAAGATCAGCCAGTTCCCGGGCATTTACAAATACAGATGCCTGGTCGAAACCGGCATTGGTTGTTTTATAAATGCCGCATACGCGGAATATTCCCTGAACCGGGTTTCCCCTGACATCGGAGAGGGTGATTTGAATTTTGTTTCTGATCCGGTAATCCAGTGCCTGCCCGGTGATCAGCAGCCCGTATTTGTTCAGTTCCCGGGTGCCAAGCTCTTTTTTTAAAGCTTCGGTGAATTCCTTGTACGACTTAAAACGTATATTTCTTAAGGGTTCCAGGTGCAAAACAACAGGCTCCGGGATTACCCCGGCCAGTTTTACAAGCACCGTGTCTGTGAGGTTATACTGTTTCAGCTTCAGCAAATCGGCAACTTTATCACCAATCAGAATGCCTCCGCGATGCGCGCTATCGAGATAATCACCGCCACCGGGAACAATTTTCCTGCATATCTCTGTGATTTTTTTTTCTTTTTCGGGATCAATGCCATAAACAACAACACCGGCGTTTGCCCAGGGAGTGCCGGCCATAGCTACCAGCTTTGTTCTCTGAACCCATCCTGATATTTCCCTGAGTGAATCGAGGCTTTGAATTACCTGGCCTGTCTGATCCACGGTTAGTCCAATTTCTTCGTTGCGCAGGTATTCGTTGTTATGAATCTGAACATGTGAAACCTCATTGTAAATGGCATCATGAAGCCGTTGTGTGGTCCAGCCTTCCATGATTCCCACAAGCAATACCCCTGCAATAATGCCAATTGTAACAGCAATGATTACTACCAGGCTTCTTTTCTTGTTACGCCATACGTTTTTCCAGGCAATTGACCAAATCATAACCTTGATGTTTTAAGCTCTGAGGGCTTCTATTTCTTTTAAACTGCCGATCTTTCTTAAGGGATAAATAGTGGCCACAACAACCATAAGGGCAACCACCACAGCCTGCCAGTAAAAATACGGGCCGAACCAGGCTGTAGGCATTACGGCATCCCATCCATAGTCTTCCATGGTATTGTCCAGATCTCCTTTGAGCACAACCGGGTAGTAATAAAAATAAAGGATAAGGGGCACACTGGCCAGTAAGCCGCTCACCAGTCCGATACCGCCCAGCAGCAACATTTCAATGGTCACAATACGTTTCAGCTTGGTTTTTTGCATACCAATGGATACCAGAACGCCGAACTCTCTTTTACGCTCGGAAACCATCATCAAAACCGTACCGAATATGCCAAAGAAAATGATGAAGTACAATATCCCGAGCATTGCCATCCCGGTCTGACTGTCGCCCTGAATCTGCTGATATAGTATCGGATTCAGCTCATACCAGGTCTTGGATGTGGTATTTTCATCGCTCAGAAGAGAATTGATCAGGACTTTTGTTTTTTTCAGCGTACGTTCTGATTTGCTGTTCAGGTTTACAACAAGCGAGGTGATGCGGTCACCGGTGTCAAAAAGTCGTTGAGCCGCAGGGATGGTCATGATGATCAATTTGTTGTCCATCTCCGGCGAAGGCAATTTTATGATTCCCCGAACCGGAAACAACCCGGTTGCTGTAGACCCGTGATATCCCTGTCCCATGAGAATCACAGAATCACCAATGGCCACCTTCAGATAAGCGGCAAGCCTTTCTGAGACCAGTATGCCGTCATCGCGGGCAGTCAGGTAACCGTTAGAGAAGCCGGTATGATGCAGAATTCCGGGCATGTATTGTTGCGTTTCTTTGTCGGAAAAACCCATTTCCAGGGCTATACGTGCTGCGGAAGAATAGGACCGGCCCCTGATTTGCTTTAGTTTTGCAAATATTTTTTCAGGTAGCTGGTCTTCAGCTCCGATTTGGCTGATGGCTTCGTCGGTGATCCGGTATTTCACCAGTTTGCTTTCGGGGTTTGAAAATTCTTTTTCCTTTTCCGGGTCAATCGCAATAACGGCCACTCCTTTGGTTTGTGTGCCACTTGAGGCAAGGGTAAACGATTCAAGGTGCGGGGTCACGGAAACCACCCTGTCCAGTTTAGAAATTGCATCAACCAGTGAGTCGTTGTATTCAAATGCATAATCCACCAGCGGATTATCCTGGTATTTTTCGTGTTGCACCTGAATGTAACCGGTGAACGATTCAATGAAGTTGATGATCATGTGGTCATACGAGCCCAGCTGGTAGGATCTCATAATCACTGCAAAGAAAACGGCGAAGAAAACAGACGCGGAAGTAATGAGGGTCCGGCGTCTGTTGCGCCACAGGTTTCTCCAGGCTATTTTGAGTTCATCTTTCACGTCATTAATCAGTTAGCCGGTTATCGCACCCTTTTCATTTGTTGTTGCGAAAAGAAGCTTTCCTGAACCGGGGAATTGAATTTGATTTCCAGGATGGTAATAATGGTTTTGTTATCGGGCTCCTCTTCAGGCACCATTTCTATTTTTGATGTAATGGTTCTGCCATCCATAACCTGGATATCCGAACCGGTTTCCGTCCGCACCAGGTAGCCATCTTCGTCATACAATTCGGCCTTCATCACCAGGAAATCCTTTTTGTCGATCCACCTGATTTGTTTGCCCCAAACAATGGAGGCATCTTCTTTGGCTGTCATCAGAATCTTGTAACAGAGCCGGCCTCCGATGGTTTCTTCGCCAACGATTTTATGTGTGTAGTCATTCACCACCGAGGATTCCTTCAAAATATCGTCATTGGTGTAATCCGATCCCATCCAGCCCTGTGACATCATGGAGGGGGGCAGTTTTATCAGCCGGCTGATCGAAGGATTCCAGCTCCACATCTCCGAACCCCTTTTCAGGAAACTCTGACCGGCTTCTTTAGCCGGGGCGGTAATCAGGGTAAGTGCATAATCCCGCTCCAGGGTCCAGTTTTTAAATTCAATGGTTCTTTTCCATCCGGGTCTGATGATGGTCATCGACATGATGCTGTAACTGCTTTTTTCACCGTTGAATTGCTCATCGGCTTTCCTGACAATGTCAGTGGCGGTTGGTGTTTGGGCAACAACCATTTTGGAAATCAGGACAGTTGATAGCAGCACCAATGTTGCCGTGAATGTGATTTTCATGAGATTACTTTTTAATATTCCATTGAGCCTGAAGAAATGCAAATCATTGAACGGTTGGCAAAAGTTAGATCTTTTGAATAAAAAGTACAAGATTTCAGCTTTTTTTTTGGGCTACAAAAAGTTGGTTGCAGTGAGGTTTGAATCTAACGGCTTATAGCCCGCAGCTGTTCAAACCGGGGATTTCTGTAAAGTGTTACATAAACCTGCAGGCATCGGTATTCCTGCTCCACGATCCATTCATTTTTCAGCTCGTCAAGCTCTTCGTTGGTGAACATGTTGAAGATATTCGAATAAAAAACATACGGGTGGTGCTGCAGGCTGGCACGCCGGAATGTTCTTTTATCTTCATTTACCAGGATGAACTGATTCGGAGTTACATTGGGCACCTCGGAACCGATATTTTCAAAAGGAATGTGTTGTTCTTCGATATGGGCGATCATTCTGGCCCTCAGGTGGTGGTAGGGAATGTGTGCCAGTGTGGCATCCCAGCCATTGGCGATTTTGCCGGGGTATACCCAAAAACTGCCGCTGATGAGGCCCGAAAAAACCACAGCAATAAGAACTTTGCGCAACCTCCCGTTAAGTGCACCGGTAAAGAGCAGGTAAGCGCTCAACATGGCCAGTATGTAATAAACGGGCAGCAGGTACCGGTGGTTGTTGAGCATTTTGTAAAAGAGCATGGTAGGCGCATTAACTACCAGCATGATGACAAGCAGGAAAAACAATTGTTTCAGGGTTGCATCGGTTTTCAGCCTTCCCCTGATAACCCAAAAAACACCTGATAAAACAGGAATCCAGAGGAACAACTTACCCAGGTCGGCCAGGCGCCAAACATAAATGAGCATATTCCTGAAAAAGCCTTTTGCATCAACTGTTTCGTAGCAGCCCAACCAGGGCGATTCGGGATGATGAAGTATCCACCCTGTGGTGTTATAATGAAAGATCATCCAGGCCCCAAACAGAGCCAGCGCGGGCAGGTAGGGCAGGGTAATGCGAATCAGATTGCGGTTCCTGTTGTTGAAATTCAGGAACAAATCGAAAATGCCAATGGTTAATGCTATCTGCAAACCCCGCATGTGTGAAAAGAGAAGGCCTGTAATGGCCAATGCCAGGGGTATTTTTTTATGGGATATTACGGCATAAAGCGCCAGTAACATAAAGAAGAGCATGACCAAATCGGTAGAGAACAAAATGGTTTGTGAGAGCAGGGTGGTGTCGGCGAAAATAAGCAGCATGGCGGCAACAACAAACCTGCCGTTGAAAAAGTAGTTAACCAGGTTCCGGGTGAGCCAAACGATACCCAGGGTGAAAGGAAGCATCAGGAGATGGGCGGAAAAGAGGCTTTTACCGGTAAGCTCCCATACAAGTGCCAGTAAGTATCCCAGGGCAGGCGGATAACCTGCGTCCAGTTCAGTTGGTAAAACAAGGCTGAAATGATTTTCGGGCAACCAGTAGCCCAGCTTTGAAAAGAGCAGGTCTTTATCGGAAAAAAAAGGCAGACTGTAGGTTATAACAAACAGCAGAATAAAAAAGGCAAAGAAGGGAGCGAGTTGTGGCCAGGGTTTATCAGATGTGGTGGTCATTGTTGAATGAATGAATGTGCAGGGACATACCAGGGCATGTCCCTGCACAGGGCATTTCCTATTCTTTCAATGCATTGGCGCCGCCCACGATTTCCAGGATTTCGTTGGTGATGGCTGCCTGGCGGGCCTTGTTGTAATTCAGTTCCAGTTCTTTGATGAGATCCGTAGCATTATCGGTTGCCTTGTGCATGGCCGTCATCCGGGCTCCGTGTTCTGCTGCGTTCGATTCGAGCAGGGCCCTGAAAAACTGAACCCTGAGCGTATACGGTATCATCTCATCGAGAATGGCCTTATCGGAAGGTTCAAGAATGTAATCGGCATGCGATTCGTATTTGTCTTCCGATTTGGGCGCAGGTTGCACGGGCAGGAAAAATTCGTCGGTGATTTCCTGTACGGCAGCATTTTTGAACTGGTTGTATACGAGCTTGATGGTGCTGTATTTCAACTGAAGGAAATCCTGAATCATCTGGTTCGACAGCGAGGTAGCCCCTTCAAAATTCAGCTTATCAAACAATTCGTGGTGGGTGGCGGCTATCTTAAAACCTTTCGACTTCAGCTGGTCGGCACCCTTTTTACCAACGGCCACGATATCCAGTTTCCCGTTTCGGTAAGCCTCATGATATTGTTCGTTGATAATCTGTATGGCCCTTTTGCTGATATTCGCATTAAAAGCGCCACAAAGGCCCCTGTTTGAGGTTATCACCACGAGCAATACCCTTCCGGAATTATCGGCACGGGTATATACATTGTCATCTTCTTCTTCCACTCCGCTGCTGACACGTCGCAACACATCATGAAGCTTGATGAAGAATGGCCTGAGCTGGAGGATGGCATCCTGTGCCCTCCTTAGTTTGGCAGCAGACACCATTTTCATGGCACTGGTAATCTGCCGGGTTGATTTAACGGAGTTCAGGCGTATTCTTATTTCTTTCAGGTTGGCCATAATGCTTTACACTAATGCAGTCCTCGGTATGTTAAATTCTTTCAGCCACATCTTTGGCAATATCAACGAGGTTTTTCTCAATCTCCTCGTTCAGTTTACCCTCTTTCAGGGTGTTCAGTATTTTCTTATGCTTGAGTTCAAGGAGGCTCAGAAATTCTTCTTCAAATTTCCCTATTTTTTCAACCGGCACGCTGGAAAGCAGGCCACGGGTTCCACAGTAGATAATGGCAATCTGTTTTTCCACGGTCATGGGACTGTGCAGGGGTTGTTTCAGAATTTCCACGTTCTTGGCACCCTTATCAAGTACCGACAGGGTAGCTGCATCCAGGTCAGAACCGAACTTAGAGAAAGCTTCCAGTTCACGGAACTGTGCCTGGTCGAGTTTCAATGTTCCGGCCACCCGTTTCATTGATTTAATTTGTGCCGAGCCACCTACGCGGGAAACCGAGATACCCACATTGATGGCGGGACGGATACCCGAGTTGAAGAGGTTTGTTTCCAGGAAGATCTGTCCATCGGTGATGGAGATCACGTTGGTGGGGATGTATGCCGAAACGTCACCGGCCTGGGTTTCAATAATCGGGAGCGCGGTGAGTGATCCTCCTCCTTTAACAATGGGCTTGAGTGTTTCGGGGAGGTCGTTCATTTGTGCCGCAATTTCATCGTTGTTGATTACTTTGGCAGCGCGCTCGAGCAGGCGTGAGTGCAGGTAGAAAACGTCGCCGGGATACGCTTCGCGTCCGGGGGGGCGGCGAAGCAGCAGCGAAACCTCACGGTAGGAAACAGCTTGTTTCGAAAGGTCGTCATAAATAATGAGGGCGGCACGGCCGGTATCGCGGAAAAATTCACCTATGGCGCAACCGGCAAACGGTGCGTAAAACTGCAATGCAGCAGGATCCGAAGCGGTTGCCATAACAATAATGGTATACGGCATGGCCCCGTATGATTCAAGTGTTTTGGCAATGTTGGCCACGGTAGAACCTTTTTGTCCGATAGCCACGTAAATACAATATACAGGTTCACCCTTATCGTAAAACTCTTTCTGGTTGATGATGGTATCCAGTGCGATGGATGATTTTCCGGTCTGGCGGTCACCAATGATCAACTCACGCTGTCCGCGTCCGATGGGGATCATGGCATCGATGGCCTTGATACCGGTTTGAAGGGGCTCATTAACCGGCTGGCGGTAAATCACACCGGGAGCTTTGCGCTCAAAAGGCATTTCAATAGTTTGGCCGGTAATCGGACCTTTTCCGTCAACCGGTTCACCCAGCGTATTGATAATACGGCCAAGCATACCTTCGCTCACGTTGATGGAGGCGATTCTTCCCGTACGTTTCACCGTATCTCCTTCCTTGATCTGGTCGGATGAGCCCAGAAGAACTGCTCCAACATTGTCCTCTTCCAGGTTCAGCACTATACCGCGAACTCCGTTATCGAATTCAATCAACTCATTTGAACAAACGTTTGACATGCCATAAATTCTGGCAATGCCATCGCCTACCTGCAATACAGTTCCAACCTCATCAAGCTGAGCCTTGGTGTCAATTCCCTGCAGTTGTTGTTTTAAAACCTTTGATACTTCTGATGGTTTAAGCGCCGACATGTTATCTATAAATTAAATTATTTCAGGAATGTGATTGTATTAATGCTGTTTTAATGCGTTCCAGCTTGGTGGCGATGCTTGCATCAACCTGTTGATCGTCTACACGGAGGATAAAACCGCCAATTAGCTTTTCGTCAACCGATTCATGCAGCTCAACCTGGGCGTTAAATCGCCTGGCAATATATTTTTTCAGCGCATCGCGCAGGTTGGCATCAACCGTAAGGGCAGTGATCAGTTCAGCCGATTTGATACCCTGGTCAGCCTTCATCAGCGTGATGAAATACCGGGAAATACCCGCCAGGTATTCTTCCCTTCTTTTCTCGAGCAACAGGGTAACAAATGAAGAGGTCAGCTCATGAAATGCTGCTTTAAAAACCTCCCTGAAGAGCCTGATCTTTTCACTGACTTTGATTACCGGACTGTTGATCACAAACTGAAGTTCGGGAACTTCATGAACACATTCGCCCAGCAATACCATATCATTTTTAACGGCTTCCAGAGCATTTCCTTCTTTGGCCAGGGCAAAGAGTGCCTTGGCATACCGCACCGTTATTTTGCTTTCGTTCATCGGTTAATTTTCAGGCGTTGATCAATTGAACTTGAGTTCATTCAATGTTTTTTCAATAAGCTCCTGTTGTTTGGCAGGATCAGCAAGTTCCCTTACCAGGATTTTTTCTGATATGGCCACCGAAAGTTCAGCTACCTGATTTTTGATATCCTGAATGGCAGCAGCCCGCTCACTCCGGATGGCTTCGCGTGCTTCGCTGATCAGCTTATGCCCTTCCTGCTTGGCCTGTTCACGGGCATTATTCATTACCGATTCTTTGAATTCACGGGCTTCCTGAATGATTTTGTCCCGTTCTGCCTTGGCCTCAGCCAGCAGTTTCTCACTCTCTGTGTGCAATTGCGACACGTCTCTCTTGGCCGCTTCAGCGGCCTGAAGGGCTTGCGCAATTGAATTGTCACGTTCTTTCAGCCCTTTCAGCAATGGTTTCCAGGCAAATTTGGCTAAAATCAGAAAGGTGATCAGAAAGCCAATAAATGACCAGATTATTGTACCAAATTCGGGAATCAGCAGATCCATATTGTTTGATTTAAGGTTTCGATTAAAACCGGGACCAGCACCAATCGTGATGATCCCGGGTTAATAAACTACGTAAGCACTACGGCTAGTAGACTGATGATTACACCAAAGAGCGCAACACCTTCAATAAGAGCGGCGGCGACGATCATGTTGGCGCGGATGTCTCCTGATGCCTCAGGCTGACGGGCAATAGCTTCCATAGCACTGCCACCGATACGGCCAATACCAAAACCAGCACCCAATGCAGCCAAACCGGCACCAATAGCACCGCCAAATTTAGCCAGGCCAGCTCCTACGGTCATGCCTTCAGCAGCAACTTGTAAAATAGTAGATAACATAGTACAAATATTAAAATTAAGAAAAAAATTCCTTATGCATGCGCATGTTCTTCGTGGTGTTCCTCAATGGCCATCCCGAAATAAATGGCCGACAGAAATGTGAAAACAAAAGCCTGGATAAAAGCCACCAGCAATTCAAGGAACATCATGAACACGTTAAACAGAATTGACACAACGGATACTCCGTATGCCAGTGGGTGCGACATTTCACTAAAGATGTAAATCAAACTGATGAATCCCAGGGCTATAATGTGACCTGCCGTGATGTTGGCAAAAAGTCGGACCATCAGCACAAAGGGTTTTGTAAATATACCAATGATTTCCACCAGCGGAATGATGGGCAGTGGCGGAAGCTTCAGCCATGCCGGCACGCCTGGGGTGTTTACGATGTGTTTCCAGTAGCTTTTGTTGCCGCTGAAAGTGGTAATTGCAAAAGTAAACAGGGCCAGCGTCAGGGTTACTGCAATATTCCCGGTAAGGTTGGCACCTCCCGGAGGCAAAGGTATCAGGCCCAGCATGTTGTTGATCCAGATAAAAAAGAACAGGGTGAGCAGATAAGGCATGTATCTTTCATATTTTGGCCCTATGGAAGGTTTGATTACATCATCGCGCAGAAAAGTAACAATGGGTTCAACAAAGCTCTGCAAACCACTGGGTGCTTTAAGCGGATTTTTTCTATAGGCTTTCCCCACATTGAGGAAAATGAGCAAAATGAGGAAGATGCTGAAGAACAGGGCAGCCACATTTTTGGTGATGGAAATATCAAAGGGTTTTGATCCGTCAGCTTCCAGAATTTTGCCTTTGTTTTCACCGCTGGTTTCCAGGTGAAAACCCTTGTAATCGGCATGGCCGTGTTTGAATTTGCTCGACATGAACATGTGCAGGCCACTGTTTTTGCTGTACAGAATAACCGGAAGGGGTATGCTGACATGGGTGTGCCCAAAAGACAACAGGTGCCAGTCATGGGCATCTTTAATGTGGTCGAACATGAAATCTCCCGGATTGAACTTACCGGCTTCCGCTTCGTGGGCTGTTGCTTCATGACCAGCAACAGCTTCTTGTGCCTGATGTTCTTCAGATGCGGCAAACAGCTGTTTGTTAAAACCCAACGAAAGCAGCATGAATGCCGGAACAAGAACCTTACAAATCTTACTATACATATCCAAAAAATGTGGCCATAAATATAGAAAACTAATTTGATAACTGCTTTGACTAATTGCTATTTTCTTTCTTCTGTTTCAGCAAAGTCAGCATGATCCACAAATCATACACTGAATAAGTGAGATACATCACAAACAGGGTAATGGCAAAAACAAGGGCAGTTTTGGGGGTGGTCAGCACATAGGCAAGGATAAGAACCAGGTAAATAACCAATTTGGCACCGGTAGATGCCATAAAGGCCCGGATAAATGCATTGGCAGGTTTTTGAAGTGATCTGTAGAAAAAGATAAAAAACCCGGCATTAATCAGGAACATAAACAGAACGAGCAGGGGAAAAAATCCAAAGTATTTGCCAATCAGCACGGTTTTAAACAAAAGCAGGCCAACGACAAGAAAAACTACTGATATTGCTGCAAGTCCGAAAAGAATTTTCTTCAATCCTTTTTCCATGTTGTCTTTATTTCATCCGCAGAAAGTCCTTGATTCCGTAATAAACAGCAAGCCCGGTTGCCAGCAGCGAAAGCACCACAGTAAATACCGGGAACCCGAATTCAAGCCACCGGTCGAGTTTGATGCCGCCAAAAACTCCAATCAGGATGATGGCAACCATCTGAAATGCCAGGCTTGAATACTTGGCGTAACTACTTAGACTTTTTGCTGTCTTCTCCTGGTTTTTCAGGTTCTTTTCCGGCATAAGGGTTCAAATTATCAGCTGTCATGCTGCAGTTGCCGCTGAATTTGGCTCCGGGTTCAATGGCCAGCCGGCGGGTTACAATATCCCCGGTGAGTGACGAGGTAGCTTTCAGGGTAAGCAGTTCGGAAACGGTAATTTTTCCTTCAACCTTACCTTCAAGGACAGAATTCTTACAAACAATTTCGCCCTTAACGGATCCGGTTTCTCCGATAACCACTTTTCCTTTGGTTTTCAGGTTACCAGTCAGCGCACCATCAAAACGGATGTCATTGTTGGTGGTCACGTCACCTGAAATTTCGGTGCCTACTCCGATTTGGTTGATTACGTTGTTTTCGGTTTCGATAATTTTTGCCATCTGCAAAAGTTTTTAATGTATGCTGCGAACAAACAAAGATAAGCAATCCGTTATTAAAAAGGGATACTGTTTTTACAAAAACGTGTAGAGACGCAAAATCTTGCGTCTCTAAGTGGTTAAAATTTTTTATTTAGGGTCGTATGCCCATTTCACATAGATGGAGCCCCAGGTAAAGCCGGCACCGAATGAGGAGAGGATGAGGTTGTCGCCTTTCTTCAGCTGTTTTTCATAATCCCACAGGCAAAGCGGAATGGTAGCCGCCGTTGTGTTTCCGTAACGTCCGATATTGATCATCACCTGCTCTTTATTGAGGTTCATGCGCCGGGCAGTTGCCTCAATAATTCGCATGTTGGCCTGGTGGGGAACCAGGTAACGGATGTCTTTGTGGCTCAGATGATTTCGCTCCATGATTTCAACCGATACATCGGCCATTTTTGAAACGGCCATTTTAAATACGGGTTGTCCTTCCTGGAAAATGTAATGTTGTTTGGCATCCACAGTTTCGTGTGTTGGAGGATGCAGTGAGCCTCCTGCATACATGTACAGGTACTTGGCCCCGGAACCATCAACAGCCAGGATGGAATCAATGATTCCTTCTTGTCCGGTTGCGGGTTCCAGTAACACGGCAGCAGCACCGTCGCCAAAAAGCGGACAGGTGGTGCGGTCTTCATAATCCACTATGGCCGACATCTTATCAGCACCAACCAGGATGACTTTTTTATAGGCACCGCTTTCAATGAACCTGCGACATGTTTCCAGTCCGAATACAAAACCCGAACAAGCCGCATTGAGGTCGAAGCTGAAAGCGTTTGCCAGGCCTGCTTTTTCACAAATGATGTTGGCAGTGGCGGGGAAATGCATGTCGGAGGTGATGGTGGCGCACACAAGCAGCTGAATGTCCAGCGGGTCAGTTCCGGTTTTTTCAAGCAATTCTTTAACAGCCTTGGTGCCCATATAGGATGTGGCCTTGCTCTTGTCTTTCAGAATTCTACGTTCTTTGATACCAATGCGTTGCATGATCCACTCATCGCTGGTATCCACCATTCTGCTCAACTCATCATTATTAAGAACATATGACGGCAGATAACCGCCTACACCAGTAATTGCTGCTTTTATTCCGGACATTCTTTAAACGTTTCTTTAATTTTTTCACAGAGTTTTCCTTTGACTACCTCTGTGGTTTGCAAAATAAGGGTTTTAATCGCTTTATCATTTGAAATACCATGGGCAATCATAACAGGTGCATTGATACCAAGCACAGGAGTACCGCCATGGTTTTCGAAATTGAAATTTTCAAAAAAGTCATCCAGGATTTTGCGCTTTCTGATCATGTTGTAAAAAGCTTCAGCTTCCTTAAGCATAATATTACCCACAAAGCCGTCGCATACCATCACATCAGCCTTGTCACTGAACAGGTCTGTTCCTTCGAGATTGCCAACAAATTTAAACATGATTGAGTCTTTCATCAGTTGGTATGCGGCCTTGGTAACAAGGTTTCCCTTGGATTCCTCTTCACCAATATTCAGCAGGCCAACACGGGGTGTTTCAATGCCCAGTACCTGCCTTGCATAGATATTGCCCAAAATACCATACTGGTTGAGCTCTTCCTGTTCACAATCAGGATTCAGCCCAACATCAAGTAAAATCAATGGTTTTCCGGAAGGACGTGGCACCATGGCAGCAATACAGGGACGTATAACTCCGGGGATCGATTTGATTACCTGCATGGCACCAACCATCATGGCACCGGTGTTGCCGGCACTGGCAAAACCGTCAATGTCACCTCGGGCCAATAGTTTAAACCCTTTGACCACGCTGGCTTCCTGCTTCTGAATAAAGGCTTTTGCCGGATGCTCTCCCATTTCAATTAACTCGGTAGTATGCACAATGTCAAATACCGAAGGATCAAAATGCTCGCGCTGACATATCAGGCGAATGCTGTTTTCATCGCCGATAAGCACCAGGCGTACATCTGCGGGCAAACTTTTTGTGGCCATGATGGCACCGCGAACGGTGGCCTCAGGAGCAAAGTCCCCGCCCAGAATATCAATACCAATTCTCATGATCCAAAAAGATCATTGGTTAGTTATTGGTTCCTTAAGCGGCAACCTCTTTCTTTATAGCAGGTTTTCCTTTGTAAAAACCACACTCAGGGCAAACCCTGTGATACAGAATAGCAGCACCACAATTCTGGCATGTTCCCAGTGTTGGAACAGCGGCCTTATCGTGCGTCCTTCTCTTATCTCTCCGCTGCTTCGAATGTCTTCGTTTCGGATTCGGCATAATTAAAAAATTATAAATTATAAATCATAAATGAGTGTGTTGTGTGTTGCTTTGCCCGCAGTAGCCAAAGCGTAGGCGGGTGTGTTGATGCCTGCCTGTTGGCAAGCTGTTTTTAGCTACGAGCTGTGAGCTGTGAGCTATGAGCTGTGAGCTTTTTGCTCTTGGTTTCTGGCTCCTGCCGATATCGACAGGCAAGCTTGGCTCGTAGCTTGTAACTCATAGCTCGAAGCTATTAATTCTTCACTCACTCAAAAGGTACTCGTCCAGCTTGCGGAGCATATCCGGGTCACAACCCGGCTCTCCGTTTGCCTGATCGGGATGAACCTTCCGGATGGGAATGCTCAAACTCAGGCATTCATATAAGTAATGCCTCAGATCAAGCGCGTATTCTTCGGGCTGAATAAAGATTACCTCTTCGTCCGGCTCTTTTTCCGTTTCGCTGAACCGAACCACCAGGTGACCCTGATAGGAAACCGGCAGCGTGAAATACTCCAGGCAACGGTCGCATGGCACCTGCATTTCACCGGTAAGCGCAACAGCAAGCTCCATGAAAGTAGTTTTCTTGCTCAGCTCAATGTTCGCTTCCACATGGCCATCAGGAACTTCAAGCTGTTCATAAAATTCAAAGAACGGTTTGTCAATGACAAAATTAAAATCATGAACACCTTCTTTCAGCCCTTTGAAATGAATAATATATTGATTCTCAACTTTCAAAATTCAGCCGAATAAAAAAAAGTGGTGCAAAAGTATGAATTAATTTGAGAATAACAAAGATATTTTAATGTGTTTGGGGGTAGAGCCAGGATAGGGACAAGGGACAAGGAAGTAGCAGTAGCAGTAGCAGCGGCAGTCAAATCCCAAATTTCAGGCAAAAGCTTGGTGAAATAAGTACGACTTAGGCACAACCTGTCCCGCATTCCTGCGGGAGCCCATAGCCGTCAAGCTAAGGATGTATTGTGTAGATATGCTTTCATTTGCACATTTTGATGCCAATATTATAGCAGTTGAGGCTGAACATAGTGCTATCCCCTGCCTACCGCCTGCCTACCGCCTGCCTGCCCTGCCTACCGGCAGGCAGGCGGTAGGCAGGGCAAGCAGGCCCGCTGCGCCTTCGCGTAGCCGCTTCGGCAGAGCAAGGCCAGCGGCATAGCCGTCAAGCTAATATCTGTAATGCATTGATATTCTATTACTGGAATATTCTAGTGAAGGAATATCTTTGTAATA
>JAFGOR010000094.1 GCA_016926375.1 Bacteroidales bacterium
GCCTTGCAACCACTCTTCACTGCCAATTCCATAAGATCGTTATCCTTAACCAAAAGAGAAACAGATGCTTGTCCGACCCATTTTATTTTAAGCGGTATCAATGCCGTAAAGAGTTCTTTGGCATAGCGTGCCTGGCCAATGATGTTGTCATCGAGAAACATGAAATTTTTTGCACCGGACTCTTTTATGTCGCGGATCACATTTTCAATGGGTATATGCCTGATTTTTTTGCCGTAAATATTGGTGACACAGCAGAATTCGCAATGGTATGGACATCCGCGGGTGGTTAATATGGGAATCAGATTATAAAGTCTTCTTTTGAGCATCTTGCTGAAATCCTTGGCAACGTATTTTGACAGATCTGGCTCGGCGTTGTGGTAAGTTTTCAATAACCTGCCATTGCTGAAATCCTGAAGTACTTGCTCCCACACTCCTTCAGCCTCACCTATTACAACACAATCGGCATATTGCAGTGCTTCATCCGGAAGAATAGTAGGATGAACACCCCCCAATATAACCGTCCTGCCCCTTTTTCGGAATTCACTTGCCAGTTCATAAGCCCTGGGTGAATTGGCGGTCATACAGCTGATACCAACCAGGTCACAGGGCATATCCAAATCCACATCTTCCGCTTCTTCCTCAACCGTAACTACCTCATGCACAGTAGGAGTCAGTCCCTTTAATATATAGAGAGAAAGCTGGGGCATCATCAACCCCTTGTTGGTTTTTTTATTGGTATCGACGGTTGGAGAAATAAGAAGAATTTTCATATCTGCTTTTTGGTTTAAAAACCTTCGAAGTTACGAAAGATCCCGGCATTTTATTCATTCTCAAAAATTTATCTTTGTAATGCCTGTAAACAAGGGATTTACTTCATGGCTCCATCACTTCCAACTGTTCATTACTTCCTGAAAAAAATAACCTGCTGTTCAGGAAGGCATGCAACCATTATGCTAATTTTACCCCCTATGGAAAAATATCTGAAGGAGCTTAATGGCGCTCAGTATGAGGCAGTAGTGAATTCAAAAGGTCCGGCATTGGTGATAGCCGGTGCGGGTTCGGGGAAAACACGCGTGTTGACTTACCGCGTGGCTTATCTGATTAGCCAGGGCGTGAATCCGGGCCAGATCCTTTGCCTTACCTTTACCAATAAGGCAGCCCGTGAAATGAAGGAAAGAATTGCCCATGTGGTGGGTGAAGACCTGGCCAAATACCTTTGGATGGGCACATTTCACAGCATATTTGCGCGAATTCTGCGTGCCGAATCAGAGTGGCTGGGATATCCTTCGAGCTTTACCATTTATGACACCCTCGATTCGAAAAGCCTGATCAAATCGATTATCAAAGAAATGAATCTCGACGACCAGCGGTATAAACCCGGTGAAGTGCTGGGTCGCATATCATGGGCCAAGAACAACCTCATTACACCACAAAACTACAAGGGACATTCCGAAATTACCTCCACCGATAATGTGACACGCAGACCACAGCTTGGCGATATCTACCAGACTTATTGCATTCGCTGCAAAAAGTCGGGTGCCATGGATTTTGACGATCTGCTGCTGAATACAAATATTTTATTCCGCGACTTCCCCCAGGTGCTGGCGAAATACCAGGAACGGTTCCGTTACATACTGGTGGATGAATATCAGGACACCAACCACTCGCAGTATCTCATTGTTCATAAGCTGGCCGCACAGCATCACAACGTTTGCGTGGTAGGCGACGATGCCCAGAGCATCTATTCATTCCGGGGGGCACGCATTGAAAACATGCTGAATTTCCGGAATGATTATCCCAACCACCAGCTGTTTAAGCTCGAACAGAATTACCGGTCGACCCGAACCATCGTTGATGCCGCAAACAGCCTCATTGCCAAGAATAACGGACAGATAAAAAAACATGTTTTTTCGGAAAACGAAGCCGGGCAAAACATCACCGTCACCAAATGCCTGACGGATATGGAAGAAGGCTTTTTCGTTTCGAACAGCATACTGGATTGTTCACTGACAGAGCAACAGCAATATAGCGATTTTGCCATACTGTACCGCACCAATGCCCAGTCGAGAATTTTTGAAGAATCGTTGCGCAAGCGGAACATCCCTTACAGGGTATACGGGGGCATTTCATTTTACCAGCGCAAGGAAATAAAAGACATGCTGGCCTACCTGAGGCTCGCTGTAAATCACAACGACGACGAGGCTTTTAAACGCGTAATCAACTACCCGGCAAGGGGAATCGGGGATGTTACTCTTGAGAAGCTTGAGGAATATGCTGCACAGAATGACAAAAGTCTGATGCTCACAATTGAAGATGCCGGTACTCAAGATATGGGCATTAATAAAGGTACCCTGGGCAAGCTGAATTCCTTCAGCGAAATGGTCCATGGCTTCACGGCAAAGGTTGCCGAACTAAATGCCTTTGAAGCGGCAACCCACATTGCCATTACCACCGGAATCCGCAAAGATTTGTATAACGGTAACACCCCCGAAGAAAGAAGCCGGTATGAGAACCTCGAAGAATTGCTCAACGGCATCAAAGACTTCACTGAATCCGCCATCAATGAAAATCAGCCGGCCAACATGGTGGATTATCTCGAAAACGTGTCGCTGATCACAGATTTCGATATCGACAAATCCGACGACCGGAATAAGGTGGTCATCATGACTATGCATTCAGCCAAGGGACTCGAATTCAACAATGTTTACATCGTTGGAGTTGAAGAAGAACTATTCCCTTCGCGCAGGTCATTTGAATCGCCTGAGGAAATGGAAGAAGAGCGCCGCCTGTTTTACGTGGCCATTACCCGTGCCAGAAAGAAAGTGTTTATCAGTTATGCCCAGAATCGTTACAAATGGGGAGTACCCACATCATGCCAGCCAAGCCGGTTTTTACGCGACATCGATCCGAAATACCTCGACATGCCTGCTGAACAGCCTTTAAGAAAACAGCAGCCCGATTATGATCAGATGGACAATTGGGAAGAAAGCAATTTCAGTGGCAAGGCCCGGTTTTTTAAGGCCACTTCTGCTAAATCCAATACCGGTAATGGAATACAGAAGCCTGCCACCGCCAAAACAAATCTGTTGATTCCCAGAAAACCCACCGCGCAGCCGAAAACCCCCGCTGCCGGTTTCAACCCCGACAACCCCGATGACATCCAGGCCGGAATGCGCGTGGAGCATGCCACTTTCGGCATCGGAAAGGTGGTTCATATAGAGGGCGCAGCACCCAATCGCAAGGCTACCGTGTTTTTTCAGGAAACCAGTGAAGAAAAACAGCTTTTGCTCAAATTTGCCAAGCTGCGGATTGTCCACGATTAAACCATTTCTCACAAATAATTTGAATGAGAGCAATTTTTACTTTAGCTTTGTCAAAATTA
>JAFGOR010000095.1 GCA_016926375.1 Bacteroidales bacterium
CAGAAACAGTAAATGCAAAGGCTGAATTATTATCGAACAAAAAAATAACTCAATTGGCTACAGAAGCAAATAATTGGATAGTTGAAGCTGCAACCCGAAATAGTGACCCTAAAATCAGTTATTTCAAGCTTCAAATGTTAGCTGATTTCGGATTAAAGTATACCGACATAAATCTTCAGGATATAGTTGAAAAAGCAACTACTCATATAATTGATAACATGTTTGCTGTTCGTGGACAAGTGCCAGCTAGACCAAAGAAAGGGGAGAAATTTGAAAAACCCGATTTAAAAGCAGATGTTTGGCATGTTTCTCCCTGCAATGCACCTGTTATAACCAACGCTTTACTTGGATTAGGCATTAAAAACGAGCAAATTAGTTTAGCAGTTGATTCACTAAAAAACAAATGGATTGATAAAAAAGGCTGGTTTTGTCATTTTTTCTTTGTTGAGAGCCAATTTAAAAAATTACAAATTGGTTGCCCGATTGCGGGATTGATGGCATTGGATGTTTTCTCAAAAGTACCCGAGCTGAAAGAATCTGATTATTCACGATTTGCCTTCGAGCCGATAAAGTTTCATAAAGATTATGGTCAAACACTATATTATTTTGGGCGTTCAAAAAAATTCTGGACTTTAAAATATCCGTATGTATGGTACAATGCTTTATACATGGCTGATGTTTTGTCCAGATTTGATTTTTTAAAAGACGAACCTTTAGTAAAAGACTTGATAAAATGGATAGTTGAATCTCAGACTGAGCAAGGTACACATAAACCGACTTCTGTTTTCATGGAATATAAAGATTGGGATTTTTCAAACAAGAAAGAGCCTTCTCCATGGATTACTTTCTTGTGCTGTAGGATTTTGAAACAGTATTATGACAAAAATTAAAAGAAAAAATAGCAACATTACCTAACAACGGGATAATAAAAAGTGAAGCAGATAAGAGAATTAAAAATATACTAACCAATTTGAACAAAATTATAGACAAATTTAGCACTGTCCCGATAGTTTTTGCCCGCTTCAGCTATATAACGGTTTGATAGGTTGGAGGCCCATAATCACCAAAACAATAAAGGAATTCTAAAATGAAATTCAATTCAATTAATTCAGAAAAGCACGGTTTTAGATCACATTTGATTTCAATAGTATTAACAGCAGCTTTAATACTTGCTCCTGCAAAAAGCTTTGCTGATTGCGTAAATAATTTCGTGAGCATTGAGGTTGCCCGGGCGTACCTTAAAGAGAATCCGTACATCATAGCTTTTTACAGCAGCATTGAGGGGCAGTATTCTCATCTGTTCAAGGTGGAAAAAGTATACATGGATGGAGAACAGCTGACCGTATCCGGACCGGTAGTATTGTCCTGGAAAGAAAATGAATACAGGCAACGAACCTATAACCTCCCCGATACCGGGCAGATTTTTACCGATGAACTGTGCGGCAACTACCATTTCGGGTATTACAAACCAATGCGGGCCGCCTTTCCGCTTACAGATCTTCTGGGTCCTACCGGAGGTGCTTATAAGTACAGTTCGGGCTTTTGGGCCTTTCCTGAACCTGAAGTTATACCCAATGTTGAAAAAGGATATGCAGCCTGGCTGGAACAATTGCCAGAGGCCGCCAAAGAATATTGTCAGTGGTGGTATGAAAATGCAAGCATAGGACCTCCGGTTTTTCATGAACTCATTGACAGTGTACTTTCCATACCTGAAGGAGGTTGTAAAAAACCACCTGAACTTTATGCAGATTATAACCATTGCCCGGGCGAAGGTTGCCAATACGGAGAATGGACAACCTGCGAACCCATTGCCATTTATGATAAACCAAACGGAACCAAAAGAATTGGAGAAATACCCGCAGGGGAAACTTTTACAGCCATTACCGGCAATGTTTACCTTACTCCTTTGGAAGTGATTGTCAATGAAGCTATTGAGGTTTATGATTCAATAGGTTCCCTGTTGCTTGAGCCCGGCAGGAAGTATTATGTTCTGTCAAATATCGGGGAAGGGCATTCCAAAGTCTGGGTGAATGGCCGGATTATGATCTCTTCAGATGCACCCTATAATGACTCACAAAAATGGTGGGTTGAAGTCAGAACAAAAAGCGGGAAAAAGGGATGGATTATGTATCCTGATAGTGGGTGCATAAGCGGATCCGATTATTTGGGATGATTGAGAGAAAGCAGGGACAGGGGACAAGGGACAAGTGGCAGTAGCAGTAGCAGTAGCAGTTGCCGCTGCCCCTGCTGCTGCTCCTGTTCGTCCCTGGTCACTGCACTACCACCAGTCCCCTGCTATGCCCCGTTACACATTCTCCTCCCTGCGGGGTAACGATAAAGGTATTTTCAATGCCTACCACGCCTACCTTTTCGATACCCTTTTTGGGTTCCAGGGCCATCACCATGTTTTCTTCAAACGGGGCGTCAAATCCCCTGGCAATTACCGGAACTTCATCAATGATCAGGCCCACACCGTGACCGAGAAATTTCACCTGCCGGTTCCCGAAACCCATGAAGTTTTTTAGAAATCCGGGCGTGAGGCTGTTCATGGTTTCTTCGTATAAAACCGATGGAATAACTCCCGGTTTCAGTTGCGATGCCAGGCGATCCTGTATGTCGACGCACCGGTTGTGTTCTTCCTGTACTTCCTGATTGGGTTTGCCGCCAAAGATGTAATTGAGGGTTTTATCGGTGTGGTAACCATCCACGCCAAAACCTATGTCGACAAATACCAGATCGCCTTTTCTCAGTTTCCGGTTCCGGTTGCCAATATGCGGCACGGCCGGACTCATGCCGTAATTGCCGCCCGGGCCGTTAAAGCTGGTAGGGTAGAGGCTGCTCTCGCCAAAAGCAATGTGGCCAATGCCAATTTCGGTGTCGAACATGCCAAAACGGGCTACACCGTGATGCCCAAGCTGAAGCATCTGGTCGTAAAGCGCTCCGGCCAGGTCAACCTCGCTCATGCCTTCACGAAGAAGTTCCGGAACTTTTTCCTCGAGCACAATCCGGTGCAGTTCACCCGATTTGCGTATCAGGTTGAGTTCATAGGCACTTTTAACCGACCTGACCAGGGCAACCTGGCTGTCGAGCGACAGGGCTTCGTGAAAAGGGAAGTATTTCTGCAGCAACTTCATAAAAGCTACCGGAATGAAAGATGTTTCGAGGTGTACGCTTTCAGGAATCGAGGAGTACGCTGCTGCTGCATCCCTGAAGCTTTCCATGGGCCTGATGCGGTCAAAAAGCGATTCGCTGACGGCTCGTTCGTAGCTTCTGCGAACCCACAAAACCGGCTCCCCCTCCCGGGGCACAATAAGTATGCCCTCTTGCATGGTACCGGTAAAGTAATAGAGGTTGATTTTGTTGATGATAATGGCCATTTTCCATGACGGACTGGTGGTATTCATGATGCTGATAAATCGGGCAAGCCTGGCATTCAACTCGCTAACGGGTACTTGTTTGAACATGGTTTGATTTCTTTTGCAGTAAAAGTAAAAAAGTAATTTTTATCTGCGGATTTTTTCCGGTTATCTTTGCATTTTTTGAATCAAAAGGAATGATGAGCGAATTTGATATCAAGGCCAGGGAATGGGACAGCGACCAGCGGCATGTCAACCGTGCTGCAGCTGTTGCAGCTGAAATAAAAAAACAGATTCCGTTGACGCCCGGAATGAAAGCACTGGAATATGGATCGGGAACCGGATTGCTTAGTTTTGAGCTGAAAGATGCTTTTTCCGAAATTGTATTAATGGACAACTCACAGGAAATGATCCGCGTTTGCGAGGAAAAAAGTGCGTACTATCAGACACCG
>JAFGOR010000096.1 GCA_016926375.1 Bacteroidales bacterium
CTGAATCCCCATTGGCCCTTCAGCAAAGAATTTATACCCACAAAATGGACCTCAACAGATAGCTGGTGGCCCTCAACCAGGGGATTGTGCTGGAATATTTTTATTCTCATGGCCAATGAAGTGGCCGGTTTGCGCAGACCTGAAATGGATCCCGATTACAAAAAATAAAAGCAAAATTTCGGATTGCTTTTGAAAAAGAATGACTTTGTCTTAATAAATAATAACCTACTCAATAGCAACGAATGTGAATTAAGAGTTGGAAAATATGGCTATAAATACCACAAAACCCCTGTTAAGGGGTTTAATACGAATAGCGCCGGGTGAATTGAAAATCAGCGTAGCTAAACCCGGTGAGAAGTGGCATTTTATTCTTGTCCAACCACGGAGTGGTTGAATTTACATATAGCAAATTACTATAACATTCAACCACTCCGTGGTTGCTGTAACCGACACTATTATTATCACCGGGTTTAGCTACGCTGATTTTCAATTCACCCGGCGCTAATCACATTAAACCACTCTGTGGTTTACAGCAACATATTAATAAGTAGGAATTTGTTGAATATTTCAACACTTAATTCGCATAACGAATGTACTTTTATTATAATTTTAAAGGAATTTAGTCAACTGTTCTTCATGGATTTCTTTAAAAATCTGCTTTCAGGCTCCGGTACCGCAAATGCCATTCTTTTTATAAGCATTACCGCGTTTGTTGGGGTTTTATTAGGAAAAGTGCGTGTTAAAAATGTAAAGCTGGGCATTGCCGGCGTGCTGTTTTCAGGCCTGCTGGTCGGGCACCTGGGAGCTCAGGCAAATCCTGAAGTGCTTCATTTCATTCGTGAATTTGGATTAATCCTGTTTGTATATGCCATTGGTATTGATGTTGGCCCGAGGTTTTTCAATACCTTCAGGAGCGACGGACTGAGGATGAATGCGTTTGCTGCAGGTATCGTAGCAGGCGGGTTTCTCATTGCTTACTTATTCCATCGCCTGGGTGGCGTTCCGGCCGCGGTTATTACCGGAATTATGAGCGGTGCGGTTACCAATACACCCGGACTTGGTGCCGCACAACAGGTACTTACCGATTTTGGCAATCCCGATGACACAGCAGTTGCAGGCATGGGTTACGCCGTTGCCTATCCGATTGGCGTATTGGGAATCATCTTTTCATTGATCCTGATCCGGATTTTTTTTAAAATAAAAATTGACAAAGAGGTTGCCGATTATAAAAACCAGTTTCAAATCATCCGGCAAAAACTGGAAAGCGTAGAGATTACAGTCACAAATCCCAACCTGATTGGTCAGAAACTGGGCTATATCAAGGAATTCATTGACAAGGAACTGGTTATTTCCAGGATTCGCCGGAACGGAGCATACCTGGTAGCTACAGAGGATCTGATTCTTCAGGAAGATGATCTGATCATTGGCGTATCTGCATTACAATATATTAAAAACCTGAAAATGACCATTGGCAAGGTAAAAATTGCCGAGAAAAAAGAAATCTCAGGTGATCTTGCCATGTTTCATGTACTGGTTACCAACCGCAAATATGCCGGAAAAACCATTCAGCAGATTGGTATTTACCGCCGCTATGAAGCCAACATTACCCGCATCTTTAGGGCCGGTACCGAAATACTGCCCACAAGAGGTACTACTGTTGAATTCGGCGATACCGTAAGAATTGTCGGGAAGCGTGAGCTCCTGCCCGAAATTCGAAATGAGCTGGGCAATTCGGTTGAAGAACTGGCTCACCCCAATACCCTCCCTATTTTTGTCGGAATTGCTTTAGGTGTCATCCTGGGGAGTATTCCCATCTTTATTCCCGGCCTTCCCGCACCTGCCAAACTGGGATTGGCAGGAGGTCCTCTTTTGATAGCCATTTTACTGGGAAATCAGCGCCGCTTCAAAAGTTTTGATTTTTACATGACACCAGGCGCCAATATGATGATTAGGGAACTCGGGATCATTTTATTTCTTGCCTGCGTGGGACTCTCATCAGGAGGGCATTTTGTAAAGACCATTGTTAACGGCGGGTATATGTGGATGCTATACGGCTCGGTAATAACCCTTGTGCCGGTATTAATTGCTGCAATTATTGCCCGCCTGATGAAATACAACTACCTCAAAATATGCGGTATTATTTCAGGAGCCATGACAGACCCCCCGGCACTCGAATTTGCCAACAGCCTTGCACCGGTTCATGCCCAGTCAACAGCTTACGCTACTGTTTACCCTTTTACCATGTTTCTCCGCATTCTGGCAGCTCAAATTCTGATACTCATTACCTTATGATATTTTTTGCAAACACCTAAATATTACCCTATGGATCAAGTCAGTCTTGTATTTCCCGATGATATGGGAAAAAACTTCATTCCCAAGGAATATCTTCCAAAAGGAAAAAACGAGTATTATATCCGTGACTTACAAACCTCAAAACCAAAATCGGGATGGAGACACCTCCGTTCAGACGAAGTGGAACGTTTGGTTAAAAATGACAATACCTCCGACTCATGGGAAAACATCCTGGTTACTGATGAATTCGATACCAATCAGATCAAGAATTCGCGATTCTTCGGATTGGTAAGGATAGGTCGCGTAAGGAATGTGTTCCTGCAGCATCACGACCTGAAAGTCCCCACAGGAATAACAAACAGCCTGGTGATTTCATGTGATATTGGCGACGATGTAGCCATTCATGAAGTACACTACCTCTCTTATTATATTATTGGTGAACGAACCATTTTATTCAACGTCCAGGAGATGAATACCACCAACCATGCCAAATTCGGGAACGGCATTGTTAAGGAAGGTGAACCCGAAAACATCAGGACATGGCTTGATCTGATGAACGAAACCGGTGCACGGAGGATTCTGCCCTTCGACGGAATCATCACTGCAGATGCCTATTTGTGGGCAAAATATCGGGATGATAAAGACATGCAGAAAAAACTGATTGCCATTACCCAGGAAACTTTTGATAACCGAAGAGGTTATTATGGAATAGTGGGTGATCAATGTGTCATTAAGAACTCCCTGATTCTGAAAGATGTAAAAATAGGGTCTAAATGTTATATTAAAGGTGCAAATAAACTGAAAAACCTCACCATCAATTCATCTGTTGAAGAGCCAACCCAGATTGGCGAAGGTGTTGAACTGGTGAACGGAATCATAGGCTATGGTTGCCACATTTTTTATGGCTGCAAAGCAGTGAAATTTATCCTGGGAAATAATTCCAGCCTGAAATATGGCGCCAGGCTGATTAATTCATTTCTGGGCGACAATTCAACCATTTCCTGCTGCGAGGTATTGAATAATCTGATCTTTCCCGCCCATGAACAGCACCACAACAACTCCTTCCTGATTGCTTCAGTGGTAATGGGACAGAGCAATATGGCTGCCGGTGCTACCATCGGATCAAATCACAACAGCCGGGCCAACGACAACGAAATTCAGGCCGGTCGTGGATTCTGGCCCGGTTTGTGCACCAGCGTAAAACACTCGTGCCGTTTTGCATCATTCGTTTTGCTCTCGAAAGCTGATTATCCTGCAGAACTGGATATTCCCTTTCCTTTTTCTTTAATTAACAACAACGCCTCAAAAGACCAGCTGGAGATCATGCCGGCATACTGGTGGCTTTACAATATGTATGCCCTGGCGCGCAATACGTGGAAATTCCAAAGCCGCGACAAACGCGTCTCCAAAGTTCAGCATATTGAATTCGACGCCTATGCTCCCGACAGCATGGAAGAGGTAATCGCGGCACTGAAGATGCTGGAAATTTTCACTGCAAAAGCTGCTCTGCGGGCCAAAGGCGACTCTCCTGAAGGCAAAAGCGAAAAGACCCTGGCCGACATGGGTAAAAAACTTCTGAGTGGCGATGGGAAAGCAATCAACGGCATGGAAGTGCTGGGAGAGCACATGGAAAACAAGAAACGAAAGACCGTGATTGTGAAGCCCTATCATGCCTATCATGCCTATAAAAACATGCTTCATTACTATGCCATGAAAAACCTGCTGGCTTATATGAAGGATCACCCAAAAACTTCCCTCATCAACATGTGTGAAGAGTTGCAAGGAAAGCGCAAAAGCGAGTGGGTGAACCTGGGCGGTCAGATTATGCTTCAGGGAGATTTGGATAAGCTTCGGGCTGACATTGGTACGGGTAAACTCAACTCATGGAAAGAAATACACAAACGCTATGACAGCTTGTGGACCAAATATTCCAAAGACAAGCTGAAACATGCCTATGCCACACTCCTGTTTTTGCTGGAAAGCGATACGCTAACACCCGGAGCATGGCAGCAATCATTAAACAAACTGATTGAAATACAGAATTTTGTTTGCGAACAAGTATATGTTTCTCGTAAAAAAGACTACGAAAATCCTTTCCGCCGCGCCACTTTCAGAAGCGAGGAAGAAATGATTGCCGCCCTGGGTACCATTGAAGACAATTCATTTATTGTTCAGGTAAGAAAAGAAACAGAAGACATGAAGAAAGCCGTGAAAGAAGTATTGAAGAAACGATAAGAGCCAAGACCTGCCTTCATTAGCATTCCGGCAGGCAAGCCTTGAAGAATTTGAAGACTGAATAGACTTAGCAGACTTAGTAGACTTAGTAGACCATTAGACAATATGTAACATTCATTAAAATCTAAAAAACAACCCATGAATTTGACAAATCCCGATTACTCCAGGTACGCACTGGTGCAGGAAATGATGCAAACCATTGACGTGGTCCGTAATTTTGATTCCGGCCAGACCAAAGCAATTGCGCAAAAAATAAAATCTGCAAACAGGTTACTTTTTACGGGCGAAGGATCGAGCCGCATCCTTCCGGCCAAAAATGCCATCCGCAAATCGCTTAAATGGGGTATTGATATGGCGCTGTTTACCGACGGATCGCGCCAGTCGGCCCAATACGATCTCTCCAAATTTGCTGTATTCTGTGCTTCCAACTCAGGCCGCACCAAAGAGGTGGTGCTGCTTGCCAAAAAACTGGCAGCCATTGGCAACAACAATCGCTTTGCACTTACCGCCAATAAAGATACCCTTCTTGAAAAAGAGTGTTCCGAAACCTTTGTACTTAATTGCGGATGGGAACAAGCTGTTGCTGCAACAAAAAGCGTGGTGGAACAGGCGCTCTTCTATGAATCGATTCTCTGGCACATCAAAGGCCTCGATAAACAGGATGAACTCAAAAAACTGCCCGGACTCATTGAACAGGCTCTAACTCTGGAAATTCCTGCTGACATTGTCGACCTGGTTAAGAAGGCCAATACCATCTACTTTGCCGGTTACAATGACGGCGTTGCTGAAGAGCTTACACTGAAAACCAACGAAATCACACGCAGAAAATCCGACTTCCTCGAAGGCACTTACGCTGTTCATGGTATCGAAGAAGTCATGGACAAAAACGACATTGTATTCGTGGTAGATCCCATTGAAGATGAAATTGAAAAATTCCAGGAAGTACTGGTGAAAGGTGTTGGGCTTACTGTTGTTGCCATTGCCGATCGCGACACCCCGTTCAGAACCATCAAGGTGCCTTCTGCCGGTGAAATGAATCCCTATGTTTTCCTCTGCGCCGGATGGAACCTGCTGGTTGAAATAGGCCTCGCCACAGGTATCAACCTCGACAAGCCCGAACGCGCCCGCAAGGTTGGGAATGAGTTTATGGGATAATAAGCTATTGGCTATTAGCTGCTTTGCCCACCGAAGCTTTAGCGAAGGAGGGTTGGCTGTTGGCCTTTAGCTATTAGCTTCTTGCTAAAGGCTAACGGCCACTACTCATATCTTAACGCTTCCACAGGGTTCCGGACTGCAATTTTGCGTGTTTGAAGAATCACCGTGGATAAGGCAGTTACCATGGTGATTAAACATGCCGCAACCATAATCCATGCATCAATCTGAATATGATAGGCAAAGGCGTTCAACCACCTGTTCATGACGATATAGGCCAATGGTATGGCTATAATCCCGGCTAGTAACACCCACTTACCGAATTCTTTGGAGAATAGAAATATGATTCCGGTTGTGGTATCACCCATGGCCTTTCTGACACCGATTTCCTTAATGCGCTGCTCGGCCAGAAATGAAGACAACCCCAGGAGACCAATACAGGCAATGAAAATTGCCAGAATAGCCAGATATAGAAAAGTTCTGCCCAACCGCATATCGCTATTGTACAAGTTCGCATAACTTTCATCAAGAAAACGATATCTGAAGAGGGTTTCAGGACAAACCTTGTTCCATGCTTTTTCAATTAACTGCAATGTTTCGGACTGATTATGATAGCTCAATTTGATATTCACAGTACTCAGCCAGCCTCTTCTTAAGCTCATGACTACCGGAGCAATCGGATTGTGCAATGAACTGACGTGAAAATTCTCAGTCACGCCAAGCACTTCCATACGCCGTTCACCGGTACCAATAAACTGACCCACTAACGGGGATTTCAATCCGAAGAAATCAATTGCAGCTTTATTGATGATACATTTGGCAGAATCAGACGATAAAGCTTGAAAATTCCTTCCCATCGACATTTTGATATCCATTATGGAAATAAATGATGTATCAACCCCAAGATAAGTATATTGCTTTGCGGCAGCATCTATTTCGATCGTTTCCTGCCAGGTGACGTTCTGAGTCGACTGTGTACTGAGCGTTACACCCGAGATTTCCGGACTCCCCTTCAACAGATCCTCAAATGCTTGCCAATGTGCAAACAAAGAAGGATTCATTTGAAGGAGTAAGATGTTGTCTTTGGAATAACCCAGGTCCGCGTCCTGGGTATATTTCATTTGCTTGTATACAGTAAGGGTTCCGATAATCAGTACTGTTGAAATGATAAACTGTAGCATAATCAATGACTGTCTGAACAAAACGGATGCCTTTCCTCTTGTTTGTTCTTTTTTCATGGTAGCAACAGCTCCAAAACGCGTCAGATACAAAGCCGGATAGGTACCAGCCAAAAAACCAATTATAAGGGGTATCAACAACACCAGAAACACAATCCATCCCCAATGCAGCGACAACAAGGTAACTTGTCGCTGAACCAGATTATTGAAAACCGGCCTCAACAACTCCATCAGCACCAGCGACAACTCAGTGGCAATAAGGGCATACAATACCGATTCTCCGATAAACTGTATGATCAGATGTTGCCTGTCAGCTCCTGAAGCCTTTCTTACCCCAATCTCACGTGAACGGGTAGTAGCTTTTGCAATAGAAAGGTTAACAAAATTAACGCA
>JAFGOR010000097.1 GCA_016926375.1 Bacteroidales bacterium
ACTGAACCTGTTAAAATAAATACAGAGCCGACTCTTGATTTTTTCTGCATCGGAAGACTAAAAGAAGGAGTAAAATATTTAATAGCCAATAACCCAAAGCACTTTTTCCTCAAACGCGCATCTTTCGGCCAGGTCAATCAGATCCTTGTTCACCCCGATTATCTTGCGGTTGTATTCCTTCCAATAGGTAATCCATTGTGAATCTTCATCTTCAAGGTTGGCCAGGAATTGCTTACCCATAAACCTGCTGCCAATTAATTCAGCAAATTCTTCCCCGCTCTTGAGCGATTCAAATTTGTTCATGTTGTTAATCAGTTCATTGCGCAAAACAATAATCAGCCGGGAATTATACTTGGTTCCTCCGAAATAGTCGTAAGTCTTATTTGCTTCTTCAAAACAGGGTTGAAAGATGTAGAAAACCGAACTGTCGAGGTATTTTGATTCTTCATCACAACGATTATAATTGTCATTGTCGCCGGTTGTGTTGAATTCCACAAAGTTCAGTAAATCCGCATCATACAATTCAATTTGCATAGGGCTATATAATTGACTACAATCGGTTCTAAAAGTATTAAATCAATTCCACAATTCAAAATAATTGTCATACCGGCCATTATTTTCACTATTTTTAGCCCGTTCACAGAATAAAAAGAAATGATGGATTCAGACCAATTCCGCAAGGAAGCACATCAGTTTGTTGATTGGATTGCCGATTATTTTAATGACATTGAAAAATATCCTGTTAAGGCTTCATGCATACCCGGATCGATTTTTTCGCAGATTCCTGCTGCGCCTCCGGAATATTCTGAAAGCATGCAGCAGATATTCGCTGATTTTGAAAAGGTTATCCTTCCCGGGATGACCCATTGGCAAAACCCGGGTTTCTTTGCTTATTTTCCGGCCAACAATAGTTTTCCTTCTATCCTGGCTGAATTTCTTACCTCGGCTTTAGGAGCACAATGCATGAAGTGGGAAACATCTCCGGCCGCATCAGAACTGGAAGAGGCAGTTATGAACTGGTTAAAAAGCATGATTGGTTTGCCAGGTCATTTCGAAGGGGTTATTCAGGATTCTGCATCCACTTCCACCCTGTGTGCCATTCTTACAGCCAGGGAACGGTCAACTGCTTTTCGGGTTAACCATGAAGGCATGATGGAACAAATTGTGATGCGGGTTTACTGCTCATCAGAGGCACATTCATCTGTTGAAAAAGCGGTTAAAATTGCCGGTCTCGGAAAGAACAACCTGGTAAAAATTGGTCTGGATGAGAACTTCAGCATGAAGTCTGAACTACTCGAAAAAGCCATAATTGCCGATATTCAAAACGGGATGAAGCCTGTATGCGTGGTTGCAGCTTTAGGAAGTACCGGATCAACAGCAGTGGATCCTTTGCCCGAAATTGCTGAAATATGCAAAAGATACGATATCTGGCTTCATGTTGATGCAGCATATGCCGGTTCGGCTCTGATTTTGCCGGAACATCGCTGGATGATAAAGGGTGTTGAGCAGGCCGACAGCTTTGTATTCAATCCCCATAAATGGCTGTTCACCAATTTTGATTGTTCGGCTTATTTTGTAAAAGACAGTGAAACACTAATCAACACGTTCAAGCTTGTACCCGAATACCTTAAAACACAGATTCCTGAACATGTGAACGATTATTCTAACTGGGGCATTCAATTGGGAAGGAGATTCAGGGCACTGAAACTCTGGTTTGTTATCCGTTCGTTTGGTGTCAGGGGACTCCAGGAAAAACTGCGGTTTCAAATGGATCTGGCAGCAAAACTAAAGTCGTGGATTGATGCACAAAATGATTTTGAAATACTTGCACCTGTAAACCTGAACCTGGTTTGCTTCAGATATCACCCACATGGCCTGGATGACACCCTGGAACTGAACAGGCTGAATGAAAAGCTGATGCTTGCAGTTAACGGTACAGGCAGTATTTACATATCCCACACCAAGCTTGACGGAATTTTCACGTTGCGCATGGTAATAGCCCAAACCCATGTTGAATTAAGGCATGTCAGGGATGCCTGGAATCTTATTCTTGAAAAATCCCGGGAAATCACCGATTAGTCAAACTCCCGATGCATGAAAGAACCTTTAAAAATCATAGAAGCACTCTATACAAAGTGGTCCGGATCTCCAGCCGATAATATTAAGCCATTGCCGGAATCAGGGTCCTACCGCCGGTATTACAGGATTACATCAGGCCATAGCAGTTTGTTGGGCGTATACAACAATGATAACCGCGAAAATCAGGCTTTCATTTACCTCAACCATCAGTTATTAAAAACAGGGAACAAGGTTCCGGAAGTTATGGCAGCCGATCTGGAAAATCACGTTTATCTTGAGCAGGATTTAGGAGACGTCACTCTTTTCGAGCACCTGGCCTCGCTCAGAAAAAACTCCTGCAGCGTTGAAGAGGTTGTTGAAGTTTACAAAAGAGTCATTGATGCCATGCCCGCACTACAGGTTCATGCAGCTGCCGGACTGGATTACAGCCGGTGTTATCCGCGTGCTGAATTCGATGTGCAAAGCATGATGTGGGATATGAATTACTTCAAGTACTGCCTGTTGAAACCCTTGAAGATCGGTTTTTACGAGCAGGATCTGGAAGATGACTTTGTGAAAATTGCTGACTGGCTGATTGGATCTGAACGAAATTCATTTATGTTCCGGGATTTTCAATCGAGGAATATCATGATCCGCAATGACCAGCTGTACTTTATAGATTTTCAGGGTGGCCGGAAAGGCCCGCTGCAATATGACCTGGCTTCATTGCTTTTTGAGGCGAAAACCCATTTATCGGATTCTGTCCGCAGTGAGTTGCTGAACCATTATGTGAACGTATTTTCCTCATCCTTTTCGTGGTTTAATCCCGAAAAGTTTCTGAGTTACTATTATGGCTTTGTATACCTGCGACTGATGCAGGCCATGGGAGCATATGGGTTCAGGGGTTACATCGAACGAAAACCGCTGTTTCTGCAGAGCCTCCCTTATGCCATTGAAACATTGGCATGGCTCAATAAAAATCATCCGATTCCGTTGCAACTTGCAAGTTTGCCTGAAGTGTTTGATAAACTGATCAGCCTGCCCCGCTCCAGGCAGCTGGAGTTGCAGCAGGATTTGCTGACGGTGAGTATAAACAGTTTTGCATTTAAAGAAGGTATTCCGCAGGATGTCTCAGGCAACGGAGGGGGATTTGTTTTTGATTGCAGATGCCTGGATAATCCGGGCAGGTATGAAGCTTACAAGGAACTTTCAGGCTGCGATCAGAAAGTAGTTGAATTCCTGTCGGAAAAGCCCGATGTACAGCAATTCACTAACAATTGTTTTTCAATGGCCGAACAGGCAGTTGAAGCCTATCAAAAGCGTGGTTTCACACACCTGATGATTTCATTTGGATGCACCGGAGGGCAACACAGGTCGGTTTACATGGCAGAAAAACTTGCAGGACATTTGAAAAATAAATACGAACTCAATGTTGTTTTATATCACCAGGAGCTTGAAAAGCGGCAACGATGAAAGGGCATGCTGATGAAACTACCTGATTTGACCTGTACATTATGAAAGCCATGATACTTGCTGCCGGAAAAGGCACTCGCATGCGGCCGCTGACAGATAAAATGCCCAAAGCATTAATACCGGTTCAGGGCGTGGCGCTTCTTGAACATACCATTTGCTACCTGAAGTATTACGGCGTTTCGGAGATCATTGTAAATATTCACCATCATGCCGGACAGATCATTGACTTCATAAAAAAAAACAAGTCATTTGGCATCCGGATTGAGTTTTCAGATGAAACCGATGAGCTGCTCGATACAGGAGGCGGCCTTTACAAGGCGCGCTGGTTCTTCGACCAAAATGAACCCTTCATACTTACTTCCTCTGATGTGATCACTGACTTGGATCTGAACGATTTGGTCAGTTTTCATAAGAAAGAAAACCCGCTTGCCACCCTGGCTGTAAAGCATAGAAAATCCTCGCGCGATTTCCTTTTTGATCAGCAGTATCACTTATGCGGGTGGCATAACAATGTAAGTGGCCAGACAAAACTGATGCGGGAAGTTGCCAATCCCGTTAAAATAGGTTTTAGTACCATTCATTGCATCAATCCCTCTATTTTCGGGCTGATTACCGAGCGTGGGTGCTTTTCCATTGTTGATGCCTATTTACGACTTGCAGTTACCCACACAATAATGGGATTTGAGCACAACCAATCGATGTGGATTGAATGCGGCAGGATTGAAAACTACGCGCAGCTCAATGAAGAACCTGAAATCAGCACAGTATACAATAAATATCATGTTTAATCAAGTGTCTGATGCTTGATCTAAGGATAACGGGGCACCAGGCATACGCGTCTACTTAAGAGTTTTTTCCAAGCAGTGAAAGGCGGCAGACAGGCTTGAACCTGCCGGTAGGCAGGCCAGCGGTAATTGAAAAAATAATCATCCTGCCTCATCTTTTGTCCACAACTCTATTATCCCCAGGCTTCCATTGCCACAAGCATCAATAGCCCCGGGTTTCAGCCCGGGGATCAGGGAAAACATAACCCACTATATTATTCCGCTGCATGCACAGCCGTACCAGTGGCAGTGCCCTGCATGCAGCGGGAGAGAGGGGTATATGCCCTAATTGTTTTCCCCTGGCTGAAGCCAGGGGCTATTGATAAAATACCATATTCATGCCCATCTCTTTTCTCTTGGCTAAAGCCAGCAGGCAGGTTTGAATAATGCCAGGTGCAACTCGGTGCTATTCATATTAAATCGCTCTGAGATTTAAAACCAAAAACATATTTCCTTGGCATATATTATCATAAAAATTAAGTTGACGCGTATGAGCACCAGTGTGGCCTTCCCTGTTTAAATGAAACCAATGCCCGTACTTTACGTAACCTAACCTAAAACAAAACTGTGAATCAGGGGGCAAAGTTCATAGAATACAAGGGGAAACCAATATATTATATAGATTACTCCAATATCAAAACCAGTGAGGAATTCCTGGCCATAATCAAATCGACAAATGCATTTCGCGAAAAATTAAAACACGATGGCATGAAGGATTTGCTCATGCTGGTCAACATTTCCGGAAGTTTTGTATACGGAGATGTACTCGCGGAAATTAAAAAGGCTGCTTCACAAACCAAGGAACTCATTGCCAAAGAAGCAATAGTTGGCATTACAGGCAGTAAAAAAATTCTGCTGAAAATTTTGCAGTCATTTGCCAAAATGGATTTTAGAATATTCGATACCGAGGAAGAAGCCAAAGATTGGCTTGTTTCATAACAATTCTTCTTCATCCCAACTATCATTTCCATCTGCGAGCCGGCATTCATTTCCGCGGCAAACCTTAGTCAGTCACCTACATACACTGCAATGATTGAACAAAGCCTTTATCACAGGCATTATTCAATTAAAAAACTTTGACTATTAGTCATTAATGTATATTTTCGTAGTTTGTAATATTCTGATGATTTTCATAGTAAAGTAACTAAAGATGAGTGACTTGAATAGCTCTGTTCGCAATGAACAAATCAGCGATACGCAAAGTATTGCCGATAATACGGATCCTGTTGCCCTTCCGGCTGAAGAACAAGCCGATACCGAACAAACCGCAGGTGATCAGCCTGAAGACGTGAACCAGGATAATAACGAATTTGTAGAAAGTACTGGTCCTGAAGAGCCTGTTAATATTGCTGCTTTAAGTAAAGAAGAGCTTATTTCGATGTTGGGTGATTTACTTCAGAATCGTCCGGTTGAAACCATCGTGAATGATGTAGAAAACATCAAAATCAATTACTACAAGAAGCATAAGGCAGAAATTGAGAGGTTGAGAAAGACCTTTGTTGAGCAGGGAGGTGCATTGGAAGACTTTGTAGTTGAAGATGATCCTTATGAGCACGAGATCAAGGAACTCCTCAAAAAATATAAAGATCTTAAAGCAGAATACAATAGAATTCAGGACGGAAATAAGCATGAAAGCCTGGAAGGAAAGTATAAAGTCATTGAAGAAATCAAGGAGCTGATTACCAAAAAGGAATCAATCAACCGCACCTTTCAGGAGTTTAAAGAATTGCAGAAAAGGTGGCGTGCTTTAGGACCTGTTCCGCAGCAAAACGCAAAAGATCTTTGGGAAACCTACCACCATCATGTTGAAGCCTTTTATGACTACATCAGAATTAACCAGGAACTGCGCGATTTAGACCTCAAAAAGAATCTCGAGTCGAAAATACATCTTTGCGAGAAAGCTGAAGAATTGCTTCTGGAAACCAATGTTATTGAAGCCTTCAAAACACTGCAGGACCTTCACGATCAATGGCGGGAAATCGGACCTGTGCCGGCTGAAATACGGGTAGAAATATGGGAACGGTTCAAGGAAGCCACTTCCAAAATCAACAAGAAACACCAGGATCACTTTGTGGATCTTAAAAATGAGCAAAAGGCCAATTTTGATGCTAAAACCGCACTTTGCGAAAAGGCCGAGGAGTTATGTAATATGGAGATCCATTCAAACAAAGACTGGACAGCAAAATCCAATGAATTGATTGAGTTGCAGAAAGTATGGAAAACCATTGGTTTTGCTCCCAAAAAGGATAATGCAAAAATCTACAAACGTTTTCGTGATGCGTGTGATGCCTTTTTTAACCGGAAACGGGATTATTACGGAGTATTTAAGGAAGAACAAAACAACAACCTGCAGCTGAAAATCGACTTATGTGTTCAGGCAGAGGCACTTTGCGAAAGTACCGAATGGAAGAAAACAACGGAAGAACTGATATCATTACAACAGCGATGGAAAGAGATAGGTCCCATCCATCACAAACAATCTGAAAGAGTATGGAAAAGGTTCCGTACTGCATGTGATGGCTTCTTTGAAAGAAAAGCCAAACATTTTTCAGAAGTTGATACATCATTCGAAAGCAATTTGCAGAAGAAGAATGAGCTTATTCAACAGATCGAAGCATTCCAGATTACAGAAAATGCAGAAGAATGTCTGACAAAACTGAAGGAATTCCAAAGGCAGTGGACCGAAATCGGATTCGTACCTTTAAAATTCAAAGACGAAATTCACGAAAAGTACCGGGAAGTAATCAACAAAAAATTCGATGGCCTGCGGATCGATGAAAATCAAAGAAGCATACTCAAGTTCAAGACCAAGCTGGAGGATTACCTGGATAAGCCAAACGGAATGCAACGGATCAGGCAGGAACGTGAAAAGTGTATCATACGGCTGAAACAGCTTGAAAACGACATTGTGCTTTGGGAAAATAATATTGGCTTTTTTGCCAAATCACGTAATGCTGAGAGCATGATCAGGGATGTGGAAACAAAGATTGAAACAACAAGAAAAAGTATTGAAATGCTCAATCGCAAAATCAGCATGATTGATGATATAGATGATTGACACCAGGAAAGTTCCAATTTATGTGTCATTTTTTGATGAAGGGTTTGACTAATTTACTTTCACATTGATACCAACTAAGTATATTTTTGTTACCGGCGGGGTTGCTTCTTCACTGGGTAAAGGCATTATTTCAGCTTCACTGGCCAAACTATTACAGGCAAGAGGCTACGACGTTACAATTCAGAAGCTCGATCCCTATATTAACGTAGATCCAGGTACACTGAATCCATATGAACATGGCGAATGCTATGTAACTGAAGATGGTGCCGAAACCGACCTGGATCTCGGACATTACGAAAGGTTTCTGGGTATCGCTACTTCACAGGCCAATAATGTCACCACCGGCAGAATATATCAATCGGTAATCAATAAGGAACGCAGGGGTGATTATCTGGGAAAAACTGTTCAGGTTATCCCGCACATAACCGATGAAATCAAAAAAAGGATAAAACTGCTCGGGGGAAGGAACAAGTATGATTTTGTCATTACCGAAATTGGCGGAACTGTTGGTGACATTGAATCGCTGCCCTATATTGAAGCCGTCCGCCAGCTGAAATGGGAAATGGGCGATCAGAACGTACTCAATATTCATCTTACACTGGTTCCCTATTTGCATGCTTCGGGCGAATTGAAAACCAAACCCACACAGCATTCTGTTAAACTGCTGCTGGAGAATGGTGTTCAGCCCAATATTCTGGTTTTGCGAACCGAACGGGAACTCAGCACTGATCTTCGAAAAAAGGTAGCCCTGTTTTGCAACGTGGACTCCGATTCTGTGATACAGTCAATTGATGTAAGTA
>JAFGOR010000098.1 GCA_016926375.1 Bacteroidales bacterium
AAACAGTGCCAGCACAAATACTAAAGAAAATAACTTTTTCATACTCAATGATGTTTATCCGAAATAAGAAGCCGTTTTGTTATATTAAAGATACCTTATACTCTTGTATTTTTGAGGAATTTTTTCCACTCCTACCGTAAAACTGTAACCTATCATCACTTCATGTGAACCGGATGAGACATTCACGAGCGGTGATGTATCGAAATCGTAGGCGTAACCCACACGAACACCGTTTAATATATTGATACCCACCATTCCGATTACTGCACTTCCAACCCGATATGAAACGCCGCCCCAGAACTTTTTATTGTACATCAGGGTGGCATTTATATCAATTTTTGTAGTGGCGGCATCAGTCTGAACAAAAACAGAAGGCTGGAACTCCAACAGTGGATTTGACAGCGAAAGATTATATCCTGCAGTCAGGTAATAGTGCCGTATCATTTTTTCATTGGCACTACCTCCGGAGGCATTTGCTGAATAGGCAAACTCGCTTTCCAGCAAATGAGAGGAAGAAATGCCCATGTACAATTCATCAGTCTGGTAAAACAATCCGAACCCCATATCTAACTTCATCTCATTCTGGCTTTCCTCCGGAATACCACCATCAAAATCGGGGTCCAAATGAAACGGGGCTGCACCTGTATACCATGAGGCATCGAGCTGACGATTCACGGCAATTGCGCTAATCCCAAATCCAAGTTTTCCACCGCCAACAGAAAACTGATAGGCGTAAGAAAGCGAAATATCGCCATCAGTAGTGAATCCAAGTTTGTCCTGCCAAATAGAAAGACCAACGCCATGATTTGTGGAACCCAGCTTGAATGGAGCACTCAGGTTCAGAATCAGATCATTGGGTGCGCCATCCATGCCCACCCACTGTTGCCGATAAAGCACTGTGGTGGAAATCATGTCGGTGCTGCCTGCCGAACCCGGATTAACTGAAATGTGGTCGTACATATAATGACTTACCTGTCTTTCTTGCTGCGTAAAGGCTATCGACCCTAAGGCCAAAGTAAAAAAGACGATGATTAATTTTCTCATTTTCTGTTATCCTACTTTAATACTGTTTTGCAGTTGGCTATAAACCGCCTACATAAAAGGTAAAATAAGCAAAAATATTGTATAACAGCAAATCAAAATTAACACTAATCTGTTAATAACCTTTTTCGCAATTATGCATATTATACTGAAATGATCATAGAATGTTACTTCTGCCTCAAATTTTTTCAATATTTTTTTTCAAGTATCCAGGGGGTAATCCGGATTTGGCAATAAATGTTCAGGAAATCAGCAAGATATAAAGTTTTCAGAAATAAGGATATTTTCATGCTCATGCGCATGAATCTGCAGCAACTCATCATTTCACCCTGTAGTTGTACAGGAAATGGTCGCTGCTTCCGACTACCAGGTTGAAGCGGGCCAGCGAATCCCCGAAATTTCCGATACTGAATGGAGTATTGCCCTGCAGGGGGAAGCCGGAATAAAGTTCACCATTGTTATTGAACAGGTAGATCAGATTGTTACGGGCGACTACAACTCCCAGCTTGCGGTCGGAAGCAGAAAACTGGTAGGTAAGGGGTTTCACTGTGACAGGGTCTTTAAATTTATAGGTGAATAAAGCAGACTGGTCGTTGTTAAAAACGGCTAGTTTTTCATTATCCACAAAGATAAATTCAGATCGGCCGTCTCCGTTAAGATCCTTGAAGTCGAAAAAGTGGTTATTGGAAAAGGTGCCGGGCATGTCCACTGTTTTAATATTTCCGTTGAAGCCTATGAAATATACTTTCCCGGAGGTATCCGTAGTAACAACCGAAGGACTGGTTCCGTCGCGGGGAATGTTAAGCAGGTAATTGTTTCTGGCTGAACGGGGGAAGTAGGTGCCGATGTTCACCCGGGTGTCACCTTTCCGGTCGAGTATATAGGTTTTCAGCCGGTCGCCGAACACCAGAAAATCCTTATCACCCACCCTGAAGTGGTTAACGGGTTGTGTGACTTCGCTTTCGGTTTCGCCAAACTGCCAGCCTGCCAATATGTTGCCTTCCTTGGTATAGGCGTAAATGTGCTTGTCGTGGCAGGCGATAAAGAGCCGGTAGTTTTTATCATTGTCGTAATCGAAAACCGATAATCCGCAGGATGCCGGAGATCTCAACTGCACGGGGTACTTTTCCACGAAATTGCCGTTGCGGTCCACCATGTAAATTCTGTTTTTTGTGCTGAAGAGCAGCTGCAGTTTTCTGTTTCTGAAATAATCCACCTGATAGACGTCGCTGTTAATGGCTTCAGGCAATGTGATCTTCCACAAAATACGGCCCACCTGGTTGATCAGGTATATGTTGTTCTTCAGGTCCTGCACAAAGACTTCATTTTGGCCTGTGCGGTGATTCATAACAAAAACCGGCTTAAATGCGGCCAGTGTGTCCAGTTTGCTTTCCCAAACCGTTTGGGCCGAAGTGTTGAAGCCCTCAATGTATTTCAGAAGCAGGTTGGTATAAAGCATCCTGTTGCTGTTATAAAGCTGAATTCCGGCAGTCTGTACCTTTTGAAAAGCATCCAGATTTTTCTTCCAGAACCGGTTGATGTCGGGTGTGAGGTGGGAAGAAAAAACGTCGTTGCCTTTAAAAAGATTGCAGTAAAGAAAGAGATTCGAACGCGGGGAGAGGCTGTTTTTGAAATCCTTGTAGGCGGGGTCGTTTTTTAGTGTTTTGTTGAGCACGTAACTGTGTGCCAGCGATTTGAGCGATTCAGGAGTTTCGGAAAAAACCAGGTAATTTTCAATGACCATGAAGTAATGTTTGTCGATTGGGGAGAACAGGTTTCCGAAAATCTTGGAAATGAACTTGTTTACCGGCAGGTTATAAATTTTGAAAGAGAGTTCTGCGTCGAGTTTATAATCTGAAATATAGGAAGCCAGGGGATTGGATTCCACTGCTGCTATTTTGGAAAGCAGCGCGGTCATTTTTTCTTCGGCCTGAGCTTTACTTTTAACCCGCATCAGGATGTATTTCTGTACCGGGGCGTCTTCCCGCACACCGGGTTCGAAAGCCAGGGTCAGTTCGTTATCCATAATTTCGAGCAGGTCGTCAGGAAAGTTGGCACTGTATGCATTGTTGAGCGACCGCAGCGTATTGTTGTATCCACTGAGCAAATTCTGGTCGCGGAGAAAGGCCCGGTAATCTTCAATGTACTTTTTGGAATCGGACAGGCTGATGGTAAGCAGGGCAGCGGTTGAAGCCGGGAGCATTTCATCGGCGGTGACACGCTGGGGTGATTGCGACAGGAAAACATGGGCCATGGAAGAGAGGGAATCAGGCGGAATGACAAAGCCATTCATCAGCATCATGTTGGACAACAGGTTTACATCGAGTTCAGCCCATCCCGCGAAGTTTTTCATGGAACGCACTTCCGATTTGGACTCGGGCCTGACAAGAACAGAAAAACTTCTGGGAAACTCTTCAAAATTGACAAACACATTGGCATCTACGTTTTTTCCGGCCATTTCATAAAGTCGTTGGAAGCCCGGAACAGTGGCCAGCGATTCACCGGAGATGAGCTGCCGGATGGCATCTTCGAGCAGGATGGTGGAAAAACTAACCATTAAAATGTCCTGGTAGAAAGCAAAGGAGAAGTTGCCAACCTGTTTTTCGTTCAGGAGAGCTACTTCATGAATGTCGGTTCCTTCATAATTGCGTGTTTTAATAGTACCGGAGCGGACCACCAGATTGCTGATGCGATCCGCAATCTTTCTTGCCTGCTGTCGTTGCGGCAGGTGAAGCACATGCATCAGCCCGATCCGGTTTTTACCCATGAGGTGTGCTGAAATAAAGAAAGGCGGGTTATCGAGCACCTGTTTAATTTCGGGGGCCGACAGGTAAAGCGAATCGAGAAAACGAAGCTGAAGATCCATCCGCCTGAATTCAGCAATGGAAACAAATTCACTCCAAAGCGCATTGTTTGTGGAAATGCTGCTGTGAAAAGAGTGGAAATCATTTACCTTTATTATGAATGAAGCATTAACGGGGATGGCTTTAAGCGGTTCGGCAGGGGCGCTGTGCTTGCGAACCGTAAGGTAATACAGTGATGTAAATAGGAGTGTTGCAATAATAATAAATGGTATGATGGTCCATTTATGTTTCTTCAACATGATTCCGCACGTGTTGGTATATTTCCAAAATTAAGAAATCTTTTGCTAATTTTATTGGCAATTACAAGGTGCGTAATGCACCGGCAAAGTGAATTACTTGCTATTACTGAGGCATCTGGTGGTTGCCTTGTTGAAAAGTTTGTCAGATAAAGCATTTCAGGTTTATATTTTAAGGTAAAAAAATGGAGATCAATCCTCAGATTGAATCAAGCTGGAAAGAAATTCTCAGGGAGGAGTTCAGCAAACAATACTTTCTGGAGCTCAAGGAATTTCTTGTGGATGAAAAATCGAAGCATACCGTATATCCTCCGGGGAGCCAGATCTTTAACGCATTTAACCTGACTCCGTTTGGAGATGTAAGCGTGGTGTTGCTCGGCCAGGATCCGTATCACGGTCAGGGTCAGGCGCATGGCCTGTGTTTTTCGGTTTGCCGGGGTATCAAGCCACCCCCTTCACTTGTGAACATTTTTAAGGAAATAAACAGCGATTTGGGAATACCCGTTCCCAATCACGGGTGCCTTGAGAAGTGGGCACGCCAGGGTGTTCTGTTGCTCAATGCCACATTAACGGTGAGGGAGAATCAGCCCGGCTCACACCAGCGAAAAGGATGGGAGACGTTCACCAATGCGGTGATTGAAAAGCTTTCGGCCAGGCGTGTGGGATTGGTATTCCTGTTGTGGGGCAAGTTTGCCCAGGAAAAGGAGGCCATTATCGACACAAACCGGCATTACATACTGAAGGCAGCACATCCTTCTCCCTATTCGGCCTACAACGGATTCTTCGGGTGCAGGCACTTCTCAAAAACAAACGAAATATTAGCCCGGCATGGGTTGCACGAGATTGACTGGAGGGTGTAGGGTGAAAAAATAAAAACAGGCACGGAGTAAGTCCGCGCCTGGCAGTATGATTTAAGTATCAAAAGGGATCATTTATTCATCGTCTTCGGAGACATCGTCACCGATTTCGAGGCTTTCAAAATTGTCGAATTCATCAAAAGAGGAGGATTCCTGTTCTTCTTCCTCTTCGGCCGGATTAACCCTCGGAAGCTTTATCAGATAATAGATATCGTCGGTCTCAAAAGGAATGGCCACTTCAATTTCGCCTCTTGGGTTGGTGAAGGTGATGGTCCGATCCTCATAACCGTCGGGGTATTTTTCTTTTAGTTTTTCTACCAGCTCCTCCGACAGTTGCTCATACGATTTAATAATACGCTTTTTCGCCACGCTTTTCAAGTCATTTAGGTTATCCTTACTAACGGGGTAAATTTATATAAATTTTATTTTTATCTGCAAGCGCATCCTCTTATATTTTTTTCTGAAGCAAACAATTCTTGCTTACCGTTTTTTTTCGGTCATCAGAAGGTCTGTGGAAGGGGGTAATAAAACCTGTGACAGACTGATTCGGTTCAAGCATGATTGCGCAGCATTCTTTTATAAACGAAACTGCCTGAAGCCAGAAAATTGCTGCTACATTTTGTGATGGATTTATCTATGAAACTGTATTTTTGCAGCCGGATTATTTGAATAACCCGGGCCCTTTTTTTCGTTTAAAGCTCAGATGATTGAGAAAGCTATTTTGAACAACATAAAATGAGAACCATTATCACCGTTGTAATTGGACTTACCTTCAGTAATTTATTCATGACTTTTGCCTGGTACGGGCATTTGAAAAATATGAAAACCAGCCATTGGTTTATTGCAGCTTTACTGAGTTGGGGTATTGCCCTTTTCGAATACATTATCCAGGTGCCTACCAACCGGATTGGATCCAATCAGTTGACCGTGGGGCAGTTAAAAATAATTCAGGAAGTGATCACATTGAGCGTATTCATCCCGTTTAGCCTGCTGTATCTCAAGGAGCCTTTGAAAACCAATTACCTGTACGCGGGGATTTGTATGATTGGGGCGGTATACTTCATGTTTAGGGCTTAGTTACAAACCATTGCCGTCAACTTAATCATTTGATCAAATGCTTGCGCCCCTGCCTGCCGGCAGGCCTTCAGGCATACGTGTCAACTTAATTTTATATGATATTATATGTCAAGAACATATGTTTTTATTTTCAAATCTCGGAGCGATTCAATGTGAATAGTGCCGAGTTCAAATCGGTGTTATTCAAACTTGCCGGCAGGCTTTAGCCAAGGGCCAAGAGATGGACATGAATATTGTATTTTCTCAATAGCCCCTGGCTTCAGCCAGGGGAAAACAATTAGGCATATACCCCCTCTCTCCCGCTGCATGCAGGGCACTGCCACTGGCACGGCTCTGCATGCAGCGGAATAATATAGGGGGTTATGTTTTCCCTGATCCCCGGGCTGAAGCCCGGGGCTATTGATGCTTGTGGCAATGGAAGCCTCCTGCCTACCGGCAGGTTCA
>JAFGOR010000099.1 GCA_016926375.1 Bacteroidales bacterium
ACTGCCACTGCCGCTGCCGCTGCCACTGCCGCTGCTACTTCTTCCTCCCCCGCAAGCTATTGTAATCGATGTAATAAAGTATCTTTAGCGATAAACTGTTAATCTGATCTGACTTCCAGGTTTTGCTGAAATTGTTCCAGTAATCGCCAATCACCCTGTCGCCACTGGTACTTATGGCATTTTTCCAGGCCAGTGAAAGTTCCGAACCGGGTGCAAATATCCACCGGAATACCAGGTCGATATTGAATGCATTGTAATTGTTGTCTTTGTTTTCAGTGTAGTTTACATCACTCAGGAGTGTGCCATCTTCCTGTAACTGGAAGAATTCTTTGTTTTCGGCACCCGACCAATAATGGCGCAACCTGAAACTGATTCCCGATTTGTTGTTGAGTGTGTAAGTAGCGTTGATCACATTCTCCAAGGTATTAACATTTCTCTTTGCGAAAAATATGGAATCCTCGGCATCTGTTTTATCCACATAACCCCTGTCGTTGATCTGGTTTTCGATAAAATTGCTGTAGCTGAGTTGCAGGTGCCTGCCGACTCTTGCACTAATATAAACATTTGCGTTTCTGTATCGCTGATCGGTGTCGGGCTGCCTGGCAACATCAAAACCCAGCTGAAAAATCACAGGCTTTGTGCTACTAGTAAAACCCCAGAAGTAATATTCATAGTGCCAGGGTTCTTTGAAGTACCTGCCCGCTACACGGGTCACGTAGTAATCATGGTCGGTACCGTTGACATTGAAACCGGCTTCGAAACCGTAATTATTTTTAAACTGGTTATAATAATGAATTCCTATTTCATTGCCTGATACTGCCCAGGGTTCATACATGCGGTCGTGGTTGAACCAGATATTGCCGCTCAGCTGCCTGAAAATACCAAATGGCTCAACAATACCATAATATATGTATGCCTCGGTTTCCAGTTCATTGTTCCGGCGCAGATAGCCCATGTCGTTCGGATTGTACTTATCGGAAATGACACTTTGCGAAATTCCAAATTGCAACTTTCCACTATTCTTCTCAAAACCCAGGTCGGCAAAGTATCCGGTTTCATGCTCACCGTTGGTACGGGTGCTGTAACCACCTTTGCCATTTACGGCGTATGTCTTCTTCTTGTTCCTGATTTGGAAATCCGTAGCAGTTACATTGGCACGAAAAGGATCATTAGCCATGAACATGTTGGTATTGATGAGGCTGATGTACGAATTGTTTTTAAGTGATTTGTCGATCACCGCTACATTGTAATTGGTAAACGGCTGAATCAGCACATCACGCTTTTCACCGGTAACAGAATCCTTTAACACAGCGTTTGAAGGCAGCGACATGGCATTTAACAGTCCAAGTCCCCACCCTTTCGTAGTTCTGCCCGAAACCTTGGTGGCATTTAAAAGTTGTGTTTCCGTGGGATTGTAATCCACTATTTCGCGATCGTCTTTTTCATCATCAATCCTTCCTGAGAACTTCGGATTGGCGCCAATCCTTCTTGAATAGAAAATTTCGCCGCGGTCAAATAGTTCTGTGCCCTCGGTAAAGAACTGCCTTTTCTCGGAATAAAACAGTTCATAAGGACTGAGGTTCAGCCGCTTGTCATCGGATTGGATTTGCCCGAAATCGGGAACGAGCATCATGTCGAGTGTAAAACTTTCGCTAAGGCCATATTTCACGTCCATTCCACCCTTATATGTGAAATCGGGTTTCGACTTGCCGGTCTTGAATTCGGTATAAGCTGCAGCATAGGGACTTACCGAAAGCCGCACCGGTGGCCGGATATCCTTAATGCCGGTAAGCTCACCTTCCTGGTGAATGAATCCCGACACCTGACGGTCTATAAAATTCCAGGAATTGTTGGAATTGTGCCGCCTGATATTTCTGAACATATTCAGGCCCCAGGTTCCGTTACCGTTTTCGGGAAATCGCAGGGCCGAATAGGGAATTTTCATTTCCAAAATCCATCCCTTATCGGTCACCCGGGTTTTACTCTGCCAAACTGCATCCCAGCTGCCATCCTCATTATCGCCATTGGTTTTGATGGCCTTGATGTCGGTTTGTGAGCCTGCCGGTGTGATAAAAAAGCCATAGGCCAGTTGTCCCTGATTGTATGGGTCGAAGTAAATACCAAAGTAGTCCGACCGGCCAATATTGTCCCTTTCCGACAGGAAATTATAAATGCTGTCGGGATCGTCATGCATCATACCCCCAATGTAAATGGCTGTTTGGTCATACAGGATGTAAACTTCAGTCGGCCGGTATGCAGGCCTGCCGTTATAGGGCTGCAACTGTACAAAGTCATTTGCCGGTGTGGCCTGTGAATAAGCCGGTTCATCAAGGATGCCGTCAACAGTAATGGGTTCGGTGATATAAAACGCCTGCACAGTCTTCTTTTGCTGTGCATTTATAATTACCGCCGGAATCAGCAGTAAAATCAGAAAAAACAATCTCATCAAATCGGTTTTGCAGGTTACTTAATGTCTTTATCAACCAGGGTATTGGGAAAAAGGTAAACTACATACGTTTTTTTTCTGAAAGTGCTGCATAAAAAAACAAAAATCAAAATAAATGCTGCACTACCAGAAAAAATACACCAGTGCGTTAGTAGACCGGTTGAGGGAGTAGTTACCCTATTGCCTTCCCCTTAAAATAAAATCATGTGATTCGGGGGCAACGCTGTTGATGGTTACTGTTTCGAAGTAATTATTACCTGGTTGGGTTGCCTTAAACTCAACCGGAACGTAATGTTCGCCGTAGCCACGTGCCATGCCGTTTTGATTTACTTTTTCCACCAGCACAGTTTGTTGCCTGCCAATGAATGACTTTCTGTAAGCCCGTTTATTTTCGGCAGCAAGTTCGCGGACAATCAGACTGCGTTCCTGTTTCACCGGCTCCGGAATATGATTGGGCATAAGTTCGGCGCGTGTGCCCTTACGCACGGAATACTTGAAGGTGTGTACATGACTGAACCCTGCTTGTTTGATCACATGGCAGGTTTCCCTGAAATCTGCTTCCGTTTCACCGGGAAAGCCCACCATGATGTCGGTGGTGAAGTTGAACAGCGGAATCCGTTTCCTGAGTTCCTCAACAATCTTCATGTAAGATGCAAGCTTGTATGTCCTGTGCATTTCCGCAAGGATCCTGTCGGAGCCGCTTTGCAGGCACAAGTGCAGGTTTGGACACAATTTCGGATTGTTGAAGAGTTCGAAGAATGCCGCTCCATAACCCTCAGGTTCAATGGAGGATATCCTTATCCTGAAATCACCGCTGATGTTCAGAATTTTTCCCAGTAACCCGGTGAAATCAACACCTTCATCGTCATACCGGCTGATATTCACTCCGGTAAGTACAATTTCCTTATAGCCCAGCCGGATCACTTCGTGGATGTTCTCAATGATTTTGGACACAGGCCGGCTGACTGCCCTGCCCCTTACCATGGGCACAATGCAAAAGGTACAGAAATTGTCGCAACCATCCTGTATCTTGATCATGCTGCGGGTGTGCAGACTCTTTTCAGCAACAGAGAAACTGAAAACATCCGATTCAAGTTGTTCGGGGGCAACGATCTCCCCGTTAAAATGCGCTTCTACCAGCGATAAGATGCGACTTTTATGCCTGTTGTCAACCACATAGGCAATATCTCCCCGTTCATTCAGCCAGCTTTCCTGATTTTCGGCCATACAGCCTGTAACTACAACAAGACCTCCCTCTGCATTCCTTACAGCCTGATTGATGGCTGTTTTCGACTTATGATTGCCCAGGTTGGTAACGGTACAGGTATTGATAACATAAACATCTGCCTGAGCGGTGAAATTAACAATTTCGTAACCCGACCTGAAGAAGTCGGTGACCAAGGCGTCTGTTTCAAACTGGTTGAGCCGGCAGCCGAGCGTTTTGAAAGCTACTTTCCGTTTCATGATGCCGAATGAGCGATAGCAGATTCTTTTACCAGTTCACCTTCAATAGAATAAGGTGCAGATGAGGTGATGTTGAGCCATACAAAAGTTCCGGGTACCATGTCGTTCCCTGCGGCAAACCGCACCACTATCCGGCCCTCGGTAATTCCGGAGACATATCCCGGCTTGCGGTCGTGTCCGGTTACCAGCACCCGCATTCTTTTTCCGATTAGTGCTTTATTGTATCCGAGGGTATGCCGGGTAAGCTCTTCCGTGAGCCTATGAAGACGCTCTTTCTTGACCTGCAGCGGAACATCGTCGTCCCATTTGGCACTGGCAGCTCCGGGCCGGGGTGAATAAACAGCGATGTATGCCATATTGTATTGGAACCGTTCCATGGCTTTCCGTGAATTCTCAAACTCTTCTTCCGTTTCCCCGGTAAAGCCTACTATAATATCGGTGAACAGGGTAGCTCCGGGAAGGATGCGGCGGATTGAATCAACAATAAGCCCGTAATCAGCCAGGGTATGCCTGCGGTTCATTCTTTTCAGCACATGGTCATCACCTGATTGCAGGGGCAGGTGAATTTGCTTCGCAAGGCAGTTGTATTGCGCAATGGTATGAAAAACCTCATCATTCATGTCGCGTGGATGAGGAGAGGTGAAGTACACCCAGAACTCTTTTCCGGAGGCCCGGCCGAATTCACCGATGGCCTTCAGAAGACCCGGAAAAGAAAGTTCCGAACCCTGCTTGTCGAGTCCGTAAGAATTCACATTCTGCCCCAGCAGTGTGATTGATTTATAGCCTTGTTCCACCAGTTGTTTGAGCTCATCCAGAATTTCACCGGAAGGCCTTGATATTTCGCGTCCCCGGGTATAAGGCACGGCGCAATAGGTGCAAAATTTGTCGCAGCCGTTTTGTATGGGAATGAAAGCCTCATAATCGGAAACATAAGAAGGATGGACCATCCAGAATTCACGGATTTTTTCCTTGGGGAAGGTTAAACGTGATTGAGTCGTGACTCCGTATTGGCGAATCATATCAGGGAATTCAGGCAATTCAGCCATGGTAAACACAAAATCGAACAATTTGAGGAATTTTTCCCGGTCAGCCGGAAGAACACATCCCGACACAAAAGTCAACAGATTGCGTTTGTTCTTCTGCCGGTTCCACCGGGCAATCCTGGAATATACTTTATCGATTGATTTCTGTCGTACCGAACAGGCAATTACACCCAGCAGACCAGCCTCTTCCTCTTTATCGGTCCACTTGTAGCCCATCCCCTCAATCACAGTCCGCACTCGCTCGCTGTCTGACCTGTTCATTTGGCAGCCCAGCGTTATAATATGGTATTTCATCTGAAGAACAAAAACCGATGGTTCAAAACTCGCGCAAAGATATTATTTTTGCAATGAAAAATTGATACCCCTTGATCTATCCGCAATCGTTTGAAAGTAAAACCGGATTTGACCTGGTGAGGAACCTTGTCAAAGAGCACTGTTTGTTTGCACCCGGCAGGCAAAAGGTTGATGAAATGCACCTGCTGTCAGATTTTAGTTCACTAAAAGAAATTCTTGAACAAACTGCTGAATTCAAAGAGATCTGCCTTTTTGAAGAAAATTTTCCGGCCGATAATTACCATGATCTGACCCCCGGGCTGAAAAAGGCGAAGGTCGTTGGTGCATATCTTGAAACGGAAGAGGTTTATGACCTGAAACGGTCGCTGGAAACCGTTAAGGCCATCCTGCGGTTTTTCAAAAACACGGCTGCCGAAAAATACCGCTGTTTGAAGCGGATGGTTGGAGAGGTAAAGTATTTCAGTTACGTGGACGACCGGATTGATGCCATCCTCTCCAAGCATGGTAAAATAAAAGACAATGCATCGGCCGATCTGCGAAGAATTCGTGAAGACATTACCCAGAAGCAGGCAAGCGCAGGGAAAAAGCTTCAAAGCATACTCAGAAGGGCCATTGATGAAGGATATATAGAAAAAGACACAGCAGTTTCAATTCGCAATGGGCGCCAGGTAATTCCTGTGCCGGCATCGAACAAGAGAAAAATACATGGTATTGTACATGATGAATCGGCTACCGGTCGCACCGCATTTGTTGAACCTGCCGAAGTAGTTGAACTGAACAATGAAGTCAGGGAACTGGAAGTTGCCGAAACCCGTGAGATTATTAAAATTCTGGTTGGCTTTACCGATGACATCAGGCCTTATGTTGATGACCTGCTGACCACCTATGATTTCCTGGGAACCATTGATTTTATAAGAGCTAAAGCGCTATTTGCCTTGAAAATCAATGCAGGAATGCCGGCATTGGTGAATTCCCCGGGTTTTCGCTGGAAAAATGCCGTACATCCCCTGCTCTACCTTCATCATAAAAAAGAAAACAAGGAAGTAGTACCGCTCGACATCTTCCTGGATGACAAAAACAGGATTTTGCTTATTTCCGGACCTAATGCAGGCGGGAAATCGGTTTGCCTCAAAACGGTAGGGCTTGTACAATATATGCTTCAATGCGGTATGCTCATTCCTGTTGTGGAAAGCTCCGAGGCAGGCATTTTCAGAGATATTCTCATCGACATCGGTGATGAGCAGTCGATTGAAAACGACCTGAGCACATACAGCTCCCATTTGCTGAACATGAAGGTTTTTCTTAAAAATGCATCCCCGAAAAGCCTTGTTTTGATTGATGAATTCGGCACGGGTACCGAACCCAGAATTGGCGGTGCCATCTCTGAATCCATTCTGGAAGCATTGAATGTAAAAGGAACATACGGGGTGATCACCACGCATTATTCCAACCTGAAGCACTTTGCCGCTGAAACTCCGGGTATTTCCAACGGAGCCATGATGTTCGATACCGGGAAAATGAAACCACTTTTCAGGCTTGAGACAGGCAAACCGGGCAGTTCTTTTGCCATTGACATTGCCCGGCAAATCGGATTACCCGATGAAATCCTGAAAAGCGCATCGGAAAAAGCCGGTGAAGGCCACGTCAACTTTGACAGGCACCTCAGGGAAATCATCCGCGATAAAAGATACTGGGAAGAAAAGCGGGATAAAATCAGGATTGCCGAAAAAAAACTTGCCGGCATGTTAGAGCAATATGAAGAGGAGCTGGGGCAAACCAAAAAAATGCGGAAGGAAATTCTTGAGAAAGCCCGTTTGGAGGCTGAGAACCTGCTATCGAACAGCAATAAGGAAATTGAAAAGACCATACGGGTGATTCGGGAAAGCCAGGCTGAGAAAGAAATTACCAAAGAAGCACGGAAAAACCTCGAAAATTTCAGGCAAAAGGCACAGGAGGTACCTGAAACCGCATCGGGTGAATTGGAGCACAAAATAGGGGAAGTGAGCCGAAGAGCCGGAAAATTTCGCAAAGAGGAAAAAAATGTACCGACGGAAGTTGCCGTTAAAAAAGACAACACATTATCTCCCGGCGATCGGGTAAAAATTGTCAGTTTGCAAACAGAAGCAGAGGTGCTTGAAATCAGCGGCGACAACGTATTGGTTACCTATGGTGAAAGCATGATTACATCAGTAAAAAAAGTTAACCTGGAAAAGATACATACTAAAGAAAAAAGAGCCGGGCAACGCCAGGGAAGGGCTCCACAATTCGACTGGAGCATCAGTCAGCGCAAAATAAACTTCAAACCTGAAATTGATATTCGCGGCAAGCGTGGGGAAGAGGCCGTTGAAATTGTCCGGAATTTTGTTGACGATGCCACAGTGGTTGGCGTTCAGGAATTGCGTATTTTACATGGAAAGGGAAATGGCATCCTGAAAACTATGGTTAGGGAATACCTGAAAAGCCTTAACGTGGTCCGTTCCTGCAAAGACGAGCATGTGGAACTGGGGGGATCAGGGATTACAGTTGTTTTACTCGATTTTTGATGCAATGAAAACGGCTCCAGCCATAAAAATTGTTAGTTCCGGGGCAACACCCCGCCTGACTTATGTGGCCAAATTCCTATCGGAGAATGTCCTTGGGTCCGGGGTTGGTATCGTGCCGGATCAGGCAGGCAAAGAGGTGCATGAACTGATTGAAGCGGGCCACGTTGTAATTTATTACGGACATGAGCCGATGGAAGGTACGTTCAGTATTTTTTCCACCGGTTTGACTCAAGAACAAGGTGTGAGGCCACACGTTCCTACCGCGGCCATAACCAACAGACAAACCATCCTGTTTCCGGCTCCTGATGGATTTGATTTGCCCTTTGATCTTTTCTCGGCAGTCTTTTATCTGTTAAGCCGCTATGAGGAATACCTGCCACATCAGAAAGACCGGCATGGACGCTTCGAGGCAAACCAAAGCCATGCTTTTCAAAACGGATACCTCATGGAACCTGTAATTGACCAGTGGCTGGTAATGCTTAAAGAAGCGCTGAAGAAAAAGTATCCGGCATTGGATTTTCCTTCCCGTAAATTCAGGTTTGTTTCAACCATTGACATTGACAATCCATGGGCCATTCTGAACAGGGGTATTCTGCGCACAGCAGGCAGCTTGTTAAAGGCCCTGTTCAAAATGAATTTCAGGGAATGGCAATACCGCATCCGGGTTTTGAAACAAAAGCAACCCGATCCGTTCGACACCTACGGTTACATCCTGAAGTTGGAAAGGCAGTATGGTTTCAGTTCGTTGTTCTTTTTTCTTATGGGCAATTACGGAAAAAATGACACCAATTATGCCATTGACAGTTTCCCCTTCAAAAAACTATTGAATTCACTGAAATCATCCAGGCTCATTGGCATTCACCCTTCATACAAATCAAATCAAAGACCGAATATCCTCAAATCAGAATTTGAGCGTTTTGCAGGTTTGCTGGGAACAAAACCGGAGATCAGCAGGCAGCACTTTCTGCTGCTTAACATACCTGAGACCTTACGCAAACTCATTTCACACAATGTGCAAACCGATTATTCCATGGGATATGCCACACATGTTGGTTTTCGTGCAGGCACCAGCCATCCTTTCAGGTTTTATGACCTCATCAGCGAAGAGGAAACCAGTCTTTTGTTGCACCCTTTTATTGTGATGGATGTTACTCTAAGACAATACATGGGATTAAATCCTGATCAGGCAAGGGAAAGAATTATCATGTTAATTGAAAAAGTAAAAGCAACCGGAGGAATTTTCACAAGTCTCTGGCACAATGAATCACTTTCTGAATATGGCGAATGGAAGGGCTGGCAGGAAGTGTTTGAAAATATGGTACAGGAAGCAACCGGCCATTAATGGCTTTTACCGGGACATGTCCGCTTCACGTGCTTTATGGTAATTTTTCCGGTACAGAAAAAAAGCAATTACTGCAACCAGGGAAAACAGTGTCGCCAGAGGGTAAGCAAAAGATTCCGGAAGAGCAAAACCCTCAGGAGCAAACAGGATATAGGTAACAGTTACTTCGGTCATAAAAACAGCTGGTATCAGCGTAATCCAGTAAAATTTCTTCTCCTGTGCCAGGTAAACAGTAATGGCCCATAACACAAACATACCCAAAGTCTGATTGGCCCACGCGAAATACCTCCAGATGATGCTGAAATCAATTCGTGTCAGCAGGTAACCAATCACAAACAAAGGTATGCTGATCATCAGTCTGTTTTTTATTGGCCCTTGTTTGAAATTCAGAAAATCTGCTACTATCAGCCGTGCCCCGCGGAAGGCAGTGTCGCCTGATGTGATTGGCGCAGCAACAACTCCAAGTAAAGCAAGTACAGCGCCGAACTTACCCAGCAGCGAATGAGAAATTTCGTTTACCAGGTAGGCAGCGTTTCCCTGGTGTGCATTCATCATGTCGTTGAGTTCTCTGATCCCACCGTAAAAACTCATTCCAATCATGGCCCAGATAAGCGCCACAATGCCTTCGGAAATCATGGCTCCGTAAAAAACCCTGCGGCCGTAACGCTCACTGGTGATACACCGGGCAACCAGAGGCGACTGGGTGGCGTGAAATCCGGATATTGCACCGCAAGCAATGGTAATAAAAAGCATGGGAAAAATGGGGAACTTGTCGGCTTCAGCATGACTGTTTTTCAGTGTTTCCAGATTGAGCTCCGGCAACTGGTAACCTTTGGTTAAAAGAGCAGTTATCAGGCCCACTGCCATGAAAAGGATGCAAAACCCAAAGAACGGATAGATCTTACCAATAATTTTGTCGATGGGCAGCATGGTAGCCAGTACATAGTAAATAAATACCGCCCATACCCAGAAGGTCATGTTAAGGACTTCAGGAGTGAGGCTGGCCAGTATTTTTGCCGGTCCCATTATAAAAACCGCGCCCACCATAACCATCAATAACACCGTGAAAGCACGGATGAAATACTTCGAAATTTTACCCAGATAAATACCGATGATTTCGGTAATACTCAACCCGTGATGCTTTATCGAAAGAATTCCTGAAAAATAATCATGCACAGCGCCGGCGAAGATTGAGCCCAGAACAATCCACAACAAAGCTACCGGTCCCCACATAGCTCCTGCAACAGCTCCGAAAATGGGTCCGAGCCCGGCGATATTCAAAAACTGAATCAGAAAAAGCCGCCACCAGGGCATGGGTATGTAATCCACTCCGTCCTTCAGGGCGAAAGCAGGAGTTTGTCTTTCATAATCCACACCGGCAACTTTTTCAACAAAACGTGAGTATAAGAAGTAACCCGATAACAGCAGCAGGATGGAAACAAAAAAAGTAATCATGGTATTGAAGTGATCCTGATTTCAAAAATAGATTTTTTTCGGGTTAAAATGCAAAATTCAATGTATTTTCACCTTCACAAAACAAAGCCAGGTATCATTGATCAAGTATCTCAAACATAGCGAAATTGACAAACAATTGTGGGACAAGTGCATTTATCATTCCATGAACCGGCTTACCTATGGGATGTCGTGGTGGTTAGATGTGGTAAGTCCCGGTTGGGAAGCACTTGTTCAGGACGACTATGTTGCCGTGATGCCGCTTACCAGGAAGCGCAGGTTTGGTATTGACTACCTGTACCAACCTTACCTGACGCAGCAACTGGGCGTATTCTCTGCCAACAAGCCTGAGCCTGAAGTTGTAGATCAGTTTTTGGATGCCATTCCTGAAAAAATCAGGTATGTCGACATCCATCTCAACAGCATGAACAGCCCGTTAAATCACAACTTCACCTATAGTGCCAGAAATAATTACACACTGGAAATGACGCGGACCTATGTTCACCTGCTGGCCGGATATCACAGAAATTGCCGCAGGAATCTTCAAAAGGCGGTTCAGGCGGGACTTGAGGTTAAATCCGGGCCATCTCCTAAAGTTTTCACTTCTTTTGTGGAAAGAAATCTTGACAAGCAGGTGCAGGACATGGGTAATAAGATATGTCCGGTTATCCGTGAGATAACCCAGGCCAGCATTCAGCAAGGTGTAGGAGAAATCAAAGGAGTTTATAAACCCAACGGCAAACTGGTAGCTGCCGGATGGTTTATATATGACATGGGCCGGTGTATTTTTGGCGTTTGTGCATCCACCAGGGAAGGTAGAAAAAACCAGTCGATGTATCTTTTAGTGGATCATGTAATTGAAAACCGTTCCGGCAAAGGCGAAATTTTTGATTTTACAGGCTCTAACATACCGGGGGTGGCCTATTTTAATGCCGGCTTCGGAGCTGTGAAAAGCACCTATCTCGCAGCACAGCGGAATCTGTTGCCCTGGCCGTTGAGTTTAATGAAATGATAATTAAGAAATAGCCTGTTGTTTTACTCGCTGAGCCGATAATTCATCCTGTACCACTGCCTCACCCACCAAACCCGGTCGGACCAGAACCTGTTGAAATTATCCTTTGGCGACCGGCAAAGGTATACTGTGGTGCCAAATTCACGTGCATTCCTATTGGTAACACTGCCAATAGAATCGCAATGCGCGAACAATGAATCCACATCTTCTCCCAATTCGTCGTTTATGTAAAAAAACAGATCCTTTTCCGGTGAAAGAGAATCGGGAATCCACAAGAGATAGCTGTCGGAAAAGCTCACCACATCCGGGAGTCCGTGTGGTTTTCCGAAATGTTCGATGGCACCGGCCTGACCATAATTCTCGGCATAGATAAAAATACGGCTTTTATCTGCAATGGTATCGCTTGCCCGAATAACAATACCAGCAAGCTCATCCCATCCCAGCATATCAGCAAAATCCTGTGGCAACGGATGCATATCCCCGTCCTCCCAGCGAAGCAAGGCTTCACCTCCCATGTAAGCGGGAATTTTAGAATAAAGTGCAGCCAACCTTTCGGCCGACATAACCGGAATACCCATAGGCACTATCAGGGCTGACAAAAGGATAACCAGCGACAACCCAATTACCTTCATCCTGGTTGTTTTCAGGATGCTTTCCCAGCCAACACCTCCTGCAGCAAATAAAAAGGGGTATAATCCGGCAGTGTAATAGCTTTTGCCCCGCAACATAACGAACATCATCATAACAATCAGGTAAACAAATCCAAATACACGAAAGTTTTTTGCCCTGGATGAGAATAGCAGGAAAACCAAACCTGCCAACCATACCAGTGAACTGAACGTAAACATCAACAGCTGATCTAATAAAATATTGACGCGTTTCACATTTACCAGCTGGGTATCCCGCAGTTCCGACATGTGATTGATTACAGGGAATCCATGATTATACTGCCAAATCAGGTTGGGAATTACCAGAATCAGGGTTATTAATGCTGCATACCAGGTATATTTATTAATCCACAATCTGCGATGCGGGGTAAAAATCACAGCCACCATCAATCCAAAAGCCAGAAACAACACGATGTACTTGTTCATTATCCCAAGTCCCAGTCCTATCCCCATCAGTATGAGAAATACAGGTTTCTCAGTATTGATGTACCTGAGCAACCAGTACAAAATCAGAGTCCAGAAGAGAATATCAAAAGGCACCGGTTGCAACATGGAAAACCCACGAAGCATGAGCAGGGACAAGGTAATTGACAGACAAGCAAATACCTGGGCATAAACTCCACCGCCCAGTTCACGTGTAATAAGCCCCACCACCACTACCACCACTGCCCCGGCAATTGCAGGCAGAATCCTTGTGGCAAGCAACGCATCACCCGGCAAAAGTTGGGATAAGAGACTAATTAAACCAATAAGCGGAGGATTTGACCAGAATCCGGCGGACATATGACGGCCCAGCGCCAGGTAAAGGAATTCATCACGATGAAAACCAAGGATATCATAGGTAAGTATATGTATTACAAGCGACAATGCTGCAATGAGCAACACCAGAATCAAACCATAAATTGAGCTTCTGTCTTTTTTCATAACGAAAAGTTGTAACTGACTTACAAGAAATTCGTAATAATATTAAACAATTTTAACAAGAAAGTATATGCTCAAGCATTTATTAATTATAATGGCAATCATTCCGTGTTTGGCAAACGGACAGGAAAAAGACGGTTGTGCTTACGGCAATTGCGAAAACGGCAAAGGGAAATATGTTTATTCAAACGGGTTTACTTACGAGGGTAACTTTGTGAATGGTTTGCGTGAAGGCCGGGGCATGCTCAAAGGAGCCGATGGCAGCTGGTATGATGGCATGTGGGTTAAAGATAAATTTGAGGGTCAGGGAACCTATGTATGGCCCAACGGGGCAAAATACACAGGTGCATGGACTAGCGGCGTGCAGAATGGATATGGCATTTATTTCTATACCAACGGCGACAAATACACGGGATGGTTCAAAGACAACCTGTTTGAAGGTGAAGGCACTTATACCTGGGCTGACGGCACGGCTCAAAAGGGTACTTATTCCAAAGGAGAGTTGGTTAAATAGAGAGACGAGGGACAAGGGACGAGGGACAAGAGCTATGAGCT
>JAFGOR010000100.1 GCA_016926375.1 Bacteroidales bacterium
GGGATGAAATCCGATAAGCTTCAGCTGGTAAAAAACCAGATCATCAACAGCTCACTGGTTGTGGCTTCAATTGTTGGTTCCCTGGCTTACCTGGTTAGCCTTTACCGGTTGATTGAAAACGGATTTCACATCTCTTTCCTGATTAATCTGATCATTATTGCCTCGGTTGTTGTGCTGACCATTTTCAGACATAAAATTGACATCAGCATCAAAACATACCTGCTGATTGGGTTGATCATCGTTCTTTCTCTTATTGACACAGTGAATTACGGACTGCTGTCTTCCACCCGAATTTACCTGGTCCTGATCCCTTTTTTTTCCATTGTTGCGCTGTCATTCAGGCAGACAATTTTTGTATTTGTGGCAACCCTTGTCTGTTTTCTCATCATTGGTTATTTGCATTATAAAGGTTTTTTTTCAATCCCCGTTGAATACAGGCCTGATGCCTATGTAATGGAATTGTATCCCTGGGTTATCCTGGCCGTTCATTTTGTTTTAATTGCTGCCATCATGCTGCTGGTAATCCGGAAACTGATTGCAGGATACTCGGAAATGATATCGGGCCTTGAATTTGCAGTTAGGGAAAGAACCCATGACCTCGAAAGTGCCAATGAAGAAATGAAGTCTACCAATGAAGAATTGTACAACCACAGGGAGGCCTTGCAGACAGCGCTTAATGATTTGCAGAATGCCCAGAATCAACTAATCCAGTCGGAGAAAATGGCTTCGCTGGGTATTTTGGCTGCCGGCGTGGCCCATGAAATAAATAACCCGTTGAATTTCATTAACGGCGGTGCAATAGGCATCGAAAACTATGTGCATGCCAACCTCAGGGAACATGAGCAGGAACTGGCTCCACTGATTGAAGGAATACACACCGGAGTGATGCGTGCTGCAGATATTGTATCCAGCCTGAACCGCTATTCCAGGTTCAACAATATTCCTTCTGCTGAATGTGATGTTCATGCCATCATTGACAATTGCCTGGTAATGATGCATAATGAGCTGAAGTATAAGGCTGAAGTCCGGAAAGAATATACAGAAAATAGTTTTATCTTTGTTGGAAATGAAGGCAAGCTTCACCAGGCATTTCTGAATATCCTGGTGAATGCTGCGCAGGCTATTGAAGGTAAAGGAATAATCACCATTCAGACAAAGGTGACCGGCAATAACCTGAAAATTGAAATTATTGATAATGGCACCGGCATTGCGCGGAAAGATATTTCGAGGCTTACTGATCCGTTTTTTACGACCAAAGATGCCGGAAAGGGAACCGGCCTGGGGTTGTGGATAACCTTGAACATTGTGAAGGAACACAACGGGCAACTTGATTTTAATTCAAAACCCGGAAAAGGCACTCAGGTAACTGTTACATTGCCTTTAAATACAATTCAGAAAGATGAGCAATAAACCAGTTTTACTTTATGTTGATGATGAGCCGTTGAACCTGAAGCTTTTCGCAATCAATTTTCGAAATAAGTTTGATGTGGTTACCAGCGAGTCTCCTTATGAAGGCATGGACATCCTGAAATCCAATTCCCAAATCGGCGTTGTCATCAGCGACATGAAAATGCCGGGTATGAGTGGAATTGAATTCATCAGGCAGGCTCGGCAAGAATTTCCGAACCTGGTGTATTTTATCCTCACGGGATTCGACATTACGGAAGAAATTTCGTCAGCTTTGAATGAGGGTTTGATTTCCAAATACTTCAGAAAGCCATTTAATATCAATGAGGTAGAAGCTTCTATAAACCATACTTTAAATCCATAATTTAAATCTGTTTTGATAATGAATTCATTGACTGACAAGGCCGTAACAAATTTCCGGTCGGGCCTGAATTGTGCACAAGCTGTAATATCAGCTTATACTGATGAAATGAAAATCGATGCGGGTTTGGCATTAAGCCTCTCATGCTCTTTTGGTGGTGGCATGGGCCGGATGATGGAAACCTGCGGTGCCGTTACCGGTTCATACATGGTTATTGGTGTATATAACTGCCGTAAGTTTAACGAAGATAAAGACCGGAAAGAGCATTCTTACAGCATGGTTCAGGAATTCAGCAGACAATTTAAAGAAAAAAATGGTTCAACCGATTGTATTGATCTGTTGAAACATGATTTAAAAACAGAAGAAGGGAAAAAATACATTCATGATCACAACCTTCATGAAAAGATATGTGAGGTATGCATCGCTGATGCCATAAACATACTCGGAAAGATCATGAGGTAATCCGGGTGCGTTTTCCTTTGAGTAATTAATATACAAACCATGAACCACATAGCCATCGTTTCATCGAGCATACGCACCGGAAGAAAAAGTCATCGTGTTGCTTTGTTCTTTAGGAGTTTTCTTGAGGAGAATCAACTGGCCTCTTCTGAAATTCTCGACCTGGCTGCTTATAACTTTCCCCTGTTTGAAGAAAGATTGCGCTATCTTGCATCGCAACCGGCCGGGGCCATTGAATTTGCCGAAAGAATCAAATCGGCACAGGGAATCATCATTATTACTCCTGAATATAATGGCGGATACCCGGCCAGCCTGAAGAACGTGATTGACCTGCTGGCTGATGAGTGGAAGCATAAACCTGTTGGTATTGTTGCCGTTTCAGACGGTCCGTTTGGCGGCACACAGGTAATCGGACAACTGCAGTTTGTTCTTTGGAAAATGGGCGCTTATACCATACCGGCCAGGCTACAGGTTGCCAATGTTGCGGAGCAGTACGATGAAATGGGGATACCCTCTGACAAGCTGTCGGCCAACAAACGTGCTTCCTCTTTTATAGGGGAGTTGCTTGATTGTGTCGCTTTAAACAGCATGAAGCGCGGTTGAATTCATTCCTGTTCACCGGTGCCACGTTGCCTGACCAGCTCAAAAAATACCACGGTAGCAGCAGCACTTACATTCAACGATTGTATGGAACCCGACATGGGGATTCTGACCAACTGGTCTGCCATTTTTAGCAGGCGCGCATCAATGCCGGTATCCTCAGCACCCATGATTATTGCCGTGGGTTGTTTCAGATCCGACTGGTAAATAGTATCGGCTGCCTTCTCCGTGGCTGCTACAATTTGAAATCCTGACTCGTGAAGAAACCTGACCGTATCGGGCAGGTCGTTTACCCGGCACACGGGAAGCGAATTCAATGCCCCGGCGGAAGTCTTGATGGCATCTGAATTAATCTGTGCCGATCCTTTTGAAGGGATGACCATGGCATGAAACCCTGCACATTCAGCACTTCGTGCAATGGCCCCCATATTCCTGACGTCTGTTATGCCGTCCAGAATTACTACGGTGGGTGTTTTTCCCTGTTCAAAAAGCATGGGCACCAGCTTCTCCAGTTCGGTATATTCAATTTCGGATATCAGCGCAATAATCCCCTGGTGGTTTTTAACGGTCATCCGGTTGAGCTTTTCCAGGGGCACATACTGGAAAGGTATGTTCTGTTCGCGCAGCGAAGGCAATAAACCCGGAATGACGTCATTCCTGAATCCTTGTTTCAGAAGTATTTTATCGATTGGCTTGCCCGAACGCAACGCTTCACTTACCGGGTGTATGCCAAATATGATGCTCGTTTTTGCTTTCATGTTATTCAATCAGATATATTTTGCCCTTTCTCCAGGTATCCACTGCACTGCGCCAGAATGTGTCATAACTGTCGGAGCGTTGAAGTGAATAATTGTCAACTGAGAATGCATCGGGCGCGTGGTCGAAAGTAAAGGTCACCATGGAGGTGTAATTGTTCTTGTAATAAATCCATTTTTCCTGGTTGGGTTCAACCTTAACCGACTGCGGTGGCCCATAGATGATGTAAATCATACCGCGATCGGTTTTCCAACCGGGCTTGAACGATGTGAAATAGTAATTGGCAAAGAATACGCGGTTGTAATAAACGCGAATGAGTTCCCTGGCCTTATCCAGATCTCCTGCTCTTTCAATCCAGAAATTGTCAACAGCAAGCTTTTTGTTGGTGGCATTTTTCAGCTTGTCATATTCAGCTGAAGTGGTCAGATAGGCAAGTGATTCAATCAGCTGATCAGCATCCTGCACCCTGGGATAAGATGCTCCGAAGTTGCTGAGTGTTAAACCTGCATCAATCATTGTATCAAGCTGAAGGTGATAAATACCTTTATAGTTAAACTTGTACGAGATGGCTTTGGTAAACGGAAATACCCATAAACTGTCGGGCTTGTTCAGAAATTCTCTTTCCCTGCTGGTTGAAAATGAAGGTCGCGGCAGCGGAATTTCGCTTCCGTAATACGACACGTAAACTGAATCGTAATGGTTATTTGAACGATCTATTCTGATAGTGGCATCTCCAACTACATAGGGTTTGTACAAGGGAGTCCTGTCTTCGGCATACGAAATGAGAAAATTCTGTTCCGACAAGGTGGAAGTCTTGTCAATATGCAGGTAAGTCAAAGCGGTTTCTTTCCTTACCATGTCTCTGGCAGTTACAGCAAGCTGGTATTTTTTTCCCGCTTCAGCTTTTATGGGAATCTGTGTGGCGAATCGCTTGTCTGCATTTTCCCGAAGGAATCGGAAGGTTACCTGTCCCGAGTCGGCCAGTGTTGGTTTCTGAACGTCGGTGATATCAGTCATTACATAACTCAGGTTCACCAAACCCAGCAGCTTGTCGGGTTCAATGGTCCCTGAATACAGCAATTCCGTCGGAAAGATTTTGATAAGCAGCAAAGAACCAGTGGGGTTGTTATGAAATATGGTGTAGGCAGGATGCAATTTTGTACCCGTGGGATTGTACATTTTTGAAAGGCTGATAACATCAGGTTTTACAGTTTGCCTGGGCGCGGAACAGGCAACCGAAAGAACCAGCATGCAAAACATACAGTATAAGGTGGATTTCATCATCATCCGGCAAATTGGATTAAAAGTAAAAGTACTCAAATTCTTTTATTCTTAAGATGCTCCAGTTCGGTCTGCATTTGCTCCCAGTTACTCATTTGCTGCTTTAATTCGGCCTGCAGCTTGCTGTAACTGTTGTAAAAACCGGGGGCCCTTGTCTTCTCTGGATCAATCGAAGGGTCAGCAACCAGTTTCTCAAAGCTTTCAATTTCCTTTTCCAGCTTTCCAATCTGCTCTTCAGTCTTTGTAACCTTGTTTTCCAGCTTCCTGATTTCCCTGTCGTACTCTTTTTTATCGATAAATGCCTGTTTGCTTGTGGCTTCGTCTTTTCCAGCTTTTGGATTCTGAAGATTCTTTTTTTCAAGATCACTGAGGTCACTTATTTTCCTGCGTTCCAGGAATTCATAGATTCCGCCCAGGTGTTCTTTCACTTTTTTATTTCTGAACTCAAAGACCTTGTTTACCAAGCCGTCAAGAAACTCCCGGTCATGTGAAACCGCAATAAGTGTGCCATCAAAATTGATCAGCGCCTTTTTCAGGATGTCTTTTGTCCGCATATCCAGGTGGTTGGTTGGCTCGTCAAGTATCAGCAGGTTGCAGGGTTCCAGCAACAGACGCGCCATGGCAAGCCTTGATCTTTCCCCTCCTGACAGTACCTTCACCTTTTTTTCGGCATCGTCTCCGCCAAAAAGAAAAGCGCCCAGAATGTCTCTTATTTTGGTGCGTATGTCACCCACGGCAACTTCATCCAGCGTTTCCAGCACAGTTTTATTGTCATCGAGCAATTCGTCCTGGTTTTGTGCAAAGTAACCCAGGCTCACGTTATGGCCGGGTTTCAAAGTGCCTTCATGCGGAAGATCGCCGGTTATGATCTTAGAAAGCGTGGTTTTCCCTTCCCCGTTGCGCCCCACGAAGGCAACCTTTTCGCCGCGGTGAATGGTCATGTCGATATGGTCCAGTACCTTATGGTGGCCATAACTCATCGACAAGCCGCGAATATCAAGTACGATACTGCCTGACCGCGGCGCAGGCGGAAACTTGATGTGGATTGAGGAAGTATCCTCCTCATCAATTTCAATGATGTCCATTTTCTCAAGCATTTTGATCCGCGATTGCACCTGAACCGCTTTTGAGGCCTTATACCTGAATCGATCAATGAAATCCTGCGTTTCGTCGATTAGTTTCTGCTGGTTCCGGTATGTAGCTGTTTGCTGCTCTTTTCTTTCTTTGCGGAGCATCACATACTTTGAATAAGGCACCTTGTAGTCGTATATTTTACCCATGGAGATTTCCACTGTGCGGTCGGTTACCTTGTCGAGGAAGGCACGGTCGTGCGAAATCAGCACCACGGCGCCATGGTAGTCATGCAAAAATGCTTCGAGCCATTGGATCGAGTCGATATCCAGGTGGTTGGTAGGCTCATCAAGCAGCACCACGTCCGGAGACCGGAGCAGTATTTTTGCAAGTTCAATACGCATGCGCCAGCCGCCGCTGAATTCCCTTGTATGTCTTTTAAAATCATTTCTCGAAAAACCGAGGCCCGTGAGTACCTGTTCAATTTTCTGATCGCGGTTGCTGCCTTCGAGCATGTGAAAGCGTTCGGTTTTTTCAGATAACTGACCAATCAGGTCAACATAGTCTGCTGATTCATAATCTGTCCGCTGGTCGATCTGATGGTTCAGATTATCGATTTCCTTTTCCAGTATCAGTATCTCATCAAATGCACTGCCGGCTTCATCAAAGAGGGTCTTGTCGTCAATAACCACCATCTGCTGGGGCAGGTACCCCAGCCTGATATTGCCGGGGATCACTACTTTCCCTGCATCGGGTTGTTGCAAGCCCATGAATATTTTCAACAGCGTGGTCTTTCCGGCGCCATTACGCCCTACCAGTCCAATCTTGTCGCGGCTGTTGACCAGGAAGGAAACATCGTTGAACAGGAAGTAACCTCCGAATGATATACTCAGTTGATCAATAGAGATCATTCCTTTTTAAGAATTAAGTTGTTGAAATAGAACATCAGTATGTCCACGTAGGTGTAGCCCATGCGGGCCATTTCCATGGCGCCTTCCTGGCACAGGCCCAACCCGTGTCCGTATCCGTGTCCGTGAATAATTACATGGCCATTGTTGTATTCTGTCCGGAAAAACGACGATTTCAGGCCCAGGTCTTCCCGTACAGTTGTCATCGGGATTTTTTTACTGACCAGGTCCAGGTATTTTCGTCTTGTGGTATCGCCATCGGAAAAAACGGCATCGCAACCATCGGGAGCCTTTTTATTGAGGTACGCCTTCCATTCATTTTCGGTAAGCACCTTGTCCCAGTTCCGGTGTGCCGAACGATCACAAAACGGATCCTGCACCGGCACCAGGTAGGGGAGGTCCCGGTTCCATTCAACAGCTGCACTTCCTGTGATTCCTCCGCAGTTGGCATGGTAAGCGGTAATTACAGGTTCTCCGGCATTATTGGCAAGTATCTCATTCCGGGTTTTTTGTACGGCTTCATAAATTTGCCGGTTCATGCGGCTTTTGCCTTTATAAGCCTGGCAATGAACGTTATCACATAAATTGAAACCTTCATGCGCATGCCGGTGGAAATTTTTAATGGCAAATGTGCGTGCAATCACTGCCTGGGCTTTGTAAAATTCAGGTAGCGCGTTGGAACCGCCTTCAGACTCTACTGTTCCGGCTATATACTCATCCAGGTCGAGGGTGTTAATAAGCCTGATGCAGTCGTCAACCTGAGTTACCTCAAGATCTCCTGTTGATTCTTTGGGTTTGTTGGATGGGAATACAGGGCGCACCTGGAAGATATTGCTTATCGACATGCCCCTGAATTCCAGCGATGAGAACACGCCATAGGATTGGTCAGTGTCCCGCACTGCAAATCCGGCCTGCGTCAGGTCAATGTGCAACATGCTGCCTGTTACCACCACAGCAACTTTGCTGCCATTGCCTTCCATGATGTATTCGCCTTCAACGGCAGAGAATACAAACGATTCAAATCGGAATCCATAGTATATTCCAATGGCAATTCTTTCAGCCATTAGGGTTGTATGCGCGAAAGCGGTTGTGAAAAGGACCAGGAGCAGAGTTCGCAATAACATGGCAGCAGGGTTAACTGTTCATAATGCTGTAAATCCTTTCTGCTACCCTGCCGGCTACACCCGGAACACCAAGTTTCTCGCGCAGCAACGCATAGTCATGCAGCATATTGGCACGGTATTCCCTGTTTTTTAACAGTTTTTCCAATTCTTTTCTGATGTCTGCCGACAGATTCTTCTGAAGCAATTCCTGAACCACCTCTCTGTCGAGGATCAGATTCACCAGCGAGAAGAATTTGATTTTAACAAAAAAGTTGCCGATAAAAAAGGTTACCGGATTGGTTTTGTAGATGACCACTTCGGGTGTTCCCAGAAGCGCTGTTTCCAGTGTGGCTGTTCCTGAAGTAACAACAGCTGCTTCGGCATGTTTCAACAGGGTATAGGTCTGATTGTATACAATACTTGTTGCTGTTCCCGATATGAACCGGGCGTAATACTCCGGCGAAATGGCGGGAGCGCCGGCAATTACAAACTGGTACTCCCCGAAATGGGGAATAATTGCCAGCATCTCGGGCAGGAGCAGGTCGATCTCCTGCTTTCTGCTTCCGGCAAGTAAGGCAATTACTGGCCTGTTGTCGAGATTATTCTTTTCCCTGAACTCATTGTCATGCCGGAAACCCGACTCAAATTCGCTGATGCTGTCGAGTACAGGATTCCCGTAATATTCAGCTTCCACCTGGTGTTCTCTGTAAAAATCCACTTCAAAAGGAAGAATGACAAACATCCGCTTAACATACTCCTTCACGGTTTTTACACGCCATTGGGCCCATGCCCAGAGCTTGGGTGATATGTAATAAATGACCCGGATGTTGTTTTTGGCAGCAAACCTTGCCATGGGCAGGTTAAAGCCGGAATAGTCAACCAGTATGAGTACATCAGGATGATATTCAAGAATGTCCTGCCGGCATTTTAACTTATTTTTCCTGATGGTATTGTATTTGCGCAACACTTCAACAAGGCCCATCATGGCCATGTCCCTGTAATGAACAAACAGGGTGGCGCCGGCTGCTTCCATCATATCTCCTCCAAAGCAGCGAAATTCAGCATGAGGGTCTTTCTTTCGGAGGGCTCTGATCAGGTTGGCGGCATGCATGTCACCTGATGCCTCTCCGGCTATCAGGTAGTACTTCATATCACGCTGAATATTAATTTGATTGCAAATATCAGGATGGTCAATACCACGGTGGTTCCCAGCACGCCTTTGGCGGCCTGCAACCAGTTTATACCGTTGAAAATGAAAAACAAAAGCAGGTTGGGAAGTATGCAGTGGCTGATGATAACCGGAATGATGTTTCCGATGACCAGGCTGTCGGAAAACAGGGTAAACTTTACTTGCTGTATTTTCGAATAATACAGGATGAAGTAGACGATTACCGGCACCACCACACCGGCAATGATGCCCGTGGCAAGTGTATTGAATTTCTGCAGGCTGTTCATTTTCATATCATTGAAAATTCCATTGATTCAGTGATTTTATCGTGTCGTAGCAGGTAAGGTCAGTGTGCAGCGGTACAATGGAAACATATCCCTTGTCCAGGGCCCATTCATCAGTATCGGAGGCATCCGGCTCGGTATTGTGAAAATATCCTGTCAGCCAGAAATAATGTTTTCCCATCGGGTCGGTACGCTGGTCGAATTCCTCCTGCCAGTATCCTTTGTTTTGACGGCAGATCCGGATTCCGGCTACCTTGCTTGTTTCAATATCCGGAATGTTCACATTCAGGCAAACCGTTTTGGGCAGCCCGTTCTGAAGAACCTGCCGGGTAATGATTTCAACATAATGCCGGGCGGTTGTGAAATCCGCATCATGATTGAGGTTCAAAAGTGAAAATCCAATTGAGGGAATCTCATTGATACATCCCTCCAGGGCTGCCCCCATTGTTCCTGAATAAAAAACGCTTGTTGAAGCATTGGATCCGTGATTGATTCCCGATACCAGTAAATCAGGTTTACGCGTCAGCAGATGATTAAAAGCCATTTTGACACAATCAACCGGTGTGCCATAACATTTGTAAACCGACAGATCCTGCTCGTCGATTATTTTGGTGAGCCTCAGGGGTACTTTTACCGTGATGGCATGCGACATACCCGATTGCGGATCGGCAGGTGCAACAACAACAATTTTTCCGAATGGCCGCAGGGTTTCAATCAACGCTTTGAGGCCCTTTGCCTCAACCCCGTCGTCATTGGTAACCAGAATCAGCGGTTTTTTTTCCCTTTCTGTCATTGCCGGAATTTGTGAATTGCAAAGATACTATTTTTAGCGATGTCGCTTTCACAAAATGTGGCTGACTGTTAAAAGTAACCGGCAACAAATGCCTTAAAAAAAGTAAAATGATTACTTTTGTTTCTTTGTCGGATATTCTCATTCAAACTCCATGAACATCTCGTATAGCTGGCTTAAGCAATATATTGACATCAATTTAAGCCCTGCCGAAGTGGCCAGGGTACTCACCGGAATCGGACTCGAAGTTGAAGCCGTTGAATCTGTTGA
>JAFGOR010000101.1 GCA_016926375.1 Bacteroidales bacterium
AAATAAACATCTTACAACTTATAACATCTTCATTATTAACGATAAATGAGCATTAGCTTGACGGCTATGCCTCCAAAGGGGGATAGCACATTTTCAGAGCTCATCTCAAATAAGAAAAGTAAGTGCCTTGGTCTTAAAAATAACTTCTTAAACTGACAGCTATGAAAAACCCCTTTTAGGATAGTCATATGAAAAAAAAGTGCCGGAGAAATACATCCCCGGCACTGAATAATTCAACTTATGAGGAAGGAATTATATCATGCTGTTTTCTCAATACTCCACACAAAGGCCCTTACACCAACCTCAAGGTTGATGGCATCCATCTTTTTCACCTTCTCGAGCACCATATCTGCCATATTGTCTTCCACAATGGTGAGGGTGGCTGAATTCACCTCGGGCCAGGTGTGTGTTCCCAGCCTTGGCTCACCGGTATTTGTTCCGGCACCTGTTACCAGTGGCCATTGTGTGTACCCTTTGATGGCCAGTTTCTCAAGCATGTACTCTACCTTTTCGGTGAGTGCCTGGTTGTATATAATCATTATTGCTTTCATATTCTTGTTATTAAGCTTCCATAAAATCGAGTTCCTCAGTTTCTCCTGATTTGCGCTGCTCACTTCGGCGTACCACATAGCGGTAAATTACCGGAACGATGAGCAGGGTTACAGCTGTGGATACCAATAATCCTCCGATAACCGCAATACCCATTGGCCTCCAAATCTCAGACCCTTCGCCCTGGCTTAAAGCCAGTGGTAACATGCCCAATACCGTGGTGGCAGTGGTCATCAATACCGGCCGCAAACGCGAACGGCCTGCACGTTTTATGGCATCATCCAGTTCGTAATTCCGGTCGCGGTTCAGGTTGGTCATGTCGACCAGCACAATGGCGTTCTTCACCACAATACCAACCAGCATAATGGCCCCAAGCATGGCTATCACACTCAACGTGGTGTTGGTAATCAGCAGGGCCAGTATTACTCCGGTAAAGGAGAACGGAATGGAAGCCATGATGATCAGCGGCATTTTTAACGATTCAAATTGGGCTGCCATCACAATGTAAACCAAAATCAGACTTACCATGAGCAACATAATCAGGTCGGTAATGGATTCTGTAAGATCTTCATAAGCACCGCCCACATCAACCATTACGCCACTGGGGATGTCCATTTTGGCAATTTCAGCCTTCACATTGGTGGCCATTTCACCCAGGGGAACCTTGTAAGGTGTAACCGAAACGGTAACCACCCTTTCACGCCGCTTTCTTTCCACGTTAGGCGGCGACCAGAATTCCCCGATGGTGCCAATTTCACCCAAACGTACTGTTCCGGAAATCGTTGGTATGGCGATGTTCTGGATGTCGCTGATGGAATTCCGGAAGTTTTCATCAAACCGGACCACAATATCATATTCATTACCCGATTCGCGAAACTGCGAGGACGTAAGACCTACAATACGGTTGCGGATCATGGTAGATACAGTTGCTGTGTTCAGGCCGTGTTGCGACATCTTATCCTGATCGAGCGAAATGCGCAATTCGGGTTTTGATTTTTCGCGACTGATGGAAACTTCCCTGGCTCCTTCGATCTTTTTGATTCGCTCGGCCACGTCATTGGCAAGTGCCGTTGTTTCATCAAAATTGTATCCATAGATTTCCACATCAACGGTATTTGTTGATCCGCCCATGCCCTGGTCGCCGGTAGTAATGCTGTATTTAACAATTTCAGGAAGGGTGGCCAGGTAATTACGCATTACCTCAGCTATTTCCAGGTCGGTTCTTTCTCTTTCCGAAGGCTTGCTTATCGACAGGGTCACATTGATGATGTTGGAACCTGAATTCTGAAAGAGCGCAGTGAATCCGGCGTTATCGTCGGAACCCGCAGATACAGAGGCTATGTTTTTTTCAGGTATGTGCTCATCAATATAGGCATCAATCTTGTGTGCAACTTTGGCTGTTTCGTCAAACCGCACACCTGCCTGCAACTCAATTTCTGCCGTAATCTGGCCCTGGTCGGATTGCGGAATGAACTCGGTTTTCAGTAACATGACGGCCAGTAAGAGCGAGAAAGCGAACAGCCCTATAGAACCGAAAACCACAGTTCGTTTGTGATGAAGGCACCAATTCAGCGTTTTGGCATAGAATTCATCAATCCAGTTGAGAATGGGCAGAACAAGTTTTTCATGACTGTATTTTCCGGGTTTGTTTCTTTTGGATTCCAGTTTCAGCAGTTTCGAACTGAGCATGGGGGTGATTGTAATGGCTGCCAGAGCCGAAGCACCGATGGTGATGGTTACAATCCAGCCCAACTGCTGAAACATCACACCCATCATGCCCGAAACCATGGTCATGGGGAAGAATACTGCGATGATGGTAAGCGTGGCTGCAATAACTGCAAGCCAGACTTCATTGGTTGCATAAATGGCTGCTTCCCTGGGAGTGCTCCCGCGCTCGATATGTTTGCTGATGTTTTCGAGCACCACAATGGCATCGTCAACCACCATACCAATGGCAATAGACAATGCTGAAAGTGAAATGATGTTGATGGTGTTGCCCGAAACCATCAGGTAAATGAATGCGGCAATAAGCGATATGGGGATGGTGAGTACTATAATAAAGGTAGCCCGCCATCTGCCCAGGAAAAATAACACCACCAGCACCACGAAAATAAAGGCAAACATGAGCGTCTCCGTGAGGTTGTTGATGGAGTCGGTAATGAAATCACTGGTATCCCAGATTACACTTATTTTAACGTCAGAAGGAAGCTGTTTCTCCAGTTCAGCAAGTTCCTTGCTGATCTCCCGGGCAATTTTCACCGTGTTGGCGCCCGACTGCTTCTGGACCATCATGCTGATACCGGTTTTCCCGTTGATCTTTTCCTCATACTTCATGTCAACGATGGAATCGCGCACCGTGGCAACATCTTTCACCCGGATGATCTTTCCCCGGTAGTTGCCCAATACCACATTTTTTATCTGATCGCTTTCGGCAAATTCACCCTGTACACGCAGCGGATAACTCATTTCTCCCATTTCCACAGTACCCGAAGGCGTGTTCAGGTTTTCAGCAGCAAGCACCGAGCCGATTTGTTCAATGGTCAGATTGTAGGCTTCCAACCTGCGTGGGTCAATGTTGATGGCTACCTCACGCGTAGGCACGCCCAGGAGGCTTATTGCACCCACACCTTCAATACGGTTTAGCGGGTTTACAATTTTCTCATCCAACATATCTTCAATACCGGCGTAGCTGTCGTCAGCAGTAACCGCGTAGAACAGGATGGGCATCATGTTCGTATTGAACTTGAATATCACCGGTTCCTCAGACCCTTCGGGAAGAAAAGAACTCACCAGCGACAATGCATCGCGCACGTCATTGGCGGCTGCATCGAGATTGGTGCCGTACTCAAATTCAAGAGTTACTACTGATACATTATCACGCGATGTGGAGGTGATCTGCTTTATATCACTCACCGTGTTCAGGCTGCTTTCAAGCGGTTCTGAAATATTCCGTTCCACATCCGAGGCATTGGCTCCCGTATAACTGGTGAAAACCATGATTGCCGGGAATTCCATCTCAGGGTAAAAGTCAATAGGTAGCTTTATCAGCGAATAGAGCCCGAATACAATCACCCCCAGAAACAACATGAGGGTGGTAACAGGCTTCTTTACAGCGCTTCCGTAAATACTCATTTTTTTTATTCTTTAATGCTGTTAAAAATTCTTTCTGTAAAAACTTATTACTGAACGATGGTGATCAGTGATTTGTCCATCAATTTATCCTGCCCTGCAAAGATTACCTGGTCGCCTTCTTTCAGTTCTTCAGATATAATTTCAAGTTTATCGTCGAAGCGCTGTCCGATTTCAACCTTGATCTTCCTTGTGGTATTATCTCCATTGGCCAGGAACACGTAGCGATCATTGGTGCCTTCCTGCTTAACTACTGCAATTGCGGGCAGAATCAATGCATCAATCTGACCCATGTTTATTGAAACTCGCGAAAACATTCCCGGCCGCAACACTTCATCGTTGTTGTTGATTACAATTTCGACTTCAAAGGAACGTGTATCAGCACTTATGGTAGGGTATATGCGGGATATCTCTCCTTTGAAAGTCCGGTTCGGGAAAATGTCAACCTTTACATCGGCTTTCATGCCCTTTTTGGTCAGTGGGAAGTATTTTTCGGAAATACTCACTATTGCCTTCATCGGGTTGATCTGCATGAGCGTTACTATAGCCGCTTTTCCGGCAGGGGTGTTGGGAGCACCTGAATAGAGTTCACCTCCTTCAAAGTACTTGCCGGTAACAATGCCGTTAATGGGCGATACCAGAAGTGTGTTCTTTTTCAGGAAGTCGTAACTTGATTTGCTCACTTCGTATTGTGTTTTGGCCCCTTCATAAACCTGTTCGGATATGCTGTTGAGTTTGTAAAGCGTATCCATACGTTCAAAATTCGACCGGGCATTTTCATATTGCTCCTTGGCCTGCTGCAATTGTGTGGCTTCCATACGGGCAATAACCTGTCCTTTACTTACGCGAGTGCCTATTTCAACCATGATTTCTTCAATCCTGCCCGGGGAAGCCGGTGCGTAGTTGATTTCTTCGTAAGGCATTAAATTGGCATTATATTCAACCGGCCGGGCAATTTTCTGTTGGGCAAGTGTCATAACCTTCACTTTGTAAACGGTTGTATCGGCAACAGCTTCTGTTGTTGCAGGGTCTTCAACGGATGTTTTTTTTCCGCACGAAACAACAACCAAAGCAACCAGCGATAACGCGAATAGAATTTTAATCTGTTTCATTGTATTATTTGTTTATGAATGTTCTTAAATGGTATTATACAATTTTTCAAGAGCGGTCTGAGCTTGCAGCAATGTCATCAGGGCCGACATGTAATTGCTTTCAGCCGTAAGGTAATTGGTATTGGCCTGGGTCAGGTCGAGACTTGATACCAGCCCCTCCCGGTACTTATTTTGAATACTTTTCAGCACCCTTCCGGCAACCTCCACGTTTTCTTTTTGTGTGTTGTAGTTTTCAAAAGCACTTTCGTAGTTGAACAGCAACTGGTTCTTTTGAATCTCAAGCTGTTCCTTTACCATCTCCTGGTTGCGCTGCGCCATATCCAGGTTTATTTTAGCCTGATCAAGCTGGGCCTTGCGCATGCCGCTCGAAAAAATGGGAACTGTAGCGGTAATACCTGCCAGGTGGTTCGGCGTCATGTCGAAACCGGTGGTCAGAATCTTTTTGGTATAGCTGTAAAAACCGGCAATGGTCGGCGCATAAGCCCAGTTCCGCATGTCTACCTGCTTTTTGCTGATCAGCGTTTGCGATTCCATCATCTGGTAATTGATGTTGTTGGCTACGTTAAATGCCGGATCCAGAGCAACCTGCGGGTTGATGCGGGTCATCAACTGTTCGATGTTATCGGCCAGTTTGATACTGGCATCGGGTGCTACACCCAGCTGGAAACGCAGCATGTTGTAATTCAGCTGAACTGCTCGTTCCAGCGATTTCTGGCTGTTTTTCAGCTGACTCACCGTTATTTTCAGCTGGTCTACATCGGTTTTTTCTGCCACACCTGCCTTGTACATATTGGTAGTGTGTTCCAGCATGGTATTCAGGTTTCTTAGGTTTTCCCCGATGATTTTCAGATTCTGCTCGGTGATCAACGTCATAATGTATGAATTGGTGATGCTTTCTTTTACATCCAGTTCATTCATCACCACATTCTGGTCAGCCAGTCTGCGTGCAATTTTGGCTGTCTGCAGCCCGATCCAATACTGTCCGTTAAAAATTAACTGTGAAACCTGTCCGGAGGCACTCATTTGATTGTCCATGACTATGGGCTCCGAAGAGCCTCCCATCATGGCAGCAAGATAACCGGCAAGCACTCTGTCACCAGCATCAAAATCGGGATGATCTATTACAGGTGGTTCACCACCACCACCAAAACTAAAATTGAGTTCATAATTAAAATAGGTCATGAAATCCACACCCCCATCAATCTGCGGTAAACCCTGAGCCCGGGCTTCACGAAAGGCATATTTGGAAGAGGTTACCTGGTCTCTTGCATTGAGCAGGCTTTTATTATGCTGCAATGCATAATCGCATGCCTGGTCGAGTGTTAACGTATGGGCTTCCTGTTGTGCCCAGGCCATGCTGCATGATAATGCCATGGCTGAAAAAACGAACGTTTTGATCAATTTCATCATGTTGTTGCTTATAATCGGTTGTTTGTAAACTATATGGTAATTCCTGCGGAGCCTCATTTTTGCGATATGTATTCTTTTTTCAATTCCTCAAACTTGTTCAGAAAGAAGTTCAGCATATCAATCATGTCTCTGATGAGAACGGCATTTTCCGACTGCTTATCGGCTTTCAGTTCCAGTGTTCGCTCCAGATAATTCAGCGCATCTGTGAGTGTAACACGGTGCTCGTCGATGAGTGCAAACTTGTCGCGCTTTTTGAGCTGAAAATACCTTTTCCGGTCGCCCGGGACAGTGATGTAATCAATTGCCCCTGATATTTCAAGCAAGCGCAATGCGTTGCTGGCCGAGCTTTTGCTGATTTGAAGATCTTCCACAATCTCATCAAAGGTATACTGCTCTTTGTCCATTACGGTGAGCAATCCCACAATACGACCGGCAATGGGCTGCAGACCCTTTTTCTCGTAAAACCTGCCGGCCATTTCCACCATTTCTTTCTGTCGCCTGATTCGCTCTTCTGTTGTCATTTTATAATAATTAAGGCGCAAATATAGGAATTAGTTCTTTTAGTTCGGTAAATTATAAACTAAAAAAACTAATAAAAAATATCCTTTTTCCGTATTCCCTGATGGTTTAACCATAAAATAAAGAACTCCGGGTTCGGCTTGTTATGAAAAGATTGACTTTACAAAACTAAATCCATCTAAGGGAATTGTAAAACAATAATCGGTAGATGGCAGGTATTTTTCGGTGAATGGCTAAAATGTGCCGAAAACCCGCTTAACAATAACTTGATCTTGTTGTATCGTTTTTGTTACATTGCTTTAATGCCTTTAGAGAAAGTCGGATAGCAATGAAAAACCGGATGAAACATATTGAGCAGCAGTTGCACCCCTATCGTGAGGATATGGAATACCTGTTATTCGTGGGCGTACCGGCAGGGTTGCTGATGGTACTTTTTTCAGAATGCATGAATTTCCTTCAGTTGTTTTGAAGAGCCAGGAACCTAGCACCTAGCACCTAGCACCTAAAACCAAAAGCCTACCCGCCTTCGCTGAAGCTACGGCGGGCGAAGCTCCTAATACTTCTGAAAATACAGCTTGAATTCCATTAGGGAGAAGCTCCTGAAACAACTGAAATCATGATACACTCTGTATGAAGGCGGATGCTGGGCCATGGGCGGTGTGTATTCGAAATGATAAAAGCTATTCTCGCTGAACTTCACCTGAATGTCGTCAAATTTCTTGATGCACTTACACTTATACATGAGGGCAGGTTTTGGAATTGATCGATGCAAAAGTAACATTTCATTTGAATGATGGCAAATAAATTTGTGAACGGGAGAAGACACAAGCCATTAGCTTTTGGCTTTTAGCTATTAGCCAACAACCCTGCCTGCCTGCCGGCAATAGCCAATGGCCAACAGCCAATGACTAACGACGAATTAACCATCTTGTTCAAAAAAGTTTTTCTTCCATGGGGTAATATCATCTAAGTTTATATATTTGTCCGGAAGAAGCATGTATTTTATTTGAATGATAATCAACAAGTATTAAACGAGATGACAGCCAAACGAGAATTATTGAAAGAGACCATCGAGCACATTGATATCAAATCATTCGATGCCACTCCAATTATTGATTCGATGAAAAAGATGTCTTTTTCATCACGTGACACCGCCAATGCTGCTGATATTCTCCTGAAGATGGTTCGGGATAAAGAATGTACCAATATACTGACGCTTGCAGGAAGCACCAGCGCCGGTGGTTGTATGCAGGTATACGTGGATATGGTGAAGAGCCATATGATTGATGTGATTGTAGCTACAGGTGCCAGTATCATTGACATGGACTTTTTCGAAGCCATCGGGTTCAAGCACTATATTGGCCGCACGGATGTGCCGGACAAAAAGCTCAGGGATTACTATATCGACAGAATTTATGATACTTTCATTGATGAGGATGACCTGCAGGTTTGTGACGGAACCATCAAGCTGGTTGCCGACACACTTCAGCACCGCCCTTATTCCTCCCGTGAATTCATCTGGGAACTGGGCAAATACCTGGTTAAAAATGCTGTGAAGAAGGACTCATTGATCCAGGCCTGCTATGAAAATGGTGTTCCCATTTTCTGTCCTGCGTTTTCCGACAGCAGTGCCGGATTCGGACTGGTCAAGCACCAGTGGGAGAATCCCGACAAACATGTAACCATTGACTCAGTGCGTGATTTCAGGGAACTGACCATGATCAAAATGGAAGCTGAAACCTCCGGACTCTTTATGATCGGCGGAGGTGTTCCTAAAAATTTCGCACAGGATACCGTGGTTTGTGCCGAGATTTTGGGAAAATCGGTGCCCATGCACAAATATGCAGTGCAAATCACAGTTGCAGATGCGCGTGACGGAGCCTGCTCTTCATCAACACTCCAGGAGGCTTCTTCATGGGGCAAGGTAGATACCAAATATGAACAAATGGTTTATGCCGAAGCAACCACAGTACTTCCCCTGATTGCATCTTTTGTATACCACAGCGGGGCCTGGGAAAAGAGAAAACCAAAGGAATGGAGCAAGTTGTTTCAGAAGTAACGGTTTGAAGAAAGATACAAGAGCCAAGACCTGCCTGCCGGAGCGGCAGCGCAGGCAGGTCCAAGATCTGGGATTCAAGATTCTATTGAGTAGTTCGGCTCAGGCATTGCCTGGGCCGTTTTTGTTTTTTCAGGCTGCGCCTGATAATGAACTGGCACGTAAACCTGCCCGATTTGCTTCTCCTGCATTTTCACGCAGAAAAGTTGCCTTTTTCTGTTTTCCGCAATGAAATATGCTGTTGATCCGGTTGTGGCATGGAATGCTGACAACCTTTACCGGAGCGGCTTTCAGGAGGAGACTTGCCGGTTGAAATGGTTAATAAAACGTTGGCAACTTTTTTTTTCTGCTGCGTATAACGTTCAAAAATGAATTAACATTAGCAAAGATTTTTAAGACAATTGTTGGTCTTAACATAATAATAGGTATATAAGTTAAACTTTTAACACTACAGTCACTTTAACAAAAAAATGAACGAAAAACTTATCGAGGAATGCATCTCTGCAGAAGGTGATGTCCCGCTTGTGGTCCCGGACAACCTTGTAATGTCCGGTTATCTGAAAAACAGTCTTCCCAAAAACAAGCATCCCGAATTCTCAACAATCAGCCCGAACACGAGAAAGTTTATCAACAGACATTTCCCCGGTGTCAGCGATGAGCAATGGAATTCATGGAGATGGCAGATAAAAAACAGTTATATATCTTTCAGCCAGTTAAACAAGATTATTGATTTCCGCAGGGTTATCGATGATCAGTCGATTCTTGATAACGACAAGCTCCCTTTACGAATTACACCCTATTATGCCAGCCTGATTGAAGGCGCAGGTGCCAACCATCCGATTGTCAAAGGAGTTGTTCCCAGCATCAAAGAGTTGTACCAAACTCCTGGTGAAGCTTCAGATCCCCTTCATGAGGAAAATTGTTCGCCTGTTCCGAACATTGTACACCGCTACCCCGACAGGGTGCTGTTCCTGGCCACCGGTTTTTGTTCAACTTATTGCAGGTACTGCACCCGTTCACACATGGTTGCAAAGGACAAAATGCATTATGGGAAGGCTGCATGGCAACCCGGCCTTGAGTATATCAGAAACAACAAAGCTGTCAGGGATGTGTTGATATCCGGAGGAGACCCGCTTACCATGCCTGAAGCACACCTGGAATACCTGCTGGAAAGCTTGCGTGCAATCCCTCATGTTGAAATCATCCGGATTGGCACCAAGGTGCCTGTGGTATTACCGCAACGAATAACCAGCAGTTTTGTCAACATGTTACGCAGATATCATCCTTTGTTCATGAGCATTCATTTCATGCATCCATTGGAACTTACTCCCGAGGTTCATGAAGCCTGCACCAGGCTGGCCAATGCCGGAATACCTCTGGGAAGCCAGACGGTGTTGCTCAAAGGTATCAATGATTCTGTTCCGGTTATGACCAAACTGATGCAGGGTTTACTGCGCAACCGCGTGCGGCCGTATTATATTTACCAGTGCGATCCCATTCTTGGATCGGGACATTTTCGAACCACTGTTAAGGCCGGTTTGGACATAATTCGCGGTATGCGCGGATATACCAGTGGTTATGCCATACCTCATTTTGTAATTGATGCCCCCGGTGGAGGAGGCAAGATTCCGCTTCTACCCGAATATGCCCTGGGGCATGAAGGAGATAATCTGGTTCTTCAGAATTATGAAGGGAAGCGCTTTTACTATCCCGATGTGGTTGATACTGCGGACTGAAGAAGCTTTCAAATAATAAGCAGCGATCCCCCAGGGGATCGCTTTTAATTTATGTTTCCTTCACATTTGCTTTCAACGTGAATCAGAATTTTAATTAGTGATTAATAATGGAAATAGGACTGACCTACGACCTGCGGACCGATTACCTGAATGAAGGCTTTACACCCGAAGAAACAGCAGAGTTTGATAAGGAAGAAACCATTGAAGGAATTGAAAATGCCTTGCAGAGCCTGGGATATCAAACAGCACGCATTGGTCATGCCCGTAAACTGATGAGCGAATTGCTGACCGGAAAACGCTGGGATATGGTTTTCAACATATGTGAAGGAATGTACGGAGACAGCCGTGAGTCTCTCATTCCTGCCCTGCTTGACGCCTACCGCATACCTTATGTTTTTTCGGGTGCGGTAACCCTGGGTATTTCACTGAACAAAGCTTTTGCTAAAAGAATTGTCAGGGACGCGGGTATCAATACGCCCCCTTTCATGGTGGTTAACCATACTGATGATGTAAAACATTGTCAGCTTGCTTTTCCTTTGTTTGCCAAGCCTGTTTCGGAAGGAACCGGAAAAGGAGTTGAAGATCGCTCTGTGATTCACGATGCCCGACAACTGGCCGATATGTGCGATTGTCTTCTGGAAAAATTCAACCAGCCTGTGCTGGTTGAGGAATACCTGCCGGGACGTGAGTTTACTGCAGGAATTGTGGGAAACGGGACGGATGCCCGTGTTATCGGAGCTATGGAAGTTATTTATGGCAAGGGCGTCAGTGACATTTATTCGTATTTCAACAAGGAAAATTACGAAGGGCGTATTCATTACACACCTGTAACCGGTGAATGGCTCAGACATTGCGAGGATATTGCACTTAAGTCGTGGAATGCCCTGAATGCAAACGATGGCGGAAGGGTGGATCTCCGGGTTGACAAATTTGGTGAAATAAGCTTTATTGAAATCAACCCGCTGGCCGGATTGAACCCGGTTCATTCCGATTTGCCCATACTTTGCCGGATGAATGGTATTGAATATGTTCAGTTAATAGGCATGATCATGGATGCAGCTCTTAAAAGAATCAACATGCCGAATGGAAAATAAAAAGGTCATTATTCTTCATAATGCTGTTGCCGGGAACAGCAACCCCGATGAGGCTGATGTGCTGCATCAGGTGGAGCTGGTTTCAAAAGCACTGACCGTTTTAGGATATCACCCCATTGCATTCCCGTTACAGGATGACCTTATTCAGGATATGAAGTCCATTGAGAAAAGTGAGCCCCTGTTTGTATTCAACCTGGTAGAAGCTGTATTCAATAAAGGAGAATTGCTGTATATGGGTCCGGCTTTGCTGAATGCCCTGAAAATTCCCTATACCGGAGTTCCGGTTGAAGGTTTGTTTTTGACCACCAATAAGGTGCTTACCAAAAAAATCCTGGAGTACAACCACATTCCCACCCCAGGTTATTTCACCACCAATGAAGTTCACAGGTTGAAGTCAGGCACCCGGTACCTGCTCAAACCGGTAAGCGAAGACGGTTCAGTGGGTCTGGATGAAGATGCGGTTTTTACAGTTGAACAAACAGCCATTACCTGCAACATCAGCCGGCAACCAGCTTCTCATTATTTTATTGAAGAGTACATCGAAGGACGTGAGTTTAATATCAGCATTCTGGGAGGAAAGGGCAAGAGAGACGCACTGCCTGCTGCCGAAATGATTTTTAATGATTACCCGGCAGGTAAGCCACGCATACTGGGCTATAAAGCCAAATGGGATGAATCGTCGGCAGAGTTTAAAAACACCACCCGCGCATTCAATACGCTATCGCAGGAATCGCCTTTATACCGTGAACTTGTGCAATTAACAGAGGCATGCTGGGATTGTTTTAACCTGAAAGGTTTTGCACGGGTTGATTTCCGGATTGACCAAAATGAGCAGCCATATGTTATTGAAATCAACGGAAATCCATGTATTTCACCCGACAGTGGTTTTATAGCGGCAGCTAACCAGGCGGGACTTTCCAGTGCTGATGTAATTGCAAGAATAATTGAAGAATTGACATAACGCCATATTGATAAATAGTTGAACAGTATGATAACATTTCGGGAGCAACTGGTACCTGAAGACATCCGGAAAATAGGCGAGGTGTTGGAATCAAGCGGCTTCTTTCATTCCTATGAGGTTGATGTGGCCAGTGAACTGGCTTCTATAAACCTCGAAAAGGGAGCAGCAACTTCCGGATACCATTTTATAATTGCCCACGAAGCGGATACCCTGCTGGGCTATTGCTGTTATGGCCCCAATCCGTGTACCGAATCAAGTTACGACCTTTACTGGATTGCGGTTCACAAAAGTCATATGAAAAAGGGCCTGGGCCGGAAACTGATGTACCTTGCCGAACAGGGTGTTCTGAAATTGGGCGGAACCATAGTCTGGGTAGAAACTTCAGGACGCGCTATATATGAATCAACCCGGAAGTTCTATCTTACGCTGAATTATGAAAGGGTAGCCACACTCCCCGATTTTTATGCCCCGGGAGACGACAAGATTGTGTTTATGAAAAGAGTAGGGTGAACGGGTTGATGCTTTTGTGTATCAAAGTTGTTTCTCGTAGCAAACAAACGGAATTTTCTGGTAGGCGGCCTGAAACGAGGCAACTTCTTTAAACGATTGTTTTTCGTATAACTGCCGGGCATGATCGCTGGGTTTGAACACATCCAGCCGGATACAATCGAATCCCTTTTCTTTTGCCAGTTTTTGGGAAAATTCAATCATCAGTTTGGCAATCCCCATACCCTGCCACCTGGGATGCACAGCCATGTGCTGAAGATAAAGCGGCTTGCGGTTTTCGGATGGAAGATTCAACTGCTTATAATCTTCAGGCTCATTTGTATTTAGCGTAACCATTCCCTTGCATACGCCCTTTTCTTTAACCAGGAAAATGGAGCCGGAATCAAGATCCTTTTGTATGGTGTCGGCCCCGGGATAAGCACTGTTCCAGTGTTTCATCCCTTTTGCATTCATGTCGAATATACAAATCCTTAACAGGTATAAAATTTCAATAAGATCAGTCGGCCTGGCCTGAATAATTTCCATCTGGATCTAATTTCTCATTTCTGTAAATAAACCGTGAGGACAAATATAAATAATAATAAAAGACGATCATTACTGTTATAATGATGCTTTTGAATAAACTACTATTTTTACATAAAAATAATCAGTTTTTTTAAATTTAGAATATCTTTTCATATTCATTTGTTGTTCCAGTAACAGGCATTTATACCAGTTTTCATCATGTCATGCATCCGCTTTTTGTTGTTCAGATCTGTTTTCGCCATATGCTGTATTCCTTTACTGGTAATACTTGCGTTGTCATGCAATCACGATTTGCTCAACCCCGATCCGGATGCGCTTCCTGGTTTTTCTACTGACACTGTTTCTTTCGATACGGTTTTCACTACAATAGGTTCCGCTACCCTGTATTTTAAAGTTTACAACAAAGACAACAGGCCCTTGCTGATCCGGTCGATTGAATTGGGTGGCGGGAACAGTTCTTTTTTCCGATTGAACATTGATGGTGAACCGGCATTAAGGGTTACCGATGTAGAGATAGCGCCCAAAGACAGTATGTTCATTTTTGTTGCAATTACCATTGATCCGCTGAATTCCAACAATCCCGTAATCATCAGCGATTCGGTAGTTTTCAATACCAATGGCACCTTGCAGCATGTGAAGCTGCTGGCATATGGCCAGGACGTTCATCTGTACAAGAATACATTTATTGGAACAGAAACCTGGATCAACGACAAGCCTTACCTGGTTTACGGTAACCTTGAAGTGGATTCGGGCCATGTGCTTACCATTGAACCGGGAGCGCAAATTTACTTTCACCGCAATTCAAGCATGGTGGTATGGGGAACTCTGGTTGTAAACGGTACCAGTGAAAACTGCGTTGTTTTTCAGAACGACCGTCTTGAAGCGTTTTACGACATCATCCCGGGTCAGTGGGGCACCATTTTCTTCGCTCCCTATAGCCGGGGTAACAGAATCAACCACGCCATCATCAGAAATTCAATAGCCGGGTTGCAACTTGGATTCCCCGCAGATCCACGGATTCCTGAATTGGAAATTTCCAACAGCATCATACAGAACATGTCCTTTGCCGGTATTTATGCCTTTGGAGCAGAACTTCTTTGCTACAACACCGTTATTGCAAACTGCGCCGGCCCTGCTGCTGCATTGCTGCAAGGAGGGAACTATGAATTCTACCATTGTACCATTTCCAATAACGGTGTGCTGGGAACATCGCGTTCCAGCCCTTCCCTGGTGATGACAAATTACTTCGACAATATTGAGGAGGGCGCTTATGTAAGATATACCCGCGATTTGACAGCCGGATTTGTGAACAGCATTATTTACGGAAGTAATTTGCATGAACTTCAACTGCTGAACTCCCAGGCAAGCCAGTTCATTTACCGTTTTGATCATTGCCTTTTGAAGGCTTCGGCAGATTCAATTGATTTAACCAATACTGCCGTTTTCAGTGAAATTATACTCAACAGGGACCCAAACTTTGCCAACGATTCCGACAGGTACCATCTCAATTACAGCCTTGATACGCTCTCACCGGCTAAAGACTCAGGTGACGCACAATTAATAGAAATTTTCCCGTATCTCGAATACGATATTATGGAGCAATCCCGCAAATACGATGGTAAACCTGACCTGGGCGCATTTGAAAGAAAGGAAGACTGAATAAACCGGGCTAATCATGGGTTATCCTTTTACAGTTGCTTTATTGATCCTGGTTTTCAATTCGGGAATGTGGTTTGATACCTTCCCGGAGCCGGGAAAGCAAATTGCGCCACAGCGCCCGTTGCACCACAGGATCATGTTTTATAACGTAGAAAACCTGTTTGATACCAGGGATAATCCCAATACAGATGATGACCTGTTCACTCCCGCAGGTGGTATGCACTGGACTTACAAGCGCTACACGGCCAAACTGACAAATATCTGCAAGGTGCTTGTTGCTGCAGGCGGGTGGCAACCTCCTGATATCATTGGTTTTTGTGAAGTTGAAAACGATTCTGTATTGATAGATCTGTTTGAAAATACGTTGCTTTCCAAATACCGGTACAGGGTAGTGCATTATAACTCGCCCGACCACAGGGGAATTGATGTTGCCCTGGCATACAACAGACAGCTGGTTGAATGCCTGTATAGCAGAAATATCAGGGTAAGCAGTGGCGATCTGCTGACAAGAGATATTTTATACATTAAAGCATTATTGGGCGGGGATACTTGTCATTTCTTCATCAATCACTGGCCTTCGCGATCTTCCGGTCAACTGGATACGGAAAGGTACCGGTTTGCGGCTGCCGGTTTGCTCAGGCAGGTAACAGACAGTATCCTGTTGCTGAATTCCGCAGCAAAGATTTTAATAATGGGCGACTTCAATGACGAGCCTGGCGATGAAAGCCTTGCTGTGAAGTTAAACGCAAAAGTGAACAGGGAGGACCCTTTGCTGGCAGGACTTTACAATCTTACCGGCAATAAAACTGCAGGGGAACAGGTACAGGGGACGTTAAAATACCAGGGAGTCTGGAATGTTTTTGATCAGATTATCGTGTCATCCGGCATGCTTAACAATACAGGCGGAATTTATGTAAAACCTGATGGCTTTACCATTCTGAATGATTCTTTTTTACTGGAACCCGATGTGACTTACACAGGATACAAACCCTTTCGCACATACAGCGGTTTTATATACAGGGGCGGATTCTCCGACCATCTGCCGGTTTATGTTGATGTGTTTGTAGGGAAGGAGTAGGTTTTTATTCTGTTTCGTATGTTTTTTTCAATTGCGCCGGCCAGGCTGGCTACCATAGCCATCAAGCTGAGAAACGCTTACGCCCCTGCCTGCCGGCAGGCAGGGGCGTAAGCAATTGATCAAATCCTTAACTTGACAGCTATGGGCAAGCCCGGGGCTACTGAAGCCTGGGCAATTAGGGATTCAAATCCATCAAACAATATTTACCTCCATCTCCAGCCTGATGGCAAAATGATTCATCACCGATTTTTGTATCTTTTGGGCACAATCATAAATTTCTTTTCCGCTAGCACCACCCCGATTGATGATGATAAGCGGTTGCTTTTTGTGTGTAGCCGCTTTTCCGCATGACCGTCCTTTCCATCCGCACTGATCAATCAGCCATGCTGCAGAAAGTTTAACAGAACCATCTTTCATGTTGTATTCCGGCATGGTGGGATAAAACGGTTTCAGTGATTCGGACTGGGCTTTTGTTACCACCGGATTCTTAAAGAAACTACCTGCATTGCCCTGCTCGGCAGGATCAGGAAGCTTGTTTGTCCTGATGGTAATGATGGCCTTGCGGATATTGGCAACAGTGGTTTCATCGTAGTTATTGAGTTCTTTCTCAAGATCAGGATAACGTGTGTTAAACAGGGGCTTTTTGCGCAACCTGTAACTGACTCTTGTAATGATCACATTGCCCTTTAATTCTGTTTTGAATATGCTGTTCCGGTATGAGAACCTGCAGTCTTTTGCTTTTAATTTGAATGGCTTGCGTTCTTTGATGTATAAACCCTCTACAGTGTCGATGAAGTCCATCACTTCAACACCATAGGCACCGATATTCTGCACCGGAGATGCGCCTGTAGTGCCCGGAATTAAGGAGAGGTTTTCGATGCCCCCCCAGTTGTTTCTTACACAGTAATCCACAAAGTCATCCCAATTTTCACCAGCACCGGCACGTACTACAACATGATCGACTCCCTCGCTGACCAAATCAATTCCTTTGATTGCCGGATGCAATATAACACCATCAAAGTCACCCGTAAACAAAACATTACTCCCCCCGCCAAGTATAAAAAGACTGTTCCCTGCTGCGAGATCCGATGCCAGGAATTCGTTTACTGAATCAATATCACTGATTTCAACAAAATAACGTGCTTTAGCCGCTACATGAAAGGTGTTTCTATCAAATAACTCTGCGTTTTCCTGTATCTCAATCATGTTCATGGGTTAGGTAAACAAATATAATATCTCCCGGTTATTAAATCAATTGTAATGAAAGAATCTTTAATTTAGTGCAATCTAATATCAATCAGGGCCTGCCGATGCGAATTATTCTCTGTGTTACCAATGATGTTGTCACCGATTGCAGGATTGGCCGGATAGCTGCTTCATTATTGAAATTGCCGGCCGAAGTTGCCATCATCGGGTTGTTGCTTCCGAATTCCCCTGCACTGCCTGAATACGCTTATAAAACCATACGTATCCGAATGATGTTCAGAAAAGGCCCTTTGTTTTACGCTGAATACAATACCAGGCTTTTCTTTAAACTCCTTTTCTGCTCTGCTGACCTGCTTGTTGCCAACGATCTGGATACACTTGCAGCTGTGTATGCGGCTTCTTTTTTCAAACGACTGCCGGTTGTTTACGACAGCCATGAATATTTTACGGAGTTGCCCGAGTTGGTTAACAGACCCTGGGTGAAAAAGGCCTGGGGTATGCTGGAATCGTTCCTGCTGCCGCGCATGAGGTATGCATCTACCGTAAGCCCTTCCATTGCTTCAGAATACCGGCGCAAATACGGAGTTAACATGCATTTGGTGAGGAATCTTCCTTACCGGATGGAGCATCTGCCCATACCTCAAATTTCCCTGCGCCGGCACCAGGAAAAAATTATCATGTACCAGGGATCGCTTAACTCCGGAAGGGGGTTGGAAACAGCAATCAGGGCCATGCAGTTCACAGAAAACAGCACACTGGTCGTTGCTGGATCCGGTTACCTTGAGGGTGAGCTTCGCGAACTGGTTAACTCACTTGCGCTTCATGAAAAAGTAAAATTCCTGGGCAGGGTTCCGCCTGAAGTTCTCAGAGAATACACAATACAGGCCGATCTGGGTATATCACTCGAAGAAAACTTGGGGCTGAATTACTTTTATGCTTTACCCAACAAATTGTTTGATTACATTCAGGCACGCGTGCCTGTGCTGATTTCCGGGTTGCCCGAAATGACGGCAATAGTTAAAAAATACGAAGTCGGAATGACTACAGATATCCATGATCCGGCCCAGCTGGCAAATGTGTTTTCTTTAATGCTGGAGGATAATTCACAGCGGGAATTTTGGAAAGCCAGGCTGGAACTTGCTGCTGCCGAGCTTTGCTGGGAAAACGAGGAGCCTGTCCTGCTTGATCTGTACAAAAGGGTTATATCTGGCGATTGCCAGGCCTTATAAATCTCTTTTCCTCAGTAACAGATTGATCAGGTAAATGAAAAGAACCATGTAAAGTAACACAATTGCTGTTTCCTTTAGCGAAACATAATCCTGGACCTCGCGCAATGCATATTTCCCAAAAGGCATGTGTATCAGGTTGTTGATTGCTTTTATCGGGAAGAGCCCCTTTACCCAGGCCACATCAATCCGGAGAACAACAATGGGCTCTATGATTATGGTGTACAGAAACATCAGTCCCATGGCCAATCCAGTTCTTTTGATAAGCAGGCCAATGAGCAGTGCAAATATCAGGTAGGCAGTCAGCAACAGAAAATAGGCAGGAACAAAGCCGGAATATTTAATGAGGTAGTGAAGCTGGATGTCGGGTGTGCTCAACATTCCGATGACCAAGCCGGCAATAAAAATAAAAAGGGTTGAGGCCAGGGACAGCAGCACAACCAGGAACAATTTGGATTTAATGAAGTCGGCCCTGCTCAAACCGTTCATGATATTCTGCCTGAGCGTGCTGTAACTTATTTCGCTGGTTATGGAAATGATCACATATATTGCCAGAATGAACTTGAGGTATCCGGCCACATATGTGATGTTGTGCCATATGTCGGGAAATTGGTAGATGGGTATGTTGGAAGGGTCAACCAGTTTGGAGAAGGATTCGCCGTTAAGCGAAATGGACTTGAGGAACATCTTGCCGCTCAGAATAACCAGCAGAACAATGCCGACATGCAGGCTGGTAAGTACCCAAAATGAGGCGTTGGATTTAATTTTTATCAGTTCAATTCGGAAAAGCCTTTTCATGCCGGTTCATTTAATATTTCAAGGAATTGTGTTTCAAGTGATTTTTTCAGAGAAACCAGGTGGGTAATGAAGATGCCGCGTTCAAAAACAAAGCGGCTGACTTCACCAATCTGAATCGCTCCCGGCAGGGTTATGGTAATTGTATCACCGGTGGTTTCAATTTTTTTTGTACCAGGAAAACTTTCCAGAACTGTCTTCAGGTTGGTCATGTTTTCAGCAGCCATTTCCAGGCGTTGTTCATCCAGTTTGGTTTCGTTAACCGGACCGGAATGCAAGAGCTGTCCTTTGTTCAGCACAGCAAAATGGGTGCATACTTTCTGAACCTCATCCAGCAAATGGCTGGCCAGGATAATTGTTTTACCCCGGGCGGCAATATCCCGGATCAGTTCCCTGATTTCGGCTATCCCACGGGGATCCAAACCGTTAGTTGGTTCATCGAGTATCATCACCAGGGGGTCGCAAAGCAGCGCAGATGCCAGGGCCAGTCGTTGCTTCATGCCCAGCGAAAAAGTGCTGAAGGCACTGTTCCTGCGGTCATACAAGCCTGTAATCTGCAATACTTCATGGATATTCTCATACCCGATGGCTTTGATCTCAGCTACAATCTTCAGGTTATCCACAGCCGAGAGATAGGGGTAAAATGCCGGTGTTTCAAGTATTGAGCCAATTGTCTGCCGGGTTTCCTTATCGGGCTTTTTCCCAAACCAACTGTAGGATCCGCTGGTTGGATTAATCACATCCAGCAGCATGCCCAGTGTTGTGGTTTTGCCACTGCCGTTGGGGCCCAGGATTCCGAAAACACTTTTTTCAGGAATGCTCAATGTCAGCTTGTCAACAGCCTTTATTACCCCGTAATATTTGGTAAGGCCATTGGTGGTTACAACGTTGTTCAAATTATTTGTATTAGGATGGTTTTCAGGTTGCATTTCCTTTGCGTAAATCAATTTTCTCCTTTAACGCCATAAATTTCTTCACATCAATCGATCCGATCAGGTCAACAAGTACCAGGCTTTCGTGGTTTTCAATCACAGCAACAAATCCAATGGTTTTGCCTTTTTTCTCACGGTTGTACAGGTTAACAACATTGCCCTTTTCATTGATCATCATGATAACCTGATATTCTTCATCGGTAAGTGATTTTTTCAGTGCGGCTATATCCTTGGTGCTTACACTGACTGTTGCCTTACTGTAATTCAGCACCCTGATTTCTTCAATGTCTTTGATAATGTCGGCCAACTCCGGGCTATTTTCCGCGTTCAGCATTTTTAGGGTACTGCTGTAGAAAAACATGTTGGAGGTTTCCTTAAAGTCCGATCTGAACCGGGTAATGCTTTTGCTTTGGCCACATACGCCAATAGTGACCGCCAACAAAAGCAGCATGAAAGCATATTTCATAACAGCTATTTTAATAGTAAGACGAATGAACCTGGTGAAAATTACAAAAAATATTCAAATAAAAACCAAGACTGAAGATATTGGCAGTAGCAGTGGCAACGGCAGTAGCAGTCAACTCCCAACTCCCACGCATCCAGTATCCAATATCCAGTATCCAGTACCTGCCTGCCGGAGCGGCAGCGCAGGCAGGTCCAGCAACTACAACCTGATAATTTCCCTGGTGCAGGTTTGTGCGTCAATGACTGTGATGGCTGCCATGTTCACTATTTCGCGCACCGAGCTTGCCATTTGCATTACCTGGATTGGTCTGTTAAGCCCCGTAAGAATCGGTCCGATTACTTCTGCACCTCCCAGTTCCTGCATCATTTTATAGGCAATGTTTCCCGAATTCAGATCGGGGAAGATTACGGTGTTGACATCCATATCGCCCAGCTTGCTGAAAGGGAATTTCTCCTGCCTTAGTTTTTTGTTGAACGCATAATTGGCCTGCATTTCGCCGTCAACAATCAATTCGGGGTAATCGCGATGCAGTATGGCAACAGCCTCACGAACCGTATCCGGACTTTCATGGCGGTTTGATCCGAAATTGGAATAAGACAGCATGGCAATACGCGGTACCATGTCGAACTTTTTAACCTCATTGGCTGTAAGTAACGTGGTGTCGGCCAGCATACGGGCAGTGGGGTTGATGTTTACGGTTGTGTCAGCAAAGAAGAAAGGTCCCCTTTTAGTAAGTACAATATACATGCCGGCTATGTGGTTCAGACTGTTATTGGTGCCCGCAACCTGAAGCGCCGGCCTGATGGTGTTTGCATAGCGGCTTGAAAAACCGGCAAGAAATCCGTCTGCTTCACCTGATTCCACCATGATCACGCCGAAGTAATTCGGATCATGCACCTTTTCCAATGCTTCTTCATAGGTCATCCCTTTCCGCTGCCTTTTTTCAAAAAGGATTTGCGCGTAGCGTTTTCTTCTGTCTTCTTCAACCGCACTATGAATGTCAATAACAGGGACTTCTAATTCAATATGATGGCTCAGGGCAAGCTCCCTGATTTCTTTTTCATTTCCCAACAGCACAGGGTTGGCAATTCCTTCGTTAATCACATTCTGAACAGCTTTCAGTACTTTCAGGTTGTTGGCATCGGCAAAAACAATAGTCTTCGCAGTCTGCCGTGCACGGTTTCTGATGTCGTCCACCAGTTTATCATACAGGCCCATTCGTTTCATGAGCTCAATTTCGTATGCCTTCCAGTCGGTAATGGCTGTACGTGCTACTCCGGTTTCCATGGCAGCGCGGGCAACAGCAGGGGCAACTCTTGTGATCAGCCGCGGGTCAAGAGGTTTGGGTATAAGATATTCTCTGCCAAATTGCAGGTTGCTTACTTTATAAGCTGTGTTAACCTGTTCGGGAACAGCTTCCTTGGCAAGACCGGCCAATGCATACACAGCGGCCAGTTTCATTTCTTCGTTAATGGTTTTGGCGCGCACATCAAGGGCTCCCCTGAATATAAAAGGAAAACCCAGTACATTGTTGATCTGGTTCGGATAATCGCTCCTTCCGGTGGCAATGATCACATCTTTTCGGGCATCAACCGCATCTTCGTATGATATTTCCGGGGTGGGGTTGGCCATGGCAAATACAACCGGGTCAGAAGCCATGGAACGCAACATATCCTTTGTCATTACATTTCCTGTTGAGAGTCCAAGGAACATGTCGGCACCCTTTAAAGCCTCAGCAAGCGTGGATATGTTAAGGTCCCGGGCGAATTCCAGCTTGTATTTGTTCAGGTCAGTCCGGCTTGTGGAACATACGCCTTTGCTGTCGAGCATGGTGATGTTTTCCGGCCTAACACCAAGTTTCTTGTACAAACGGGCGCAGGAAATGGCAGAAGCACCGGCCCCGTTGATCACCACCCTGATATTTTCAATCTTCTTGCCGGTAATTTCCAGTGAATTCAACAATCCTGCCGCGGAAATAATGGCTGTACCATGCTGGTCATCATGAAAAACAGGGATATCAAGCTCTTTTTTCAACCGTTCTTCAACCTCAAAGCATTCAGGAGCCTTGATGTCCTCCAGGTTAATGCCTCCGAAGGTGGGGGAAATGGCCCTGATCGTTGCGATCAGCTTTTCAACATCTTTCTCGTTTACCTCGATATCAAAAACATCCACGTCAGCAAATACCTTGAAAAGCAATCCTTTTCCTTCCATAACGGGTTTTCCGGCCAGTGTTCCTATATCGCCCAGACCCAGCACTGCCGTGCCGTTTGAAATTACGGCCACCAGGTTGCACTTGGATGTATAGATATAGGCATCATCCGGATTTTTCTGGATTTCCAGGCAGGGTTCGGCAACTCCCGGGGTATAAGCCAGGGACAGGTCGTATTGCGTATTGTACGGCTTGGTAGGAATCACTTCTATCTTTCCGGGCCTGCCGCATGAATGGTAATGCAGCGCTTCTTCACGGGTTACTTTTGGCATGGTTTTATAGGTTATATGTTGAATGATGTATGTTGTTTCACCCGCCTAAGCTTTAGCGGAGGCAGGTCTTTTAAGTCTACTAAGTCTACTAAGTCTACTAAGTCTTTTACGACAGGAAACCTTGGGTAAGGTTGTGAGATAAGTTACGAAAAATTAAAAGATAAAGAAAGGATATTTGTCTGGTCAGGTTAATGGAGCCAGGCTTGCCTGCCGGCGGGCAGGAGCCAAGCCTGCCTGCCGGCAGGAGCCAATGGCTAACCTGCCTACCGGCAGGCAGGTAGCTAATAGCCAATAGCTGGTGATGTCAGGGATTGACTTCCAGCAGCTTCAGGTAGCCGTTGTTAATGGCAAACAGCAACCCTTCTTTTCCGGAGGCCAGCTTGATTTTTCCTATAGCCTTTACCTCTCCCCGCACACACAAGCCGCTTTCAGCCGGTGGAATGGCTCTGATGTTCCCTTTGGAATCTGCCTTCAAAACAAGCCCTATACTGGCATCATTCCGGGGTGTTGCGCTTTCCGATGCATAAAAATTGCCGGCAATAACAAATGCAGTTTCATTACCGTCATAATTAATTGCTGCCGTTGCATTCACCGAAGAAATTTGAGCCCAGTTGGGCAATGGATGCATTGAGAAGTTGCCATTTCCCTGATTCTCAATCCAATAATGCGCAAATGTATTGGTTGTGTAGTGCAATGAGGCATTCAGCATGACTTCACCATAAATATCCTCAAGCGTAGCACTGGCAAAATCCTTATAAGTGGCAAACCTGAGTTTGACTACAGGTATCTGTTTGGATGTGGCATCAAAATCATGCGCGGGGTAACGTGTTCCGTTCTCCCCGTAAGCCATAACGATATCATTTCTTCCATCCACGTCAAAATCATTGATAAAGACTTCAAAAGGCTCTTCTTTACTTGTTTTATATTTATAATTCAAACCCAGGTTACCGGCTACAAAATCTGTGTCGCCATCCTTGTCCATATCGATGGATTGAATGCTGTACCACCAGCCAACGGTTTCACCAAAGCCTTTTTTTATGGTTACATCTGTAAATCCGGCATCAGTATTCTCAAAAAAGCAGATTTTCATCCATTCACCCACCACAATCAGGTCCATATCCTGATCGCCATCGAAGTCGTTCCATAAGGCATCGGTCACCAGCCCGATCTGACTTAATGCCGGTGCCACCTGACTGGTCACGTTATCAAACCTCAGTTCCGATCCTTTTTTGCCATTATTTCTCAAAACATAACTGTTGGCGGGGTAAGGGTAATTTCCGGGCACTATGCGGCCGCCCACAAACAGATCCAGATCACCGTCGCGATCATAATCAGCAGCTTTTACGCATTTTCCGCTTATATTCAAATCTGCAGGAAGGGCATTTGAGCTCTTTTCAAACCCTTTTCCTGTGTTCAGGTACAATCTGTCCTGATAGAATTCCGTAGGCTTTCTGATATCGTTTCCTCCGCTTACCACATATAAGTCTGTTTTGCCGTCACCATCTGCATCAAACAGCAATGCTCCCGTATCTTCAAAGTTTTTATCGTTGTTCCATGGTCCGGACATTTCCTTAAAGGCACCTGTTTCTGTTTGCAGATACATGGCTGCTTTTGACCCCTGGGCATTGCCGATAAAGAAGTCGTCAAGGCCGTCACCGTTGACATCACCGGTAGCCAGTCCGGGACCCATTTGCGAGTTTTTATGGGGTAGGAGTTCTTCAGTCAGAAAATCATCAAAGTCATCCTCCGTGTGCCTGAAGTTGATCCCGGATGCAATGGTAATGTCTCTGAAGTGTTGTTTCTTTTCAGGAGCAGCCGGCTTAACCTTATCGGCATTTTTATAGGATAATTTCAGGGTTTGGTTTGCCTGTATATTTTTAAGAATCTGCATTTTGTTGTCGGGCCAAACTATGGTTAACTCATCAATGGTGTCGTGCTGAGCCAGGCCAAAATGCAGGGTTGCAGGCACACTCGACTGGTATCCGCGGGTCAGGGTCAGTTCCTGGTATTGCGTTATATCTTTGGTTTTCACCGTGATGATGCTTCCCAGGCCAAATAAATTGTGATCGGGACCAGCCAGGTTGATTTTGATAAAATGGTTATTGGTACTGTTTGCAGCCCTGTTTTCATAAATGGCTGAAACTTCATTCACATTGCAGACCACAACATCCAGGTCTCCGTCGTTGTCGAAGTCGGAATACGACATGCCGTTGGCAAGTGTTGGCTCCTCAAAACCCCATGCTACTGAAACATCAGTAAATGTAAGATCACCATTGTTTTTGTAAACATAGTTTCTCACGGGCGTACTGGGAAAGAGTTCGGGCCGGTATTCTTTAACCTGCCTGAAGTATTCATTTTCCATAGGATCGCGAAGTATGTCGCGATCATTGATGTCTTTCAGCACGCCATTAGCAACAAAGAGATCCTTATAGCCGTCGTTATCCAAATCCAGAAAAGTTCCGCCCCAGCTCCAGTCGGTATAAGCCGTACCGGCAAACAGGGTGATGTTGCTGTAAACCGGGATGCTGTCGAAAATGCCGTTGTTGATCTGCAGTGAGTTCTGCATATACTGGTAATGAAAGCCGAATCCAATACTTTTATTGAATGTTTCACGTCGCATGGGCATCACATTCACAACCCTGCGGAAATGATCCTCCGGGGTCATGTCTATCTGGAACATGTCAACCAGTCCGTCGTTATTGACGTCGGCTGCATCGAAACCCATCCCGAAAATAGATGTTTGAAAGGTAGCCTCTTTCACCACTTCCCTGAATGTGCCGTTGCCATTGTTCAGGTAAAAGCGATCGGGCGGATTGAAGTCATTGGAAATATAAAGATCCTTCCATCCGTCGTTGTTATAATCCATAGCCACAACACCAATCGACATACCGAAATTTCTCACGCCGGCTTCATCAGTGACATCAGTGAAGGTCCCGTTCCCGTTGTTTCTAAATAAGTGGCCTGATTCTTCCAAATTATTCTCAGTGACTTTATTATAATAGAAATCAGCACCTTGGCTCACCAGAACAATGGGGTAATTGGCCACAAAAAGATCAAGAAAACCATCGTTGTTATAGTCAAAGAAGGTTGCCTGAACTGAAGAGCTATTGTCGTTGATGCCGTATGTTTTGCCACTTTCCGTGAAGGTGTTGTTTTTGTTGTTGATAAACAATAAATTATCCGAAGGCGGGTATTTTCCTGAAACGCAAACGTATATGTCGAGCCAGCCGTCGTTATTTACATCGGCCATGGTTGATCCGGTAAACCACTGGTGATTACCCATAATTCCCGCTTGCTCGGAAATATCTTCAAACTTCATATTTCCCTTATTCAAATAGAGCCTGCTGGGAACAAGGTTGCCTGTGAAGAAGATATCATCGAGTCCGTCGTTGTTGATATCGCCCACCGAAACGCCGCATCCCATATACATGTATGGAAAAATGGTGTAGTTCAGGGTGTCATTTTCAATCAACTCATTCAGAAAGTCAATACCTGTTTTGGATGGGGAAAGTTTTTTGAATGGTTCTTTGGAAAACTTATCACACGACAACAGCAAAAGACAAGTAAGGAGTATGATGAAAGAGGACTTCATGTTTATTGTATATATTGGGTTGCGAGGGCCGAATATATTACAATTATTTTGAAAAATCAGTATCCCGGATTCTGATCCTCCTTGTTTATGTTAGGATTCAAATCAATTTCAGATTGTGGAATGGGCCAGAGCTCATGTATGGCCGGATCAAAGTCTATGGCATCCTTATGATATCCTGGTAAAAAAGGCTTTATTTCGTTGTTGATGAATGCTTCAAGCCTGCGCCATCTTACCAGGTCATCGAACCGGACTTGTTCACTGCAAAGTTCCACTTTACGTTCATGTTCAATGGCTATTCTGATCTGTTCTTTGGTGGAAACAGGATAAATGTTATCCATTGCCGGGGTTCCGTAATTGGGCATCATGACATCTGCTCTGTTTCTAACCTGATTTATATAATCCACCGCTGCATCAAGATTACCCAATTCGTTTTCTGCCTCAGCCATCATCAGGCATACATCGGATAACCGGATTACCTTAGTATTAATTCCTGATGTATTATTTTCATACGGTCTTTTATAGTAATTCTGGTATTTCCGCCAAGCATATCTCGTATAGTGATCAACCCGCATCGTATCGGCCTCCCAATAATAAAAATCAAGAACAGGTATGTCCAAGGTTCGGGTGTTATTATCATACAAGTCACCTGTTGAATAAATGGAGTAACCTCTTCGCGGATCAGTTTTAATTCCGTTATCGGCATCTGTTTCAAATTCATCGAAGGTGTTATGGGTGACAAAAACATTGAACCAGTTATTTACACCATATTCCATTCCCCTGAATGTACCTTCGTTATATCCCGAACCGTCATCGGCTGCCCATATATCAGCAGTACCCAGTTCCGGTTGGAATTCAACTTCGAAAATTGATTCAATTCCATGTTCGGTTTCTTCTTCGAAATTATTCAGATAACGGTCTTCCAACCGGTAATTCACATTGTCGCTCAATACCTGAATAAAGGCATTCCTGGCAGCAGCATAATCCGCCTCACTGTTCGACTCGTTGGCCTGAAACAAATGGACTTTCCCCAAAAGAGCCCATGCTGCACCGGATGTTGCCCGTCCCTTTTCTTCAATACTCTTGGCCAGGCAATGGTTTGCTGCAATTTCCAGATCTTCTTCAATCTGGCTCCAGACTTCGGCTATTGGAGATCTTGGGAAACCTTTTTCATTTGCATTGGGGTTGACCGTAAGTAACGGAACATCACCAAACCTTGTTACCAGCAGGAAATAGTAAAGTGCCCTTAAAAAGTGTGCTTCGCCAATGTATTTATCTTTCAATGTCTGTGACAGCTCATTTTTTGGAATCTGTTGGATGAGGCCTTCGTTATGAATAACAAAGTTGGCCCGGTTAATACCTCTGTAACAGTTTTTCCAATATTCCCCGATGGCGACGTGAGTTGCATCGAATGAAAATCGGCTATATTGCAATTTATCAGCTTCAGCCGAGGGATTCATCAACTGTTCCTGGGCCATATTATCCAGTGCAAAAAAAAGATTGCGCTGATACAATCCCCTGGTTTGCAAATTGGCATAAATAGCATTTACTGCCTGTTGAACCTGCAATTCAGTTTTAAAATATATCTCCGGGGTTAACTGGTTTGGGTTTGTTAATTCCAGTTTATCTAAATTGCACCCAAACAAAGAGAAAAGCATTAAAGCAGCAGTTGCAATAAACAAATGCTTTTTTTTCATCTTCAATATTTCAATTAATATTACCCTAAAGTTATAAATATTATTCTGATATCTAATACTGTATGTGCTTAATGAATATTGGGGGCCCTTATAGATCTGTTATTTAATTTGGAATATCTGTATTTCACTGTTGTTATTTCCTACCAAAACAGCAGATTTGCTTTCATTGTCATTAAGGCGGATCAGTGAAAGTGCCTTGACATCTCCCGGAACAAAAAATCCGGAAAGGGCAGGGGCAACTGTTGAGAAATTGCCCTTGCCATCACCTTTTAAAAATGTACCCACTCCGGCATCGTTTCTGGGTGTCGCCACTTCCACGTTGAAAAGATTACCTGCAGCAAGGATATCCTGTTTTCCATCCCTGTCAAAATCTTCAAGAATAATTCCGTTTGTGGATGACAACTGTGCTTCATTGGGCAAAGGATGCGGTATAAATTTACCATCACCGGTGTTTTCGAAGTAGTAACTGGCAAAGGTTTCAGCCTGAAGGTGCAAAGACTTCTCAAGCAAATCATTGGTGAATATATCTGAAACTGTGGCGGCACCAAATTCCGCGTATGTAGGAAATTTAATGGCAATCCAGGGATTCTGGCTGACGAAACAGGATCTTCCCCTAAGCGGATATTGCTTTTCTTTCTGATAATAGCTGAGGACAATATCAGATCCTCCGTTATTATTAAAATCTCCTGCATAAACGTCAAAAGTGTTGCCGGGTTTTGCCTGGTATCTGAAATTCAGGCCCAAATTTCCTGCCACAAAATCGATGTCCCCATCCCCATCCATGTCGGCGCCTTCCACGCTGAACCACAAGCCACGGGTTCCTTCCAGAATATTCTTTTTAAATTTCCCGTTATGGTTTATAAAATAGCAAATGGGCATCCATTCTCCTGCAACAACCAGGTCGGGCCATTCATCCCGGTTAATATCCATACAAACTGCCGAGGTTACCATGCCGATTTCCTTGAGATCCGGAGCCACTTTGGATGTAATATCTTCAAACCTTACCTGGCCATCGGCTGACTTATTTTCAAGGATATAGCTATCGGCAGGATAAGGATATTTCCAGGGGATTTGCCGTCCGCCGACAAACAAATCCAGGTCTCCGTCTTTATCAAAGTCAATTGGCTTCACACAGGAACCGCTTGAATAAATCCGGGGCAATCCATTTTCATCCTTGTGAAAATTGCCTTTTCCGTCATTGATGTATAACCGGTCGGCATATTCTGTTGACCCTGCCGGGAATTCGTAACCACCGCTCACCACATACAGGTCAAGGTCTTCATCTCCGTCTGCGTCAAAAAATAAAGCACCGGTAACATCCGTTTCAATATCTTTTTCCCAGGGTCCTGAATGATTTACAAAAGTTCCATTTTTCTGTTGCGTAAACAAAGCCGCCGGACTTTTCGCAGCATTGCCGATAAAGAAGTCTTCAAAGCTGTCGTTGTTGATGTCACCAACGGCAATGGCCGGACCCAACATCGACATTTTGTGAGGCAACAGCACCTGCTTCTGGTAATCATTAAAAGCATTTTCCCTATGAACAAAAACAGGATGACCCTGATTGGTTACTTCATCAAATAGGGGCATCTGTTTTACTGACCGGGGAACAGCAGGTAATGCATCCGTGTGTTTTACAACAAGTTTCTGGTTGACACTGACATTCAGGAGCAACTGGTTTTTTCCGTCGGGCCATTTAATCAAAAGGGAATCAATCTCTTCATTTTGGGCGAGTCCGAAATAAAGTATAGGTTCCACTGAAGATTGATAACCCCTTGACAACGTAAGCTCGGCACATTGCATTTTCCCTTCGGTCCATAGAGTTACTTCCGATCCTATGCCCATTTTGTTTTTATTGGTTCCTTCAAAAGAAATTTTCAAATAGTTTCCGAGTGATTGTTCAAGAGCATTATTATTATATATAAATGCTTCTGCATCAATATTATTTACGATTAATTCGAGATCACCGTCATTATCCAGGTCGGCATAAGCCATACCATTTGAATAACTCGTTTCAGTAATGTTCCATTCCTGGTTCACCTGCGAAAAGGTAAGATCGTGGTTATTCCGGTACAAATAATTCGTCAGTGGCTTATAGGGCATTTTTTTGAGGAAGTACAGGTTTCTATCCTTTCCTTTAATGGTTTTCTGATCCGCAGTTTCTTCTATTTCGTTAAAAAAATCAATATTATTGATATCCCTGCGAGAGCCATTGGTAATGTATAAATCCTTCCACCCATCCAGATCAAAATCTGCAAACAGTGCTCCCCAGCTCCAATCGGTGGATGTTACACCTGCAATCCAGGCTGTATTGGAGAAGTGTGGCAGTCCGTTTTTATGAATACCTCTGTTCAATTGCAGCGTGCTGTAACGATATTGAAAATTGAGACCTTGCTGGATCATCTCCTCAAAATCAGCCAGGGGCATACTGGTCATATTTTCTTTGGCCCGTTGATTATCTTCCGGAGCCATATCGATTTGGAGGATGTCCTGCAAACCGTCATTATTAATATCAGCAATGTCAGCTCCCATTCCATAAAAAGAAGTCTGTGAGGCCATTTCCAGGCACCGGTCGGTGAAAGTGCCATTACCATTGTTCATATAAAAAAAATCGGGACTTGTAAAATCATTGGAAACATAAAGGTCCTTATATCCGTCCTGATTCAGGTCGCTGACCGTGGCACTTAAAGTAAGGCCAAAATTTAACAGGCCAGCCTGTTCCGTAACGTCCGTAAATTTGCCATTACCTTCATTACGGTATAAATGGCTCGACTTACTGTGTTGTGCATTACGCATCATCTGGCGGTAAAAATAGGGAGTCATTTGAAAATGGGTGATGGGGTAATTGGCCACGTATAAATCAAGATCACCATCGTTATCAAAATCAAAAAAAGTGCTGTGGGTGCTTTTGCCGTTATCGTCAATGCCATATTTTGCAGCTTCCTCGATAAAAACAGGGATGCCCACATGATTGTTACCCTGGTTGACAAACAACATGTTCCTGCACATATCGGTAACGCCTGACACACTGATATAAATATCCGGCAGTCCGTCATCATTGATGTCGCAAACAGTTGATCCGAGCATCCAGCGGCCATCGCCCCCGGTTTGAGATATTTCGGTCACATCTTTGAATTTGAGATTGCCCTGGTTCAGGTAGAGCCTGTTGCTTACCATGTTGCCGGTAAAATAGATATCAGTAAGCCCGTCGTTGTTAAAATCGGCCACTGAAACCCCGCCTCCCATATACATGTATGGGAACAGAAAGTAATTGAAAGTGTCGGTTTCGGTGAGCGTGTTTTGAAAGGTGACGCGTGTAAAAGAAGTGGGGAGTTTCTTAAAAAGTTTCTTCTTACCTGTAAATGAATTGCATGCAGAAAGTATCATGAACAGAATAATCAAGCCGGCAGGAAAGGAAAGTCTTTTACTAGAGTAGAGAATTGTCATATGATAATTAGCAAAAATAATTTTGGCAATATAGCAAAAAAAAAATGGCCCGTATAAAGGGCCATTTTTTTATTAGACTATTTCAGGAAGATATTATTGTGCATATCCTGGATTCTGATCAGTAGTCTCGATATTGGTATTGCGATCGATTTCAGCTTGTGGAATGGGCCACAGGTGATTTCTTGCAGCAGAATATACCAAACCGGCCTGTTCAGTAATCGGAAGCCAGCTACCGTCTCCGTTATTGTCCCATGCGGGATCAATATTGGGATCGCTTACAAGCTGAGCGATGAATGCATCCAACTTGCCCCACCTTAAAAGGTCGTCAAAGCGGATTTGCTCACCGGCTAACTCAACTTTACGTTCATGTTCCAATGCATCCATAAATTCTGTCAGGTTTCCAACAGGATAAATGGCATCCATTTCTGGTGTGTCATAAAGAGGCATATCCACATCACCTCTTTGTCTTACCTGATTCATTAAAGCAATTGCAGCATCCAGATCACCACTGGGTCTGTTGGCTTCACATTCAGCCATCATAAGCAGCACGTCTGCATAACGGATCACTTTCATATTGATACCGGAAGACATGTCAACAACGTTGGCTTGTTTGTAGTATGAATGGTATTTGTTCCAGCCCTGGCGTGTAACAATTTCAGTTTCACCACCCAAAACAGTAGTTACATCAGCTATTTCTACAGTACCGCCGAAATAGGTATCGCCATTCTGATAAATGGTAAAGCCAAGTCTTGGGTCAGTTTTCACACCATTATCAGCAGCAGTCTCATATTCTGCGGTGAGATTATCTGAAGGATAAACATTGAACCAGTCACGCCAGCCGTATTCCTGATCTCTAAAGCAAGCCTCGTTCAAACCTACATCGGATCTGTCAGAATTCCAGCGAGCTGAATATCCTGCTTCTCTGCTGAACTGAACTTCAAAAAGAGATTCAACACCATTTTCGGTTTCTTCTCTGAAATTGTTGGAAAAAACAGGTTCGAGGGAATATCCTTCTATTTCATTGAAAGCGTCTAAAGCCGACTGATATTTTTCCTGATATAACCTGGCTTTTCCAAGCAATGCCCATGCAGCACCTTTTGTTGCTCTGCCAAGTTCTTCATCGGCTTTGTTCAATAATAATGTTGTAGCATCAACAAGGTCTCGTTCGATAAGTTCCCAAACTTCGGCAACATCAGTACACCTGGCCTTGCCAACATTATCTGCCGGAGCGATTTCATAAATCGGAATTCTTCCGTACCTGTTCACAAGCATGAAATAATACAGAGCACGCATAAATTTTGCTTCACCAATGAATTTGTCCTTCCTTTCCTGAGGAGTTACACTTTCGGGTATCAAAGCTATTTTTTCGACGTTGTTAATCACAAAATTAGCTTTATTAATACCCCTGTAGCAACTTTCCCAGAAACCTTCAATAGCACCATGAGAAGCGTTAAAAGTAAAATCGAGATATTCTCTCTTATCTGCTTCTAATTGAGTGTTGCCTGAGGTTTCATGTGACATGTTATCAAGTCCGAACCACATATGGCGGTTGTACAAACTGGTTGTCTGTAAACTTCCGTAGATGGAATTGACAGCAGACTGCAACTGAGCATCTGTGGTAAAATAGGTCTCAGGAGACAGATCGTTAGGATTCTTGAGCTCAAGTTTATCCGCATCGCAAGAATTTATTGCCAATGCACCAAGGACCAGTGCAGGAATAAATAATAACTTATTTATTTTCATAATTTCTTTGGTTTTTAAAATTAGAATGTAAGCTGAATACCTGTTGTGATAGATTTCGGCGTCGGGTAATTACCATAATCGATACCATTGGAGAAGTTAACTGCAGCTCCTCTTCCGCCAATCGAGTTAGCACCAGCTCCGTTAACTGAATAAGCACCTATTTCAGGATCAAGTCCTTCATATTTGGTTAATGTAATCAGGTTCTGACCGCTGACATAAATTCTTACTTTGGTAATTTTGTTTTTCAGAATACTGGAAGGAACGGTATATCCAAGGGTAAGGTTTTTTAACCTGGTATAGGAACCATCCTGTACAAAGCGGGTTGAAGGATCGGTATTGTTTGCATGGATACCGGCTCTCGGTATGGTGTTGGACGGATTGGTCGGTGTCCAGCGGTCCAAAACAGCGGTACCGGCATTGAACAAGCGGTCCATACCTTCCAGGTCCCAGATATTGGTATTGTAAATGTCCTGGCCATAAGCACCGGCAATGAAAAGATTCAGGTCAAAACCCTTATAAGATGCATTCACATCAAGACCAAGAGTCATTTTCGGGAATGGATTCCCAATGTTACCTCTGTCAGAGCTGCTGATGGAACCATCGCCATCTGTGTCAACAATACGGAAGTCACCGGCTGCAGCTCCACCAACAGTGGCCTGTGAGCCGTCCAAATAGTCAAGAGCTTCCTGATCCGTCTGGAAAATACCGTCAAATGTATATCCATAGAAGAAGAAGGCGGGTTCACCAACTTCGCAACGGGTAAGGTTATCACCTTCAAATCCACCACCTTCAATTACAGTTGCCTTACCTAATGACAAGATTTCGTTTTTAGCGGTACCAAGATTCAAATTGGCTGACCATTGGAAGTCGCCTTCAAAATCATTATAACCGAATACAAATTCAAAACCTTTGGATTCTACTGAACCGGCATTTTCAGAAATGCTTCCGGTAAAATCGCCTAATGAATTAGCCAAAGGAGCAGGCATCAGCAGGTCATCACTTTTGTTGATGAAATATTCAGCAGCAAGGGTGAATCTGTTTTGGAACAGGCCTAAGTCAATACCGACGTTGGTCATGGTTGTTTCCTCCCACTTCAGGTCAGGATTGGCAGCTCCCCGTGGAGTGGTACCCTGAACAGCTAAATCATTAATAACATAGTACATATCGGAAGTAAGCGTTGCAGAATAAGCATAGTTTCCAATCTTGTCGTTACCTGCTTTACCCCAGCTACCTCTCAGTTTTAAATTGCTGATTGCAGCGATATTTGACATAAAAGCTTCTTTATTGATATTCCAGCCCAAAGCAACAGAAGGGAAAGTACCCCATCTGTTATTGGCACCAAACCGGGAAGAAGCATCTTTTCTGATTGATGCAGCCAACAAATATTTCTGATTGAAATTATAGTTCAACCTTCCCAGGTAACCAATACGGCCATACTCAGATAAATTGGAGCCGGCTGATAAATTCAACTGTGAAAGCTGTCTTACTTCGTCGGTTATTGAGTTTTCACTGGAAACATTTTGAGTTCTTGTTGTAATCTCACTGTTTTCAATAACTCCCAGCAATTCGAAATTATGTTTCTCAGCCAAAGTTTTGGTATAGGTTAAGCTGTTGGTAAACAGAATTGAATTATAGTTGGAAGTATTCTTACGTATGATGGCATTGGGTGCATTATGTGTGGCATCAATATTGTCATCATCGTAGGAGGGTTGGAACTGATCGTCAAGAACCCTAACCACTTCATAACCCACCAATGATTTAAATTTTAAACCGTTGATAATTTCCAATTCTGCATATAAGTCACCAATGATACCTGTTGAATTTGATACCCAATGGTTTAATTTCATAATGCGAACCGGGTTTTCAGCATCCTGACCGTCAACACCGGAATTCGGGCCCTGGAAACCACCTTTATTATCGGGATTGTAAACAGGCAGATATGGAGCCGATTTAATGGCATGTTCAATAAGCGAACGGCCACCAGAGTTCAGTTCAGGGCGTTGCCTGGCGAATGAAATACCGATGTTTTCACCGATTTTCAAACGGCCAATCTTAAAGTCGCTATTTGCACGTACGTTATAACGCTCATATCCCGTATTGATGAAAATACCTTCCTGATTTAAGTAGCCTGCGGATACTCTGAAGCTTGCATTTTCTGTACCACCGGAAGCGCTTAAGTTATAATTTTCCATTTTACCTTTTTGGAAAATCTCATCCTGCCAATCGGTTTCGCCACCTTCAGGTCTGCCGGGGAGAATTCCGTTGAGACGGTCTGCATAAACAGGATTATTGAATACCGCTGCACCGCCCCAAGCTTCAACAGCATATTGTTCATACTGATCATTATTCATAACATCATATCTTGCATTTGACCACTGCGTACCATAATATGCATCAAAGCTGATTACTGATTTTGCAGCTGAAGAACCTTTTTTGGTGGTAATCATAATGACACCATTGGAACCTTGCGATCCGTAAATTGCAGTTGTGGAAGCATCTTTCAGAATTTGCATTGATTCGATATCATTGGGGTTGATACCTGCAATTGAAGAAGCTATTACACCATCAACAACATACAAGGGGTCATTGTTGTTTACAGTATTAATACCTCTAACACGCATGGTAGGAGCAGTACCAGGAGCACCATTGTTGATAACTGTTACACCAGCTGCACGGCCCTGTAATGCCTGATCAAGAGTTCCTGTAGGTATGGCAGTAAGTTTTTCTGAAGTAACGGATGTAACGGCACCGGTTACCTCAATTCTCTTCTGTGTACCATATCCAACTACAACAACTTCTTCGAGGCTCTGAACATCGGGTGCCAAAGCAACGTTGAGAACAGTCTGGTTGGTAACGGTAATTTCCTCAGGCATATAACCAATAAAGCTGACAACCAAAACGTCACCTGCTTTAGCGTCAATGGAGAAATTTCCATCTACATCAGCAACAGCGCCGCGGGTTGTACCTTTAACCTGAACATTGGCGCCCGGAAGAGGTTCCTGTGTACTGGCATCAGTAATGGTACCCTTTATGGCAACCTGCTGCAGATTGGTCTTCGGAGTTAATACTACAAGGTTGTCATTGAATACCTTGTAAGTAATGTCTGAAGTTTCGAAAAGTTTTTCCAGAATCTGCTCAACATTCTGATTTTCAATATTCATACTGACAACATTGTCAATATAATTGAAATCGTCGTTGTAGAAGAACCTGAACTGACTTTGCTGCTCCAGGATCTGGAAAACCTCACGTACAGTTTTCCCGTTCAAATCCAGGCTGAATTTGGTATTCTGTGAATACACAGATGCGCCCAGATTCAAAGACAAAGCAATTGAAAATAGCGTAGTTAGTTTCATAATTAGGATTAGTTTTTTAAGTCTCCTTTTGTGAGGGGAAACTTCATCACAAAAATTGTTTTTCATAATTTCGAGTTGTTTTTAGAGTTAGACATTTATTGATGCAGGTTTAATTCGATTAACAATGCATTATTGATGTTTTACTAGATGATTCAGGGAGCAGATGTCATGGTCTGTTCCCTTTTTTTTACTTTTAATTCATCATGGGCACTTTTTGTTAAAAGGTTAATAATAAGGTTATACAGGTTTACTTTTATCTTCATTTCTTTTTCAGGTGATCACTGAATTTCTTGGTCATCTGTTGGTTTTCAAATATTTTAACTGTCTTCCCCTCCAGTTCATAATCAATGGGGGCAGACAGTTTAATTACATCCAGCACCTGTGTAAGGGTTTCATCTTCCAGGGTGCCGGTAAAACGAAAATGCCTTATAATATCTGATTCATACGAAAAGGTAACGTCGTATTTGCGTTCCAATTTAGTCAAAATATTACCGAATTCTTCACTTTTGAAAACAAGTTTGTTATCTTTCCATGAAATGATAGGATCAGGATTGATCTCAGCAGCTAAATAAACAACTCCCTTTTTCAGTTTGAGCACTTCAGGTTTGACTTCCCTGATGACAACCATTTCCTGAATCGTCAGCTTGCTGTCTTCCTTAATATAAACTGCTTTTTGAAGGGGTTTCAGTGAGATTGCTTCTGATTTTTTCTGCTTCAGCTTGTTGTGCCAGATGGAAACACTGCCTTCAATCAGGGTGGTTTCAACAAAGTCTTCGTCGCCGTATGCTTTTACGTTGAATTCTGTTCCAACTGCAACTATGTTAAGATCAGCGGTTTTTACATTGAAGGGGAGCCGGGCATTTTTAGCAACAATAAAATAAGCTTCGCCCTCGAGCAGGATGTCTCTGTTTTTCTTGTTGAAAATATCGGGATATTTGATTTTACTTCCGGCATTGAGCCAAACTCTGGATCCGTCAGGGAGCAGTACCTCTGACCTTGCACCGAGCGGTGCTTTGATTTCATTATAGGAAACAGCAACTGGTTGTTCCGGCCTGTTAAACATAAGAAAAGAGAATACCCCTCCTCCTGTAAACATGAGCAAAAATAAAGCGGCAATCCGCAAAAACTGCCACATTTTTTCTTTGTGAAACAAATTGGCTTTACTTTTTTCCGTATCGGAAACCGGCAGGGAAGTTTTGATATTATTAAAAATGTGTCTGAAATCAACATCTCCTTGAATGGATTTGTTGACATGGTAAGCATTCAGATCTTCCAATAACCATTCTTTAATCAAACTTTCATTTGTTGAATCGGCAAGCCAGTCCCACAATTTCCTCAGCTCACTTCCTGTACACTCCTGCCTGTTAAACTTCATGAAAAGTTCTTTGTATTCAATAATACCCATGCGCACCAATAATACGTGAACATAATTTTTCCTGCCCTATTAATACATCTATGTGACATGAAGTACTCACAAGAAATTAAAAAAAAATTAAAAAAAGATTAAAATGCTGTTAACAAGAAGCGGGTAGATGATCATAAATTGCAGATTACTGCTCAGTTAGGAGATATTTTTCATTCAGGTGCTCCTTGAGGTATCGGAGTGCCCTGTATATCTGATTCTCTACCGATCGTACCGACAATCCCAGGCGATCGGCAATTTCCTGGTGCGACAGGCCTTCCTGCCTGCTGAGCCGGAATATCATCTGCTGCCTTAACGGAAGATTTTCGATTAGTGTGTCAAGCATGCCCTTTAAGTCGTTAAAATAAACAGTCTGCTGGGCATGGTCATCTTCCAGTGAATTCTGAACGATTACCTGTTCAATGTATCTTTGCTTTACAGCCTTGTGCTTGAAGTAATTATAAATTCTGTTGGTAACCGCTTTGTAGAGGTAATTTTTAAGCGAGTTGTCTTCCTCCAGGTTCAAGCGGTTTTCCCAGAGTGCAACAAACAATCCCTGGATGATTTCTTCAGTTTCTGCTACAGAACGCACATAACCCAAAGTAAAGAAATACAACTTTTCCTTATACTCATCAAAGACCAGCTCAAAGGCTTCAATATCCCCATTCTTGAGCTTTGTGATCAGGTGCAGTTCTTCTTTTATGAACTTGGAACTCAAAGTCTAATTAGTTAGGGTTAATTAGCTTGTTTTCGACCAGAACAAATATACTATTTTATCAGATAATAATACAATAATATCAAAAAAGTAATTGTAAAAAGTACAAATACCCGCGTACTACTTATTAAATTACAGAATAAGAGACAGATATGAAATAGTAAAATTCCAGGCAGGGTCGTAAAACGCATATTCCCGGATTGTCATCCTGACTAAAAGGCGGTTCGGTTGGAACCGTTAATCGGACATCCGAAAGCGTATGGTTTTGGTTATATTTTTAGTCAAAAACTGTTGGAAAATTCCGGTTTATTTTATACCTTTATTTAAGATTTATATGCAAATCCCATAGAGATTTGCTCTTAAATTAGGTCTTATTGACCTGTACAGCGCAACTGGTTTTGCGACTGTTTTATGCCCGGCACTTTTGCCGGGCTTATTATTTTCTGCCCATAAAGTCCCATTTGGTTCGTTACGCTTGTCCGAAAATTGCTCATTTACAAGTAGTAAACTCCGCATTTTCGGACTGCGCAAGCCTTGCAAATGGAACTCTCTGAGCAGACTCATGTTCAATTTAGCATGCTGCTTGTTTTATTCACCTAATTATTTATTGAGGAATCTGATCAGGCTAAATATTACCCTGATAAGATGCGGCAAGTTCAAACGCTTTTCCTTGTAACTTATTAACGAGCAATTCAATAAGTTTTACATAGATCCGGATTGATCTTTTGGATTTGAGCAGTCCTGCCAGTGCAAAAATTCCTGCATTTCCAAATGCATACCGGACATTGTTCAGATGCATACGTTCCTCGCAGTTCAAAGCAAGCATAGCCTCCTCCGGAAAAAGATCTGGGTTTGATTCAACCAGCCTGTAAATGGTTTCCGTATCTGTTTCAAACAATTCAGCAATATCAGAATCAATGAATACCTCCTTGTTTCTGATTACCTTAACACGTTCGGCAATAAATGAATCCAACCCCATAACTGAGATATTTTCTGTCATAATGGTTTTGGTGTTGACCAAAGGTAATTAAATATTTTCACAAGGGAAATTTATCAAATATTAATCTTACATTTCTTGTTATTTACTGTTTGGGATTGATAACCACATCAATCCACATCCTTGGTTATCTGTAACCCGAAGAAAAATGGAAACCTGTTCGCATGACTTTTATTATGAAATGAAACGATGCTTTTTAATACATTTGATCAAACGTGATGATTTGCCATGATCAATAAATTCTTAATCAGTCCGGACAGCATTGTAGTGGTTGGGGGTTCAAACAACCTGAGAAAGCCGGGAGGCAGAATTCTGCAGAATATGCTGTTGGGGGGCTATGCCGGCCGGCTTTATGTGGTTAATCCAAAGGACGAGCTGGTTCAGGGTATCAGGTCTTACGCAGACATGAATGGGCTCCCTGATGTGGAACTGGCCATTTTGGCCATCGCAGCACAACAATGTGTTGATGCCGTGAGGATTCTTTTGGAGCAGAAGAATACAAAGGCCTTTATCATACTTTCAGCCGGTTTTAGCGAGGATAGTGAAGAGGGCCGTTTAATGGAAAAGGAAATTGTAGCCATGGCAGAGAAAGCAGGGGCCTGTGTTATTGGTCCCAATTGCATTGGGGTGATTACCCCGGCCTATAACGGGGTGTTTACCACTCCGGTTCCCAGGCTGAGTGCCGGGGGTTGTGATTTTGCTTCCGGCTCTGGAGCAACTGCTGTTTTTATAATTGAGTCTTCACTTCCCAAGGGACTTACATTTTCAAGTGTTTTTTCGGTAGGCAACAGCGCACAAACCGGGATTGAAGACATTCTGGAATACTGGGACAATTCATACCGTCACGGAATAAGCTCGCCAATCAAGCTGCTCTATATCGAAAACATAAAAGAACCGGATAAGTTGCTGCATCATGCTTCATCGCTGATACGCAAAGGTTGTCATATTGCTGCAATAAAAGCCGGAACCACCGAGGCCGGAAGCCGTGCTGCATCTTCCCATACCGGCGCCATGGCATCGGCAGATTCAGCTGTTGAAGCACTTTTCAGAAAGGCTGGAATTGTCAGGTGTTTTGGAAGGGAAGAACTCACCACGGTGGCTTCTGTTTTTACCCACAAGCCGGTGAAAGGCAAAAATATTGCCATCATCACCCATGCAGGCGGGCCGGCGGTTATGCTTACCGATGCCTTATCGGCCGGCGGGTTGAGCATTCCCCGGATTACCGGCGAGCACCACGAAAAAATGCTGGGCATGATGAATCCCGGAGCATCGGCTGACAACCCGGTAGATCTGATTGCCACTGCAACACCTGAGCAACTGGGCAATGTGATTGAATATGCCGACAAGCATTTGCAGGAGATTGACAGCATCATGGTCATCTTTGGCAGCAATGGCATGGTTGATATACAAGAAATATATGAATTGCTTCACCGGAAAATCAGGGAATGCACCAAACCCATATTCCCAATCCTTCCATCGGTTACGAGCACACGGGAGGAACTGGAATATTTTATGAATTTGGGGAATGTGAACTTTCCTGATGAGGTTGTTCTGGGTCGTGCGCTGACAAAGATTTTCAACACGCCGTACCCTGCTGAAGAAAAGATTCATGCAGACGATGTCAATCTTCCGGTGATACGGATAATAATCGAACAGGCACCAAACGGATACCTGGAGCCGGGAATCATTCAACAACTGCTTTCGGCAGCAGGCATACCTATGGTTAAAGAAGTCGTGGCATCCAACACGAGGATGCTGAATAAACTGGCAGGTGAAATTGGTTACCCAATGGCACTGAAGGTTGTGGGTCCGGTACATAAATCGGATGTGGGCGGGGTTACCCTGAATATCAAATCAGATGCCCACCTGAAAGCGGAATTCAAACGCATGACGAAAATCAAAGGAGTTCATGCTGTGCTGATGCAGAAAATGCTTCACGGAACAGAACTCTTTATTGGCGCCAGCTATGAACCCCGGTTCGGGCATGTAATCCTTTGCGGATTGGGAGGAATCTTCGTTGAGGTACTGGGAGATGTGTCGTCAGGCCTGGCACCCCTTACATTTGATGAGGCACAATCGATGATCAGAAGTTTGCGCGTATACCGGATCATTCAGGGTACCCGGGGAAAGCCGGGAATCAATGAGAAAAAATTCACGGAAATCATAGTCCGGTTGTCCACCCTGTTGCGATACGCAACTGAAATAAAAGAAATGGACCTGAATCCCCTCATTGGAAATGCCGATGAGATAACGGTTGTGGATGCACGAATCCGGATTGAAAAGTGAATTGCAAATACTTTTTTAGGTATACCGTTATCTATTTTTTTTACATTTGAACTTTTTTATACAGAATTTATAAAATTTCAGGTTATGATTATTCACCAGCTGTCTGTATTCCTCGAAAATAAATCGGGAAGGCTTACCGAAGTGCTCAATGCACTCGGAAGTGAGAATATCCGGATAACGGCGTTGAGTGTGGCCGACACTTCTGAATTCGGAATACTCAGGATGATTGTTTCTGATCCGCAGAAAGCCAGAGATATCCTGAAAAACCGACAGTTTGCGGTTAACCTTACCGATGTCATCTCCATTATGGCGCCCAGCGAAGCCAAATACTATGCCATGGTATTAAAAATTCTTTCTGACCTGGAAATCAGCATTGAATACACCTACGCTTTTTCAGTAGGTGAAAAATCAGTCATCATTCTTCGCAGCAGCAATACCGACGAGGCAATCAAAGCATTGAAGGCACACGAGATGGAATTAATCAAGGCAAGTGACTTGTATAAAATATGATATAAATGGAGATCTGGAACAGACATTTCGAATGCATGGAACGTGATGAACTGAAAAAGGTTCAGAGCGAAAGACTTAGAGAAACGATTGAACGTGTGTATTACAATGTGCCTTTTTATCGCAACAAAATGCAGGCAGCCGGACTGGGTCCTGAAAGCATCCGGACGACCGATGATCTGCACAAGCTGCCTTTTACCACCAAGCAGGATTTGCGCGACAATTATCCCTTCGGGCTTTTTGCCGTTCCCATGAGTGAGATTGTGAGGGTTCATGCATCTTCGGGCACTACGGGCAAGCCTACTGTTGTTGGCTACACGCGCCGGGATATTTCAACATGGTCGGAGGTAATGGCGCGCACATTAACATGTGCAGGTGCCGACCGCAACGATTTTATACATATTGCCTATGGCTATGGCCTGTTCACAGGTGGCCTGGGGCTTCATTACGGGGGTGAAAAAATTGGTGCTTCGGTTATTCCGGTATCAGGGGGCAATACAATCAGGCAATTACAATTGCTGGTTGATTTCGGCGGCACCGTGCTCGCCTGTACTCCTTCATATGCCCTTTTTCTGTCCGAAGCTATTGAGGAAGCTAAAATCAACAGAGACGATCTGAAACTCAGGGTAGGGGTCTTTGGTGCAGAGCCGTGGACCGAAAATATGCGCCGCGAAATTGAAGAGAAACTTCGAATCAAGGCTATTGATATATACGGGTTGAGTGAGGTTATCGGACCCGGTGTGGCCAGTGAATGCCTCATTCAGGATGGACTTCACATCAGCGAAGATCATTTTTATCCGGAAATCATTGATCCGAACACCCTTGAGGTATTGCCCGAGGGGAAAACCGGGGAACTGGTTTTTACTACCATCACCAAGGAAGGGTTGCCACTGATCCGGTATCGCACACGCGACCTGACCCGACTTCGTTATGAAAGATGCCGGTGTGGCCGCACTACGGTAAGAATGGAAAAATGCCTCGGACGCAGTGATGACATGCTGATTATCCGTGGTGTCAATTTGTTCCCGTCGCAGGTTGAAAGCGTGCTGCTTGAAATGAGTGAAATCAAACCCCATTACCTTTTGGTTGTAGACCGGGTGAATAACCTGGATACCCTGGAGCTCCAGGTTGAGGTGGATGAAGCCTTTTTCCAGGATAAGATCAGCCAGCTTCAGACGCTCCGTCAGAAAATTCAGACAAACCTGGAAAGCACCCTTGGGCTGGGTATTAAGGTAAACCTGGTGGAGCCAAAAACTATTGAAAGAAGTGAAGGCAAAGCCAAAAGGGTAATCGACAAACGTAAGTTATAAGAGTTTTCAACTTGTATGATGGTTAAAAGCTTTCCAATACCTGACGATTTGATCAACAGGATCGCTGCTGAATCAGGGATATCTTCCCCGGGCAAGGCTTCAATCCGCGAAATTGTTCATCTCGCCAACCGGCTTGAAAAAGAAACAGGTGTCCGGTTTATCCGCATGGAGATGGGTGTGCCCGGTCTGAAGCCTCCTGAAATTGCTACACAGGCCGAAACAAATGCACTTAAACAGGGAGTGGCATCTATATACCCACCCATTGAAGGAGTAGCTTCACTGAAGGCTGAAACCTCAAGATTTCTGAAGCTTTTTCTGGATATCGACGTGAAAGCAGAAGGCTGTATCCCCACATGCGGTTCCATGCAGGGTTCATGTGCCGGCTTCCTTACGGTTAACCGAACCAACAGGAATAAGGAAGGTACCTTGTTCATTGATCCGGGTTTTCCGGTTCATAAGCAGCAATGCCGGGTGCTTGGACATGATTTTTATTCATTTGATATATATGATTACAGGGGAAGTAAGCTCAGGGATAAATTAAAGAGTTATCTTGATACGGGCAAGATATCGAGCTTGTTGTATTCCAATCCAAACAATCCTTCGTGGATTTGTCTGAATGAAGAGGAACTTTCCGTGATTGGTGAAATGGCCAATCAGTATGATGTAGTTGTAATGGAAGATCTGGCCTACTTTGGTATGGATTTCCGCCGGGATATTTCAAAGCCGGGAATGCCACCCTTTCAGCCCACCGTTGCAAAATATACCGATAATTATGTTCTGCTGATATCCACATCCAAGGTTTTTAGCTATGCCGGACAGCGTATGGCCATGATGGCTGTGGCGGATAAAATTTTCCATAAGAAATTTCCCGACCTGTTGCGTTATTTTTCAACTGATATACTGGGACATAGCATTATTTATGGTGCCCTGTATGCTTTATCAGCAGGGGCGTCTCATTCGGCTCAACTGGCTGTGGCGGATCTTCTGAAGGCAACAAATGATGGTGTGTACAATCCATTTAAGGAGATCAGAAAATACGGGGAATGGGCATCGCATATGAAGGAGTTGTTTACAACCAATGGTTTCAGAATTGTTTACAATATGGATATGAATGTTCCCATTGCCGATGGCTTCTATTTCACGGTGTCGTATCCGGGCCTCAGTGGTTCACAATTGCTCGAAGAGTTATTGCGTTATGGCATCAGTGCCATTACGTTGGATATTACCGGCAGCACACGAACAGAAGGTCTGCGGATTTGCGTGTCGCAGTTCAGCGATGAACTGGTTCCGGTGCTTGCAGAAAGACTGAACAGATTTGGCAGGGATCATAGTTGATTTTTGTTATTTTTGGAATTGTCAAAAACTGACTTTAAGCTTGTTTTTTCTGGTTTAAGATTTGGAAATTTGGCTGACAAACTTTTTTGGTTCGATTTTGTTCTTTTAATAATGAGATAAACACATGGCGAAAATAAAAGGTGCTATAGTCATCGATATTGAAAGGTGCAAAGGATGTGAAGTGTGCATCGTTTCTTGTCCCACCGGAGTCATCAGGCTCGAAAAGAAAGTAAATGGCAAGGGCTATCATTTTGCATACCCGGCATTGCCGGATAATTGCACCGGTTGCGCAAATTGCGCAGTAGTATGCCCCGACGGGGTGATTACGGTTTACCGAAAAAAAGTAGAAGAATAAATTACAAACTCTATGGGAGAAAAGAAATTAATGAAGGGCAATGAGGCATTTGCTGAGGCCGCCATCAGGTCGGGATGTGATGCTTATTTTGGGTACCCCATTACTCCCCAGTCGGAAGTTATGGAATACCTGGCTGCACAACAGCCTCATTTGCGCACAGGCATGGTTTTACTGCAGGCCGAAAGCGAAGTAGCCGCAATTAATATGGTATACGGAGCCGCCGGAACAGGGAAAAAAGTGATGACATCCTCATCAAGTCCGGGTATCAGCCTCAAACAGGAAGGCATTTCCTACCTGGTAGGAAGTGAATTACCCTGCCTGATACTCAATGTAGTTCGTGGTGGTCCCGGACTGGGAACCATTCAGCCCTCACAGGCAGATTATTTTCAGTCGACCAAAGGCGGAGGCCATGGCGATTACCGGATGATAGTACTGGCCCCGGCCTCGGTGCAGGAAATGTCGGATTTTGTTAAGTTGGGGTTTGACCTGGCTTTTAAATATAGAAATCCTGTTTTAATGCTGTCAGATGGCATTATCGGCCAGATGATGGAACAGGTTGAGCTGTTTGAACAGATGCCCAGGGCCACCGAGTTTGACCAAACCTGGGCGACAACAGGTAAAACCCCTGACAGGGAGCGCAACATCATCACCTCGGTGAATCTTGATCCTGCAGTTCAGGAAAGGCACAATCACAAGCTTCAGGCTAAGTATCAGAAAATGCAACAGGAAGAAGTCAGATATGAGTCTTTTGATTGTGAAGATGCAGATTACCTCCTGATTGCCTATGGTTGTTCTGCACGAATTTGCCAGAAATCAGTTAAACTGGCACGAGCCAAAGGTATTAAAGCTGGTTTGCTGCGTCCCATAACGCTGTTTCCTTTTCCTACTGTTGAAATAAAGCGGCTTGCCGGCAAGGTAAAGGGTATGATGGCTGTTGAACTCAGCGCCGGCCAAATGGTTGAGGATGTAAGACTTGCTGTCGACGGCAGGGTTCAGGTTGCATTTTATGGCAGAATGGGAGGGATGGTGCACTCACCTGAGGAAGTTGTGGATGCTTTAATAAAACATTTTTCAATTGGTTAATTATGGAAACAAATGCAATAAAAACCAACATGCTGGTCAGCCCGGAAAACCTGGTTTATACCAAAACCCCGCTGATGACAGACAAGCCGCTTTCGTATTGTCCGGGTTGCGGACATGGCACGGTACATCGGATGATCATGGAAGTAGTTGATGAAATGGGAATTCAGGCCGACACCATTGGCATTGCTCCGGTGGGATGCTCTGTGCTGGCTTATGAATTTATGAACATCGATATGCAGCAGGCAGCACACGGGCGTGCACCGGCTCTTGCAACAGGCATTAAGCGCTGCTGGCCCGATAAATATGTGTTCACCTATCAGGGCGATGGCGACCTGGCGGCTATTGGAACTGCCGAAACCATTCATGCCTGCAACCGCGGTGAAAACATTGCCATTTTCTTCGTTAATAATGGCATTTATGGCATGACTGGCGGCCAGATGGCCCCGACTACCCTGCCGGGTATGCGTTCATCCACAACCCCTTATGGCAGGGATGTTGCGCTTATGGGAAATCCGCTGAAAATTACGGAACTGGTGGCCATGTTACCGGGCACTTTTTATGTATCGCGACACAGTGTTCATACCCCGTTGAATGTAAGAAAATTTAAGAGGGCAGCCCGGATGGCATTTGAAAATCAAAAGCTGAACAAGGGCGTGTCTTTTATTGAGATTGTTTCCAATTGCAACTCGGGTTGGAAAATGTCTCCTGTTGACGCAAATAAATGGATGGAAGACAATATGTTCCCTTTTTATCCGCTGGGCGACATTAAGGTCAATGGCGAAATGGTGAGTAAACCAACCAAAGCAGAGTAATTTCAAATAGAAAAATCATGAATGAAGAAATTATAATTGCCGGTTTCGGCGGACAAGGCGTTCTATCCCTGGGTAAAATTCTGGCCTACTCCGGAATGATGCAACAAATGGAAGTAAGCTGGATGCCCTCCTATGGTCCCGAAATGAGGGGCGGAACAGCAAACGTTACCGTAATTCTGAGCGATGAGCGAATCAGCAGTCCGATTCTTAAACAATATGACACGGCCATTATTCTGAATCAGCAATCAATGGACAAGTTTGAATCCTCTGTAAAACCGGGAGGCATTTTGATTTATGATTCAAATGGCATCACCCGGCATCCGCAGCGGAAAGATATTCAGATTTATGTGATTGATGCGGCTTCTGAATCTGCAAAGATGTCTTCTACCAAAACTTTTAACATGATTGTGCTGGGAGCCTACCTGAAAATTAAACCTGTAGTTACTATCGAAAACGTGATCAAAGGTCTTAAAAGCTCCCTTCCGGAGCGGCACCACCACCTGATTCCTGAAAATGAAGAGGCTATTAAACGCGGAATGGAATATATTAAGAAAGTGGCCTGAGAAAAGTATCGTTTCGATTATAAATAATTGCGGCGCAGTTAAAACTACGCCGCAATTTTTGCTCTGAATGCTGCGCCTGCCTGCCGGCAGGCAGGGGCGTAAGCAATTGATCAAAGGCTTAAGTTGACGGCAATGGCCAGGAGACTACGCCCATATTTTATTTCCCATGGCCTGATTTTATCAGGCAATGATTTCTGTGCGGATTGCACTGATGTGTTTATTGATTTCTGCTACCTTGCTCAGGAAATCGTTCATTGTTTTCTTGCCATCGGGAGTAGTCGGATCAAAATCGCTTTTGATATTGACCACGAATGAATCAAACACGGGCTGCAATTGTTTCAACATGATCAAATTCTTATTGATATCCTGGTCACTATTGTAATCGCTCAGCATGCCTATCAAATTGGTCAGTGAAATCCGTTGCTCAGCCAGTCTTTCAATTACCTCAATATCTTTGGTAGATGATGCTACGTAAGTGGCAATGTAAATAGCTTCAACCCATCCGCCCATGATAATCTGTGCAGATGTTGCATACCGTTCATTTTCCCGCAGGTAATCGTCAGAGGCCATGTAAACTTCATTTGCTATCTTGATCAGCGAATCTTTATTGTCGATATTCCTGTCAAAGCGCTCAGCAGTATTTTTAAAGTAATCAGCAGGTATTCCCATCTCTTCTGCCATGCGTTGCATGGCATTAAAATACCTTCCGGCTGTTTCAAGCTGCTCACTGACCTTGGCATAACTCAGGTCCACTGCATAAACGCCCAAATTCAGGGCTTTCTTGGAACTTGTAACGTAATTCGACATTCTGTCGGGTGAATTGAGCAAATCACCTTTATAAACAGCACCCGACGACTGGAACAACGAAGTCATTTCAACGGAAAGATACATGTTATAAAAAATCGGTAATCCCGTGCCCAGCGAATCTGTGTTATGCACCAGAGGAGCTATTTCACTCAGATCTATACTGTCAATCCCTTCAGTACCGGCTGTTCTTCCTGACTGCCTGCAAGAAACAACACACAGCATCAGGGTAGCAAACAACACAATACCAAACCGATATGTTTTCATAATAGCAGAGGTTAAATTTGAAAAGGTCAATTAATTAACAAAAATAAAGCTATTAATTATTTCCATTGGTTATTCTCTGCCATTCCTAATTTTGTCATCTTTTTTTAACAATTGGTCAATTATGAGGTGACCGGCATAGCGGTTTTTGGTTTCTATAAGTATTTCCCGGTGGTTTTTTTCATGAACTGCAGCCGCTCGAATGCTGCGGTGTTTTCTTCATTTTTTGCTACCAGTCCTCTGAAAGCAGCCAGGTTTGAATAGCCTTTTTGCATCATCCATTTTTCCATTTCGTCAAGCAGTGTGCTGATGTATGGGATTCCGTTTTTATAAAGCGTGGAACAGATTTGGACGGCCGAAGCACCTGCCAGTAACTGCTTAATAACACCCTGATAATCATGAATTCCGGTTGCGGCAACCAGTTCTTTCTGGATGTGTCCGTAAAGCAATGCAATCCAGCGAAGTGACAGGGTGATTTCATGTGGTGAACTGTATACATTCTGCGCCACCACCCTGAGGTTTTCAATATCAATATCAGGCCGGTAATAACGGTTGAACAACACCAGGCTGTTTACATCCATACTGCTCATCTTGTATAGCATCCGGTAAAGGCTTGTGAAATAGAACCCAACCTTTACAGCTATCGGGATATTTACATTTTTTCGCACTTCATGGATGATATCCACATAGGATTCCTCAATCTGATAACCTGTAAGATTGATATTGGTAGGCGGAATGAAGATGTTCAGTTCAATTCCGTCGGCTCCTGCCTTTTCTATCTCTTTCGAAAATTTCGGCCATTCCCTGGGCGTTACACAGTTAATGCTCGCCATTACCGGTATGGATACGGCTTTTTTGGCCGATTCAATCAATTTCAGATAAGCAGCGGTTCCTTCTTCTTTTGAAAAGGAATTTACAAATTCCATTGCTTCAGGGTACCAGTAATACATTTCATCCTGACTGATCAGCTTGCTTTTTGGGGTGATCAGTTGTTCTTCAAACAGCGATTTCAGCACAACTGCACCCGCTCCGTTGTCGGCACATTCCTTAACCTTATCGGCATTGCTTGTCAGGCCTGAACTGGATACGATGAGGGGGTTGGCAATTTTGATGCCCATGAATGTTGTTGACAAATCCATATCTGTTTTATTTTGAGTTTTCAATAAGATATTTCTTGAGATAATCAGTTGCCTGGTTCAGGTTCTTCTTTGCCTTTTCGCTCATCTCGCCCATGAATTCCCATTCATACCCTTTGATATGAATCAGGAAGGCTTCGGGTTCCCTGTTGAAAGCCTGCCTGCTCAGGTGCAATACAAATGCCGGTGAAACAGAATGCATGGTAAATTCCGATTTTGCCGATGCTTCCAGGGGTTCCATGATGAAAGTATCGATGTCCTCCCGGGAGGCATCTGCAAAAATGACCAAATCGTGTTTTGCAAGGGTATCAGCATCTTCAATATTGAGTTGGTAGTTGGAATCGGTATGAATGTTATGGAAACCTTTTTCAGCTGACCACCGCTCTATTTCCTCAGCCAGCATTACACCGAGTCCGTCATCCTGCCGTCCCGGATTTCCATACCCGTATATGAGTATTTTTTGTGTTTTTCCGGTCAATGTTTGAATTTTCTGTCTATCAGGTTGTTATAGGCATCATAAACCTCAAATTCAAGCGGCATTTGACCCAGTGCATGCGTTGCACAACTCAGACAGGGGTCGTAGGCCCTGATGGCTACTTCCACGGCGTTCATCATGCCTTCGGTGATTTCCTTCTGTCCGGTCATTACCTTTACCGCCACCTGGTTAACGGCTTCATTCATGGGCTGGTTGTTGTTGGTAGTGGAAACAATGAGGTTGGCCATGGTTATCATGTCATTTTCCCCGATTTTGTATTGGTGGAATAGCGTGCCTCTTGGTGCCTCAATAAGACCTACACCCTCAAGTTTTTTGGTGCCCCGGGTTACCAGTTCGCCTTCCATCAGGTCCGGATCATTCAGCAATTCTTTGATTTTTTCAGCTGAATGCAGAATTTCGATCAACCTGGCCCAGTGTGAATGCATGGTTTTGTTGCTGGGCTTACCGCCATTATACTTTCTGAATTGTTCAAATTCCTTTTGTGCCAACGGTGTATCTATAAATTCAACCGTATTCATCCTGGCCAGGGGGCCAACAGAATACCAGCCTGTTTTTTTACCGATTTCTTTCAGGTAAGGAAACTTCATGTAACTCCATGATTTAACTTCTTCGTCGATGTAACGGTCATATTCCTGGTAGTCCACATCATGGAGTATCTTTTTTCCTTCGGAATCCACAGCTCGCAGCACACCGTGATACAGATCAAGTGCACCGTCTTTACGCACCAGGCTGAGGTAACTCGACGGGAATTCGGCAAAGTGGTCAATTATGGCCTTGTTATTCTTGTGGTAGTCTTTGAAGAACTCAAGAGCATCCTGTGACCAGCTGATCATTTTGTCAATATTCATATAATCATCGCCATGCAGCAGGTAATCCCGTTCTTCTTCTGTGAGGTGCTTGTTAATACCTCCCGGTATGGCACCGGTTCCGTGTATTTTCTTCCCTGCCGTGACTTTGATTACTTCCTGTCCGTATTTGCGCATCATCACCCCCTGAACGGCCAGGTCCTTGTTTGCCAGGGCCACGCCAATTATATTGCGCTTGATTGGATCTGAATCAACACCAAATAGCAGGTCGGGTGATGCCAGGTGAAAGAAATGGAGTGAATGCGACTGGAACATTTGCCCGTAATGCATGAGCCGGCGCATTTTTTCACCGGTAGGCGTCAGTCCGTCACCGGTTCCCGCCCCCACAATTACATCAAGGGCTTTGGCTGCGGCCAGGTGGTGGCTGACAGGACAAATTCCGCAAAGGCGCTGAACCAGCACAGGCATTTCCCAGTAAGGACGTCCCTGAACAAAGCGTTCAAATCCTCTGAATTCAACAATATGCAGGCGTGTCTGTTCTATTTTTCCTTCATTGTTGAGATGTATGGTAACCTTTCCATGACCTTCCACACGGGTTACCGGTTCAATGGTGATCTTTTGTCCCATAGTATTGCGATTTAATCGAATTTCAAAACTTCGTAAGGTAATTTCATCTCGTCCCCGGTAACCAGCGCCACCAGGGCCTCCCATATGAGATCGGCCCGGGGAGGGCATCCCGGCAAAAAATAGTCGATCTTGACGATTTCGTGGCATGGATAAACCTTGTCGAGTAACATGGGTAATTCAGGGTCGTTGGGGATAATGCCTTCTTCATTGCCTACTACTGTTGGACCGTTTAAATAGGCTTCTTCCAGGCATTCGCGAATGGGTATTCCGTTTCGCATGGCCGGCAATCCGCCCATAATGGCACATTCACCAACAGAAACCAGTATTTTGCAGTGCTCCCTGAAATCCCTGAGCACATGAACATTTTCGCTGTTGCAACATCCGCCTTCAATCAGTCCGATATCACATTTCTTGGTAAACTTTTTGATATCGTTAATGGGTGATTTATTGAATTCAACCAGCTCAATCAGTTCCAGGATTCTTTCATCAATATCCAGAACTGACATGTGGCATCCGAAACATCCTGCCAACGATGTAGTGGCTACAATTGGTTTGCTCATGGAATGGGATATTTTAGATTTTCGAAATTTGCATGCTTTCAATATCGCTGCCAATGGGTGATTTGTCATACCTCCTGGCGCCAATGGGAACATTAAATCCTTTTTCTTTCACCAGGATTGACCCAACAGGACATATGTCCATTGCTTTCTGGGCAAGTTCGTCTGTGAGTTGCTTTCCTAACTTGGGATCCACAACTACTTCCACGCCAATGCCCCGTTTCCGGTAGGCAAATATGCTTCTTCCGCTGTCATCAGTAATGGCCCGGATGCATCGTTTACAAAGGATGCACCGGTTATGATCCTTGATGATCTTTGGGTGGGAAGCATCAACGCTCCGGTAAGGGAACTGAAAGGGAAACCGGGGTACGAGCATTTTAAAACGGTAGGCCAGAGCCTGCAGTTCACAACTTCCGCTTTTTTCACATGCCGGACAAAAATGATTGCCTTCCACAAATAACAGCTCGATGATCGACTTTCTCAGGTCGTTTATTTCAGCCGATTCATTTTCCACGTTCATTCCTTCGGCTACAGGAGTGGTACAGGCAGTCATCAGCTTACCATTTACTTTAACAGTACAAATGCGGCAGCTGCCTTTGGGTTTGACTCCCGGATAATTACACAGTGTGGGAATAAAGATGCCGTTTTCCCTGGCAGCATCAACCAGGTATTGACCCCGGGTGGCCATGCACTCGATGGTGTCAATGGTGAATTTTACAAACTGGCTCATGGTGAAAATTCTTTAAAAATTAGGTACTCTGCCGGTTGCTTCACACGATTCCTTAACCGCCTGGCCAAGGTCGAATCCGCTATCGTATTCTTTGTTTTTCTGAATCTTCTTTTCGTACAGGTGTCTGAAGTTTTTGAGACTGGAAAGCATGGGATTGGCTGCAGTTTGCCCGAGGCCGCACCGGCTGGCTTTCAGTATTTTGCCCCAGGCAACGATGTCGTCTATATCCTGTTTAACACCCCGGGCATCCAAAATTTTCAGCAGCTTATTCCTCAATAGGGTGGGGAGTATCCGGCAGGTCGAACAGCTTCCGCAGGATTCGTCAATAAAAAATTCCATGAAATTCAGCACAATGTCAGATAAGATATCGCGGTTGTGCCCAATGATAATCAATGATCCCCCGGTGGCCAGATCTTCGTAACCGAGAATCCGGTTAAACTCATTCGGACCAATGATGGCGCCTGATGGCCCTCCAACTTGTACGGCCTGAACATCTTCAGCGTGAGCTCCTACCATATCCAAAATATCATTCACCGAAAATCCCCATACTACTTCATATACACCGGGAAACTTGCAATCGCCCGAAACGCTCAGCAGTTTGGTTCCTGTTGATTCGGTGGTGCCGAATGATTTATACCAGTCGCCCCCGTTGAGCACAACTTTAACTACTGCACAAAGGGTTTCTACGTTGTTAACAACTGTAGGCATGTCGAGATAGCCCTTCTCAACAGGGAACGGAGGCCTGTCGCGCGGCTCACCGCGTTTTCCTTCTGCCGATTCAATTAATGCCGATTCTTCACCGCAAACATAAGCTCCTGCACCAAACTGGATGCGGATATCAAAATTGAAACCTTTTTTACCCAGTATGTTTTTCCCAAGGTAATTGGCTTCCCTGGCTACCTTTAGTATGGATTCAAGATAAGCCTGCAGGTATTTGTATTCATGGCGTAAATAAAGTATGCCTTCGTCTGCACCCACTGCGTAACCGGCAATCACCATGCCTTCAAACAACAACCGGGCCCTTTCGGTAAGGATAACCCTGTCTTTAAAGGTTCCCGGTTCGCCTTCATCGGCATTGCAGAATATGTATTTTTTTGGACCGGCTGCGTTTCGGCAGAACTCCCATTTCATACCTGTAGGAAAACCAGCTCCGCCTCTTCCCCGCATATTGGATTTCTTGACTTCGTCAATTACCTGCTCCGGCGTCATTTTGGTAATCTTCTCAATGACCTGTCCGGGCTTGAAGTTGCGTTCGAGAATGGGACCGATTTTTCGTATGTTGTTGGCCACAACGGATTTAATCAGGTCTGAGCTGTTCTGACCATCTCCATAATCGGCTACAACCATATCGTGTATGCTTTTGCCTTCGCGGATATCCCGCACTATTTCCTTAACCCGGAATGGTGTAAGCCGGGTGAAAATCTGGTTGTTGATAATAGCAGCAGGCTCCTGGTCGTTCATGCCAATGCAGGAGGTGTCAAACAAACCAACCAATCCGTCGGAGGTAACCTCGCCAAAACGGATCCCCAGCTCTTTCATGAAGGTATGGGCTACCTCTGCCCTTCCCATCATGTTGGCAACGGCACTGTTGTTCAAAAAGATATGGTACTTTCCGGTAGGCTTCTGCGAAAAGAAATGGTAAAACGAGATGGTCTGGTCCACGTCGACCTCCGACATACCCAGATCTTCCGCTATCTGCACGGTAATCTCATGCGGAATATAGCCGTATTCCGTCTGAACATCAATCAGGATATCCATAAGCCTGGTTTTATCCTTGCCGTACTTTTCCACAATTTTTTGAACACCTGTTTTCATCCGTATATGATATTTATTTGTAAGAGTCGGATGCCGGTCCTGCCCCTTGCAGGAAAACACCCTTTAATCTGTTTGTGCGCTCCGGTTGTTGGAGTTCCCCTTTTATATGGTTACCACAAACCCCTATTAGCCAGTGAATACAAAATCCCAGCAATTCAAGAAGCTACTAATAAAGGCTTTTTACAATTGTTAATTATTTCACAACTAAAATATAATAGAAAAATAAGATTAACAAGGATATTTGACAATTTAGAATGAGTTTAAGTAAATAATGCAATGCATCATTAAATAATTGATGCTTGTATCATGAGGTTTTCTGAGGTTTGACGTGAACTGAGTTGAGGAAGTAACCAGTTAATTGCGATGATCTTTGGGAACCTTTACAGCCCGATAGTAACAAAATTACCCGGTTTATTGTTATGAATATAACACATTTTCTTGTGTTTACAGCTGTCTGGCAGTCCCCAATGAGGATCTTTTAATAACTTTAACAGGCAAGCCGATCAATTGTCAATGGCGGAAGCAAACCAACGACTCAAAAGTCGGTTTCCCTGGCGCCATAGTCGTATTCCTGGTAAAAACTGGTTAGTGTCGTATAGATATCTTCAAACGACACGTAATGCTTTTCGCATCCCACTCTGGAGCAAAAGTGCACAGTTCCGCCTTTTTCCACACTGAAATCAATAATGGGAGCACCACACAAGTCGCAGACCTGTTTACCTATGAGTTCCTTTTTGCAATGCATGCACATCAGTTTGGCAATTTCCCCATTTACCAGTTCCACACTACTCTGCTTATCAAAGCATCCGTATGTGGAACAGAGATTCAAAATGCCCTGATTGCCATTCATATCAACCCTGACCTTGATACTGGGTTTTGCATTCAGAAACAACGTATGATCCATAAGTGATCTGTCACAGTGCGGACATTTTACTTTCAGTGAAATCAGATTCTTGGCCATAAATCCTCCTTTCAGTTATTGTAAATAATGCATAAGTTACAACAATTACCTGTCAATATCAAGTAATTTCAACCTGTTAGCGAATTAACAAACGGACTGTCACAGATATGCCATGAAAAACCTGAACAGCTTGCCTGCTTTACGAGATCCCCTGCTCGACGATACTGATCAAAATCATAGCATATATCAGGGCCATTATCTTATTTTGATATGGGAACCTGTAAATCTGACTGTAATTAGTGTCTGTCCATAAAGTCCCATTTGCCGCGTTACGCTTGTCCGAAAATTGCTCATTTACGACTAGTAAACTCCGCATTTTCGGACTGCGCAAGCCTTGCAAATGGAACTCTCTG
>JAFGOR010000102.1 GCA_016926375.1 Bacteroidales bacterium
CCAGGTGGTGGAATTGGTAGACACACCAGCTTGAGGGGCTGGCGCCTGTTACAGGGCGTGCAAGTTCGAGTCTTGTCCTGGGCACCAACAGCAAAGTTCCGGATCATTCAAAAGGTCCGGAATTTTTTTTATAACTACCTTTGCAATCATGCCTGTTGAGTATCAGTTTCCAGATCCATGTTCAGCAGATTCCGATGGTCTGCTCGCGGTTGGAGGAGATTTGAATAATGAATCTCTCATAACGGCCTATTCACAAGGCATTTTTCCCTGGTATGACGAGAACTCCCCGATTCTTTGGTGGTCACCTGATCCCCGGCTTGTATTATTTCCCGAAAAATTCAGGGTTTCATCCAGTTTGCGGCAGCGCATCCGAAGCAAAACATATGAAGTACGCACCGACACCAATTTTGAAGGAGTTATCAGAAACTGCGCTGCTGTAAAACGCAACGGGCAAAAGGGAACCTGGATCACGGAAGAAATGATGCATGCATACATCAACCTGCATCTTGCCGGATTTGCCCATTCCTTTGAAACCTACCTGGATGGCACCCTTGTTGGCGGGCTCTATGGCGTTTCGTTGGGCAGGGCGTTTTTTGGTGAATCCATGTTCTACCATATGAGAGATGCATCAAAAGTGGCGCTTTACAGTCTTGTTGAATGGGCTGTTCAGCATCAATTTCATTTTATTGACGCACAGCAATCCACGGCGCATCTTCAATCGCTTGGAGCAGCAGAAATATCCCGGATCAGTTTTATGAAACTGCTGCAGGAAGCACTGAATTTTGAAACCCTGAAAGGCATGTGGAAACTAAACGTAAACTTTTGAATCCATATAGTTTTCCCTGAATTCGCTTGGTGTACAACCATTCTTTCTTTTAAATATGCGGTTGAAGTAGGAAAGATTATTAAACCCGCACTTATAGGATATCTCGGAAATGGTATGCGTTGTATTAATAAGCATCCGTGTGGCATGTCCGATTCTGATGTCGTTAAGGCTTTCTATAAAGGTTCTGCCGGTTCGCTTTTTGAAAAACCTACTGAACGAAACCTCGGGCATATTTACCATATCAGATACTTCCTTCAAAGATATTTCCCGGGTATAGTTCAGGCGAATAAAATCAAACACCCTTTCGAGCCGGCGGCTTTTTAAATCGGGCGTATTGTTAAGCGGTGTGGCTTGTGAAAGAATCTGCATGTCGGGGGAAACAGAGAGCTCCTGCAAAACCGACATCAATTCGAGAACCGAATTGAAACCTTTGCATGAAATCAGTGATTCCAAACGGGGTTTTATTTTATGAGCAGTTTCTTTGGAAAAGAGTATACCCTGATGTGAACGCTGTAATAAACTTTTGATGCCCGACAACTGGTTTCTGCCAAGAAATTTCTCGTCAAAAAGATCTTTGTGAAACTGAATGGTTATTTCGTGAATTTCAGAACTCTTACAATGATGCGTAAACCAGGCGTGAGGCAGATTGCCACCAATAAGTACCAATTCAGCATCGTCAATTTCGCTCATGTGAAACCCTACAATCCGCTTGGCACCCCGGGCATGTGTGATTAAATTCAGTTCAAATTCATCGTGACAATGAAGCGGAAAATCAAAACCTGACTTAATCCTGGAAAATACCATAAAACAATCGTCAGAACTAAGTGGCGTTACTTCTCGGTAAAGGGTATGCATAAAATAGTAATGCTAAATAAGTACCGGTTTTCTTACCGGAAGATATATTAATCAATCACAATATTATGAAATTAAGCTTAAAATGAGACTAAAATGTGACAAATTAGTACTATAATTTTTCATGAGAAAGAACTTATCTTTGTGAATACATTAATTAGCAATGATACTGAGGCTTATACAGAATAAGCCGGTACGGTTGCCCAATGAAATATAAATTATTGTGAACTTATAAATAAGCCAAGATGAACAACGTATACAAGGAAAGACTGGAGCAGTTGGAGAAGATGCACCATGACCTGATCATGAAAAAGAACAAAAAGGTGCTTCCGGGCAATGGCGTATTTGAAAGGTACGAAAATCCAGTTCTTACCGGAGACCATGCTCCGCTTTTCTGGCGGTTCGACCTGAATCCGGCTGCCAATCCGGCTCTCATGGAACGAATTGGTATACATGCCGCATTTAATGCCGGAGCTATTAAACACAATGGAAAATATTTACTGATGGCCAGGGTTGAAGGCAGCGATCGCAAATCGTTTTTTGCTGTTGCTGAAAGTCCAAATGGTATTGATCAGTTCAGGTTTTGGGATTACCCTGTACGATTGCCGCAGGTTAAGGAACCCGAAACGAATGTATATGATATGAGACTCACCCGGCACGAGGATGGCTGGATTTACGGCATTTTTTGTGCCGAGCACAAAGACCCTGCAGCTGCTGACGGAGATCTGTCATCGGCGGTTGCCAAAGCAGGAATTGTAAGAACAAGGGATTTGGTAAAATGGGAAAGACTTCCCGATTTGGTTTCAAGAAGTCAGCAACGGAATGTTGTGCTGCACCCTGAATTTGTAAATGGTAAATATGCTCTTTATACCAGGCCACAGGATGGTTTCATAGACGCCGGGAAAGGCGGAGGAATCGGATGGGCGCTGATTGATGACATCACCCATGCTGTTGTTAAAGACGAAAAGATAATCAACCACCGGTATTACCATACAATTAAAGAAGTAAAAAACGGTGAGGGCCCCCACCCCATTAAAACCCCTCAGGGATGGCTACACCTGGCCCATGGCGTAAGGGGATGTGCTGCCGGTTTGCGGTATGTTTTATATGTGTACATGACCTCGCTGAATGACCCGTCGGAACTCATTGCCGAACCGGCCGGATTCCTGATGGCGCCCGAGGGAGAAGAACGCATTGGAGATGTATCGAATGTATTGTTTACAAACGGTTGGATTGCAGATGATGACGGTACCGTTTTCATTTATTACGCATCTTCTGATACCCGGATGCATGTAGCCACATCAACGGTAGACCGGTTGGTGGACTATTGTCTGAATACACCGGCGGACGGATATTATTCCGACACCTCGGTTGAAACACTAACCGATTTGATCAGCAAAAATCTGAAGTATCTTGGAGAAAGGAAATAGACATTTATTGCTGTAATAAAACAGCTGATAATGAATAATAATAACCATGACAGTTGAAGAAACAACCCGGTTTCAGCAAGAAATTTATGATGAGCTAACCGGCAACATCCTGCCCTTTTGGATGAACAAGACCATGGATTCCGAACTCGGGGGGTTTTACGGACAGATTAACGGACGGGGTGAGGTTATTAAAAACGCGGATAAAGGAGGGATATTAAATTCCAGAATTCTCTGGACATTTTCCTCGGCCTACCACAGGCTGGGCAATTCTGAATACCTGAAAACAGCGGAATACAGCAAAGACTATATTTTAAAATACTTTTTTGACGCGGATTACGGGGGTACCTATTGGAAACTGACCAGCAACGGAAAACCTGCCGATACAAAAAAACAGATTTATTCACAGGCCTTCTTTATTTATGCCCTTTCAGAGTTTTACAAAGCTTCAGGGGATAAAGCATGCCGCGACAAAGCCATTTCGCTGTTTTCCATCATTGAAAAACATAGTTTTGACAACAGGCTGAACGGATACTTTGAAGCCTACAGTCGCGACTGGAAACTTCTTGAAGACCTTCGCCTGAGTGATAAAGATGCCAACGAAAAGAAAACAACCAATACCCACCTTCATATTCTGGAAGCCTATACCAATCTTTACCAGGTTTGGAAAGACCAATTACTGGAATCAAGACTCAGGAACCTGGTAAACCTGTTTCTGGATAAAATTATTGACCCGGCCTCGCACCACCTGCTGCTTTTCTTTGATGAAAAATGGAACTCAAAATCATCCCTGGTTTCTTACGGACACGATATTGAAGCTTCATGGCTGATACTTGAAGGAGCCTTTGCACTTGAAGATAAGGATTTGATAACTAAGGCAAAAACTGCATGCACCTCGCTGGCAGTTGCTTCAATGGAAGGCTTGCAGGAAGACGGCAGTCTTGTTTATGAAAGAGATGACGCTGAAAAGGTTCGGGACATGGACCGGCACTGGTGGCCTCAGGCAGAAGCCATGGCAGGCCTGATGAACCTGTATGAAATGACACACCAGGAAATTTATCTTACACGCGCAGTTGCATGTTGGAATTTCATCCGGAACAACCTGGTTGATCGGAAAAATGGTGAATGGTATTGGAGCATCAGGGCTGACGGCACCGTCAATGTTGCTGATGACAAGGCAGGCTTTTGGAAGTGCCCCTATCACAACACAAGGGCATGCCTTGAAGTTTTATCCCGCAGCAAGCGTATCAGCCGCCTGCCGGAGAAATAATTTCATCATTCCGTTTGCTTTGCAAAAACCGGCAGTGCAGTTTTCTTGCTGTTAATCAGATACTGTGTTGTCTGATACATGGAATAAACATATGCCCTCATGCTGTCCGCTACATCAGGATACTGTTCAAGGTAATTCACCAAATCCCTGTTGGCATATTTGTAAAGTGATTCCACCCCGTTTTTGCGGATCACCAGAAAAAACTGCTCATTGAGACACCCGATTTTGTTATCACTCGAAAAATAGGCAAAAGGCCTTGACTCATTGCGAAGATCTATGCCCAGCGTGTTATTAATATAAGGTATTTTAAGAACTCCCATAATGGTTGGCATGGCATCGAGCTGAAGCCCTATTTTTTTATAGTGTCTTTTCTCATTTAAAAAGGGCGCTACAATTACCATGGGAGAATGAAAATAGGATAAGGACAGATCATAAGTCCTGTCAAAACTCTGCCCGTGATCAGCAACAAGAAGAAAGACCGTGTTTTTATACCAGCCCTGCTCCGATGCCTCGTTGAAAAAACAGCGCAAGGCATGATCTGCGCATTCATAAGCTTGTTTCTGGTTTTCATTTGATTTATAAACACCGGGCGGAGGAATATAACCTTCATGAGCTGAGATAGTCATGATCACAGAAACAAAGGGTTGCTTCTCCTGATGCATTTCATTCATCCTGGCAATGGAGCTACTAAACATGGTCAGATCAGTAACTCCCCACGAGTCATATATTTCCTCTTCAGCGAAATTTTCCTGAGAAACAACCTCGTCAAAACAATTGCGCCGTAAAAAGAAATCCATGTTATCAAAGTTTTTGTCGCCATTACAGTAATAAAGCATTTTGTAACCATGAGGACTCAATACATTCGAAATTCCTGAATATTCAAGACTAACGGTATGCGGTGTTTTTGTGGGTTTAAATTCAAGGATAGAAGGCAAGCCAAATAAGGATGAAAACACACCGTTATAGGTATGTATCCCATCGGTGTATATATTTTCGAAATATATGTTTTCCATGGCCAAACTGTCAAGAAAAGGACAGAGATTATCCGTGTTGCCGTTGAGTCCCATTACACTTGCACTCATACTCTCCATAAGGATGATCACCACGTTGCGTTTGACCAGGGTATCATTAAAAACAACATTTCTGGCAATAGGTGAATTGTAAGTTGGAGTGATGTTCAAATAGTGACATGATTTCTCAACCGCCACCTTATCATCTAAGTAATTGATATTGTTAACACTGTAGCTTTCTGCAAAGCTGTAAACCGGGTTCATGCCCAACTGATTGGCAAAGGAATAAGGCGAAAACAAGGCATGCTCCGGAAGCAGGGGTTTGTAATGCAACCTGAATTCACCCCGCATGCCTGTCAATATAAGAAACAATCCTGCCAGCAGGCAAACCGGTTCATAGGTTTTGATTTTCCTGACCGGGTTTTTCAGGATGATTTTCCTGTAAAGAAAACGAATCCAGAAAACCACCGCCGATGCAGATACCATGAACAGCAATATATATACAAGGTAGGACTTGTATGAAAACAACGTTTTGATCATCAGCAGGGGATGATCCGTCCAGCTGAATACGGCTTTGGTGAGCCGGGCATTGTAGTAATCAAAAAAGGGCATGTCGGCGGCATAAATTGCAAGAATAAGTGTGAGCATAATATATAGGTAGTAACGCGAAAGCAGGTTGAATACCTTCGATGTTTTTGAAAACAGAGCACCCAGAGATAAGAAGACAAAAGGAATAAAAAGAGCAAATGAACTCACGTTGATATCATAAAGCACACCCCTGTTGAATAATGAATAAC
>JAFGOR010000103.1 GCA_016926375.1 Bacteroidales bacterium
ATGAATAAGCTGGTAAATGGCCTGATGGCTTTTTTCGGAAAAAAACGTCTTTCTATTTCCAAATCAATCAAAGATCGAGTTAAGGGGAGTGGTAACGCCGTTTCCAGGTTTGAGCGAACCGTTGCTGGGCTGGGCGTGGAGAAGGGTTACAACTATGTTATTTGCGGACATATTCATACCCCGGCGGATAAGCTGATTGATACTGAAAAAGGTCAAATTCGTTATTTGAATTCAGGCGACTGGGTGGAGAATATGACGGCCCTGGAATATGAGAACGGAGGGTGGAACCTGAAATATTGGGAACCTCATTGGGCAGATGTCAGAGACGTTGCAGCTGAAGAAACCTTTGCACGACCATCAAAAGCGGTATTTATTAGTGCATTTAACGAGGTAATGGGTAGTTGATTTTTTTTAATTGTTTGTTATGAAGATTTTGTATGCCATACAGGGAACCGGAAACGGTCATGTTGCCCGGGCTACCGACCTGGTTCCTGAGTTTAAAAAATACGGCGAAGTGGATGTGCTGTTAAGCGGGAAACATTGTGAGCTTGAACTCCCTTTTGATGTAAAGTACCGTGTTCAGGGGCTGGGTTTTTTCTTCGGAAAGAAAGGAGGGATTGATCTGGGTAAAACCTGGCGCAGGAATTCTGTAGGAAAATTCTTCAGAGAGGTGATGGACTTGCCTGTTCACGAATACGATTTAGTGGTTTCAGACTTTGAACCTGTATCAGCCTGGGCGTGCAGGTTGCGTGGAAAGGATTGCTTTGGCATGAGCCACCAGTCAGCCGTGGTGGATGTTGAAGCACCCCGACCACCGGTGAGCAATTGGTGGGGAAAAGTCATTTTAAAGTATTATGCACCCGCTACTCAAAACACCGGTTTTCATTTTAAAGCATTAAACGAGCATATCACCACACCGGTAATTCGTAAGTCTGTAAGAGAACTTGTTCCCGGAAACCAGGGCCACTATACAGTTTATCTTCCTGCCTGGGCCGATATTCATATTATCAGTGTTCTTTCTGAAATAAGAGATGTTAAATGGGAGGTGTTTTCGAAACACATATCCGTTTCTTATTCGTTTAATAATATCTGGGTGCGTCCGGTGCAAAGCGAGGGGTTTATACGAAGCCTTGCCGGAAGTGCTGGTGTACTCTGCAATGCAGGGTTTGAAACTCCATCCGAGGCTTTGTTTCTGGGCAAGAAATTGTGTGTCATTCCAATGAAACATCAATACGAACAAGCTTGTAATGCCGAAATGCTGAGAAGCATGGGAATTCCTGTGCTTCAAAAAATGTCTGCGGCCAGTGTTTCGTTAATTCGTCAATGGACCCGGGAGGCGCAAGTATTGAGTGTAAACTATCCGGATAATGTTCCAGAGGTTGTGGAGCGGGTAATGGAAATGGCTGAGGCGCAGGATTTTATTTCTCAAAGAAATAAAATTCCACGCCTGATTGGTGCTTAGTCCCAACAAAGGCTGCTGTCGGGTATACATGGTTGTGAATTGAAAAATGTGTATAAAATCAAAGACCCGAAGTCGATGAATTTCTGACTTCGGGTCTTTTTGGTGTTTTAATTATTTATTTTAATCCCTGCTTCCCAAAAATATCATTACATAATAAGCCAATGTTGCCAGTGCCGAAAGTGCAGCGACCACATAAGTATAAGCGGCCCATTTCAGTGCGTCACGAGCCTCATTGTGATTGCGTCCACTGGTGATATTGGCGGTGTGGAGCCAGGCTAATGCCCGCTGTGTGGCATTGATTTCTACCGGCAGGGTGATGAAAGCAAATGCTGTGAAAACAGCGTAACAGGCAATGATGATTTGAAGGGCCAGGTCGAAAGACACCACGGTGGGCAGCATAAAGGCTCCCAGAAACATCATAATGAATACCGCATTCAATATTTTAGAACTGACATTTTGGATGGGTACCAGTGCAGAACGTAATTTTAGCGGGGCATAGCTGCGGGCATGTTGAACTGCGTGTCCGCATTCATGGGCGGCCACCGAAGCCGCTGCCACGTTGCGTCCCTGATAAACATTCTCACTCAGATTGACTGTTTTGTTGGCCGGATTGTAATGGTCGGACAAGTGTCCGCGTGATGGCAGGACCCTGACATCATGGATGCCATTATCGCGTAACATCTTCTCAGCTACTTCGCGTCCCGACAAATTACTGTCGAGTGGAGTTTTCGAATATTTTTTGAAGCGACGTTTCAGTTGCGAGCTAACAATCCAACTGGCTATCAGGAAGAATAGGAATATAAATAACAGTGTCATAGTTCAATTTATTTAAGGGGTAAATATAAAAGATTTTCATCAAAAAGGATGCCAATGGGAGGCGGGTTTTGAGTTTCGGGGTGAGGGCTGCATATTCTCTTTTAAGGGGCTCAGGCTCTGCGGTTCGGGTTCCGTGTAGAATAAACAGCAGAGCGTTGACAGAGCCTAAGCAACTAAAGTCTCAACTACTCCCTCTAAAATCTGAAATAAATAAACGGAACCACCTCGGTTGTTCTGAATTGTAGCAGAAGAACAATGGCGACAGCGACCAGTGCCACTTTGGCAGTCCAGTGAATGGTAATAAACCGGCCGCGCAGATTTTCTTTTAATGAGGCAGGTAGCCAATGAAGAATAAAACCGAGACAAATAAGCAAATAGGTTAAAAGATTGGATTGAATGGCAGGTATAACCATATCTGCATGGAATGCTGAGAAAACGCGTTGGGTCATTTGTGAAGCTCTGTCCAGGTCGTTTGCCCGAAACAGAATCCATCCGGCTACCACAAAATGAAAAGTGATGAAAAATCCTGTTGGTTTTGCCAGCCATCCCGGCATCAGTCGGGTCAGCTGCTTGAATAATTTGTCTGCAATAAGTCCCAAACCATGCCAAACACCCCACAAAACAAAACGCCAGGAGGCTCCGTGCCACAATCCGCCCAGTGTCATGGTGATCATTAAGTTGAGGTTGGTTCGGAATTTTCCCTTGCGGTTTCCGCCCAGCGGTATGTATAAGTAATCGCGCAACCAACTGGATAAAGAAATGTGCCATCGGTGCCAGAATTCG
>JAFGOR010000104.1 GCA_016926375.1 Bacteroidales bacterium
AGTTCGGAGTTCGGAGTTCGGAGTTCGGAGTTCGGAGTTCGGAGTTCGGAGTTCGGAGTTCGGAGTGCGGAGTTCGGAGTGGGGAGTGCAGAGTTCGGAGTGGGGAGTGCAGAGCTTGCCTGCCGGCCAGGCAGGTTCGGAGTGCGGAGTGCGGAGTTTGGAGTGGGGAGTAGGGAGTGCGGAGTTCGGGTTGTCTCAAAGGCACAGGCTGGTTTTGATTCTACTTAAAATAGTTGTATCTTAGGGATATAATTCTTTAAAACAAATAACCATGCCGTTTGAATTGCCCAAATTACCTTATGCCGCTGATGCATTGCAACCTTTTATCTCCAAACAGACCATTGATTTTCATTATGGGAAGCACCATCAGGCTTATGTCAATAACCTGAACAACCTGGTTCCAGGAACTCCTTTTGAAAACGCCGCTCTCGAAAAAATTGTCAGAGAGTCTGACGGAGGAATTTTTAATAACGGTGCCCAGGTTTGGAATCATACCTTTTATTTTGAAAGCTTCTCTCCTTCGGGTCCCAGAGAGCCGATAGGAGAACTGGCTGTTGCCATTGAATCGACCTTTGGTTCCTTTGCCGCTTTTAAAGAGCAATTTACCAAATCGGCTGTTACCTTGTTTGGCTCAGGCTGGGCCTGGCTGGTAAAAAAGTCTGATGGTTCGCTCGAAATTGTTCAGGAGCCGAATGCCGGAAATCCTTTAAGGAAAGGCCTGATTCCGATTCTAACCTGTGATGTTTGGGAGCATGCTTATTACCTGGATTATCAGAACAAGCGTCCTGATTATTTGCAGGCTTTCTGGAACATACTCGACTGGGGGGCCATCAGTAAAAGGTACTGATCAGAAAGTATATCCCAGGTTGATGTACCAGGTTGTTTTTTCTTCCTTGTTGTTACCGGCGAAAAAGATACTCGCCGGTCCGATGGGTGTATTGTAAGTCAACCCTGCGCCATATCCGAAATGGAATGCCCCGCCATCCATATCCAGAATGGATTGCAACAGGTGGTCAAAGTCATATGAGGTAATCATGCTATTGGTAAGTATCTCGAGTTGAAAGTTGGGGTACAGCCGGTAATTGAAACCAAGTTTCATCTGAACCAGGTTGGTGGCAATCACTTCTCCCAGGTTATAACCCACAAAGGCAACCTGGTTTCGGCGCAGATTGGCCTTATGTCCTCCAATGAAAAAGTAATCCGATGCAATGAATTCATCGGTACTGATTCCCAACGAGAACCCCAGATTGTAATTGAGTTTTGAGCCGAGGGGATGGTAATTATCAATTGAAAAATAGAGCTTGCTGAATGAATTCAGCGAATTTTCAGTTTCAAGGCTATCGTTCAGGTACCTGATATCCGACATGGGATTTAAAATACCTTTCAGGAAAAAATTCACTTGGTTGCCATCAAATGGATAAATCAGATTATCCAAGGTATTTAGCTCAAAGGTGCTGTTCATTCCAAAGCCGGCAAACCCGTATCTTTGGTAGTTAAAATCAAGCGGGTACAACGTTTGCATTGATTTGCTGGGGTGAACTGCAGAATATTCAAAGAGTATTCCGATTCCTGCCTGTTGGTTCAGATCGAAACTTTTCTTCAGGGCAAGTTCCGAAGTAACCCTGTTTTGGTTGAAATAACCGACCTCTTCTCCTTCGAGATAACCGGGAATGAGATTCGACTCAAAGTAGGTATCCAAACCCACCAGTGTGTTCATTCGCGGTCCCGTGTATTTCCTGTAATAAAACCGGGCCTGCGGATATTCGCTCAGGTCGATGGTAGCTGTCATCCTGGTGCCCGAAATAAGCAGGTTGCTTTGTGTATAGTTCAGAATGAGTCCGGCTCCAAAGAAATTGTCGTAGTGAATGGCAGATCTGAATGAGGCAGGAGGCTTTTCCTTGGCGTTCAGAACGAACCGGTATCCCTGGTTTTCTTTTTCAAAATGATAGGTCAGTTTGTCAAAGTATAAGGTACCGAACAAGCGCTCCATGCCCTGTTGGAGTTCCTGCCTGTTGAGATATTCATGCTTCCGGATATTCAGCTTACCATAAGCCAGGCTCTGGTCATAGTATTTCAAATCGTTAACCAGAACATTGGTGATGAAGATGCTGTCGATTTCCTGCAGCGGTTCAGGCTTTTTGTAATCAGCGTATTGTTTCAGGCTGTCAGCCAATGCTTTTAACTCACCAAAGTGTTCGCGGGCGGCAATTTCACCGGCCTTTTCAATTTCAGCACTTTTGCTAAAATCAGCCGAGGAAAAACGGGCAAGGTCAGGAGTAATTAGGATGGTTACTTTTTTTGATTGCTCGCGGGAATCATAAATTCCATAAGAAGCGGTTGCTCTGCTTAATACTTTATCGAGTGATTCCAGGTCCTCAGAAGTCACTACATCCTTAAAGCCCGTGTATACTCCTATAATAATATCGGCCCCCATTTCAATGACTTCCTCAACAGGAAAGTTTCTGATCACCCCTCCGTCAACCACCACCATGGTTGTGTCAAAGACCACGGGTGTAAATACACTGGGTATGGCCATACTGGCTCTCATTGCCAGGGCGAGGTCGCCGCTGCTGAAATTAACGATTTCCCCCTTAATGATTTCAGTTCCTACACATCGGTAGGGATAAGGAAAATTGTCGAATGATTCTACACCTGCTGATCTCCAGGTAAGACCCGACAGGAGCATCGCCAGGTTCTGTCCTTCAAGCAGGCCGGACGGCAAGGACACTTTTTTATTCCGGATGGGAAATTCGACCAGATACCTTTTGTAGTCATGCTTCTCATCCAATGCAACATTTCTTAATGGCACGTAATCAGTCAGCAACACTGTCCAATCAATGCTTTGATTTAGTATTGACAAATCGTCTGCCGAATATCCAATGGCGTACAGACCGCCAACAATGCTGCCCATACTGGTTCCACTGATATAATCAGGAATGATGCCTGCTTCTTCGAGAACCTTAACAACGCCAATGTGTGCCAACCCTTTGGCTCCGCCACCACTCAGAACCAAACCTATTTTGGGTTTGATGCCTGTATTGTTTTGTGCACCGGACATTACCCATGTAAAGCACAGCAACAATACCAAAAACAATTTCTTTAACATAAATGCCATAAAAGATGCGTGATAAAATAAAGGGAATGTATGGTTCAGTCATACATATACAAAGCACCGGCTTTGGAATACTTGCCATCCGGATCTCCGGTTAAAGCCTCCATGACATAAAAATAGATGCCGGGCCTGAGTTTCTGACCCGATACGGTATAACCATCCCAGCTGACAATGGTTCCTTCTGCTTCATAAACAAGTACCCCCGCCCGGGAGAATATTTTCAAATTTATCGGAATGGAGCCGTTGGTATTTACTATAAAATAATCGTTATCACCATCGTTATTTGGTGTAAATACGTTCTGAACCCTGATTTCTTCGAGTATGGAGATTTCTCCTGATGCCTGGCTTGAGCAGCCAAACTCATCAGTTACTGTAAGCACTACTGCATAGGTTCCTGAATCGGGAAAAGTATATAGCGGCCGGGGCTCGGTGCGCAGGGCAAAGCCTTCAATATCCCATTCGAAAGTATAATCCACGCCCGCATCAAGTGTTGCAGTTTGTTCAAAAACATAAACCAGGTCGGAGATGGTGTCTTTATAGCTGTAACTGACGCTTGCTATGCGGTGTACGTCGATAAATCCGGTTTTGGTAATCCAAAGTTCATAACCGTTATCAAATGTGATCACCAAAGTTGGGGTATATGATCCCTGTTGATCATAGGTTACCGAATCGGGATCTATACTTGAACTGGTTTCTCCGTTGTCAAAATCCCAGGTGACCTGGTCAATTGAATCAACAGTTGCAGTATTGGTCAGGGAATATTTGATTTTCATGGGAGTGCAACCCGCAGCATCAGAAACGGTAAAATCATATTGTCCTTTTACCGGGTAGGCCAATATGCTCAAAAACAGGTAAAGTATCAGTCGCAGTTTGCTCAATTGCACAATCTCAGGTATTCTTGGTTAATAAATACGCTAATTTAAACTATTCGTTACATGTTCAGCACGGATCGTCTTATAATTGCCGACTTGATTATTGGCTAAATGTAGTAAAAAAATAATGTTGTCTCAATGTTAATAACTTAAAAGAAATCAACATCTGTAAATAACTTTATCGCCTGTATGTGCTCGCGAGCTTTATCTTTATTAATTTTGCTGCTTCAGACAATGTAGATCATGAAACAATACCTGGACCTGCTTCAACATGTAATAGACAACGGTACTGAGAAAAAAGACAGAACCGGTACAGGAACACATAGCGTTTTTGGATATCAGATGCGATTTAACATAAATGAAGGTTTCCCGCTCATGACCACGAAGAAGCTGCACCTGAAATCGATCCTTTATGAATTGTTGTGGTTTCTGAACGGAGATACCAACGTCAAATACCTGCATGACCACAATGTCAGCATTTGGGATGAATGGGCAGACGGGCAGGGTAATCTCGGGCATATCTATGGCTTCCAGTGGAGGAGTTGGCCTGATTACAGCGGGGGAGGCATCGATCAGATTCAGCAGGTGGTCAGATCAATTAAAGAAGATCCTGATTCGAGAAGGCACATCGTGAGTGCCTGGAATGTGGCCGATCTGAAAAATATGGCACTTCCGCCATGCCACGTTCTTTTCCAGTTTTATGTGGCAAATGGCACGTTGTCATGTCAGCTCTATCAGCGGAGTGCCGATATTTTCATCGGTGTCCCTTTCAACATTGCTTCCTATTCCCTGTTGTTGATGATGGTAGCCCAGGTAACCGGTTTGAAACCCGGAGAATTTGTTCATACCCTGGGAGATGCCCATATTTATATTAACCACCTGGAGCAGGTACAAATTCAACTTGCCAGGGAGCCCAAACCACTGCCGGTTATGAAAATAAACCCCCTGGTGAAAGACATAAACCGTTTTGA